>NZ_CP165727.1:0-313611 GCF_041200175.1 Streptomyces sp. R33 | reverse complement strand
CTCATCTCCTGCCTGTCCGCCCCCACCGCGGCCGCTGCCCCCGGCTCGCCGCCCCCGGCCGCCGGCTGCGCCCTCCCCGGCCGGACCGGCTGGACGGACGAGGGCCACGACACCGACCGGACCCAGTTCCAGCCCGCCACCGGAACCCGCCGCGTCCTGACGCTGTACGTGGACTTCCCCGACGCCCCGGCCACCGACTCCACCGAGCCTTACGCCGCTCACCTCGCCCCGGCCGCCGGCTGGATGGGCCGCGCGAGCTACGGCCGTCTGCGACTGGACAACACCTCACTGCACCGCTGGATCCGGATGCCCGCCGAGTCCACCTCCTACGGCTTCGCGCGCGGCCTCACCTTCGAGGCCCACGAGAAGTACCTCCGCGACGCGATCACGGCCGCCGACCCGTACGCGGACTTCTCCCGCTATGACATGGTCTATGTCGTCCCCGCCAGGACGGCGACCGCCATCCCCTTCTCACCGACCTACCTGTACGACCCGGCGGCGCCCGGCATCACCGCCGACGGCACCCGCCTCAAATGGGCCGTCACCTTCGGACAGGACATGTGGCGCTGGGGTCACAAGGTCGCGGCCCACGAGACCGCCCATACGTTCGGGCTGCCCGACCTGTACTCGTTCACCGGCGCCACCCACCAGTACGTGGGCGGCTGGGACGTCATGGGCAACATCGCCGGCCACGCCCCGCAGTACCTCGGCTGGCACTCCTGGAAGCTCGGCTGGACCCGCGACGACCAGGTCGCCTGCCTGCCCGCGTCCGGTCGCCGTACGGTACGGCTGACCCCGGTGGAACGGCCCGGCGGAACGAAGATCGCCGTGCTGCGGGCGGGCGAGACGACGGCATACGTGGCGGAATCCCGCCGTGGCGAGGGCAATGACGCGGCCGCCTGCTCCACCGGCGTCCTCATCTACAAGGTCGACTCCGCCGCCCGGACCGGCGAGGGCCCGGTTCGGATCATGAATGCGAACCCGACCGCGACCCCGCCCACCGGCTGCACCCCGCTGGACCTGGCCGCGTACGCACCCGGACAGAGCTTCACCGACCCCGCGACCGGCGTGCGCATCGACGTCGTCGCGGGCGGACGGACGGGAGACACGGTGCGGCTGAGCAAGGAGTGACTTCGGGCCGGGCCGACCGCCGTCCACCTGACTCCCGGGGACCAACCATGTTGAGTCCCGCCGACACGTCGCACCATGGCTGCGGTGGCCCGGCATGGGAAGCCCGCTTCGTGCGCCGCCGATTCGCCCCGGCTGATCGGCGGTCGGTCATCTCCTCAGAGCCGAATGGCGAGGCCGTCTCTGCCTTCGGGCGCAGGTTGCGGTGCTCGCGCAGGTGCCCAGGAAGCGCCTGGCGGCAGACACGTCCCCATCGGTGGGGTATCCGGGCGCCCATCGGGCACCGCCATCCGACTCGCCCGCCACCACTCGCTCAGCGTCGCTGACGGTCATCGGATGAAGCACGAGCCGCGCTGTCACAACATCGCTCATGGCAGGGAGGAGTATCACGCGGGGCGACCAGACCGCACTTGGATTATCCGACCGGGCAGCGCCCCGCCTCCGGTTGGTGATCGTAGGTACGGAAGGATCGCGGCATGCGCCGTGGGGATGGGCTGTTCGAGGTCGAGCCGGTGGAAAGCAGCAGCCGCAGGGACGTCCGGTGGGGGTGGACAAGCGGTTCAGGGCGTTCGACCCGCACCAGGTCCTGCTGTTGCCCTGTCGCTGGGCGACTGGCTACCCCAGGACCACCTCGTCCGTTTCGTCGCCGACCTGGTCGACGACATGCTGGACCTGGGGCCGGTCCTGGCCGACTACACCGAAAAGCGCGGCTGCCCGCCCTACGACCCGCGGCTGATGCTGCGTCTGCTGATCCACGGGACACGACCGGGGGGTTCGCTCCTCGCGGGCGATCGAGCGCAGGTGCGTCGAGGACGTCGCGTTCCGGTTCCTGGCCGCCGACCAGGGTCCGGACTTCCGCTCCATCTCGCGGTTCCGCCGCCACCTGAACGCCCTCGCGGACCTGTTCACCCAGTCGCTGCACCTCGCGCAGAGGTTCGGCATGGTCAAGATGGGCCGCATCGCTCTGGACGGCACCAAGCTCGAAGCGAACGCCTCCAAGCGCACCACCAACTTGCCTGCGGCACCGACACGTTCATGGCCACGGGACGGCTCGCCCACGACGAGCAGGTACCGCTCGCAGCGCGCGGAAGGATGCCGGTGAACGCCACCTTGAAGGAACGCATGGCCCGCAAGCTGCGGACCAAGCCGGGCAAGGCCGCCTACAGCCGCCGCAAGGCCATCGTCGGACCCGTCTTCGGCCAGATGTCGACCTGCCGGAACGGCCGCTCGACTCCTCCTGCGCGGCGAGGACGGGGCCCGCGGCGAGTGGCGGCTGCTGGCCGCCTGCCACAACCTCCGCAAGATCTTCCAACACGCCGGACTCGCCGCCCTCGCCGGCTGACCAGCCGGGCAGTCACGGGCCCTACCCGGCCGCACATCCGACGGGCAGGGCCCCAACCACAGCCTCACAGGCGTCGGCGGGGCGACCGCGACCGATCCCATCGATCACGATCAGCAGGCCCCTTGCTCGTTGCCGACCCACGCTCCTGGTCAACTCACTTCCACCGATGTGAAGTTCGGCGAGCGTCCGCGGGGTGAGACCGAGGAGGGTGCGTAGCAGGTGGTCTTGCGTGCGTCGTGCTCGCCGATGACGGCGATGGTAGGGCCGGGGTCGGCGTCGACGGTGCACTGGTTTGAAGCCCTCGCCTCGGCGTGTCCCGTTCAGGAAAGGTTCCTTACTGCGCAGGGGAGACCTCAGGAGGGGCCGTAGCGTCCGTTCGGGTGGTGTCACTCCTTCGCTGAGGGCAAGTGCCGCTGAAGGTACGTCGGTCCGTGCTGTGCTGTGCTGTGGCAACGGCCCGAAGGCGGTCGTACGCGGGCCCACCCGCTGTTCGTGGCAGGCCCGCCCCAACAGCGAAGGAGGACTGATGTCGCGCCAATGCAAGGATCGGCGAGGCCGGAGCAAGATCGCCCTACTGTGTGCCTCTGCAGTCTTGTTGACGGTGGCCCTGCTGAACACCTCCGGGGCTGACGCCGCTACGGTCCACTCCAAACCGAACCGCGACTGGGACGCCATCGCACGGTGTGAATCCGGCGGGAACTGGCGGGCGAACACCGGCAACGGCCATTACGGCGGATTGCAGTTCACCCAGTCGAGCTGGAACGCGGCAGGAGGCCGCAAGTACGCACCACGCGCGGACCTCGCCACAAAGGCGGAGCAGATCGCAACGGCGAGGAGACTCGCCGAGGTCCAGGGCATGGGGGCTTGGACCTGCGCACGTCGCCGCTGAAAGGCATGCTCCAAGAGGGGAGCGGGGCCGCCCCGTCGGGGGAGCAACCGGACGCGTCGACGGTCAACGGTTGTTGCCGATCGCGTCCATCTTCTCGCTGGGCCGAGTGGGGTATACGGGCGACGCGCTCGTTCCATCATTCGGTTCGGTGCTGCGGGGCAGGCTCCGAGTGAGGCCCGCGTGGGGGCAGCCAAAGCCCGAGGCACTCATGGCTCGCGTCCAACAGGACCCGAGCCAGGAGAGCCGGCTGGTTGCCCACCTCGGACCTCGCTCGGTGCAGGACCGGACGGCACTCGCGGTACAGAGTCGCCGTCGTGCACCGGTCATGGAGGTGCGCAGGCTCGTGCGGACGCTGGCTCGTGCGGCGGCCGAAGCAGGCGACCTCCTCACCGCTGACGAGGTGAGCCAAGGTTTGGCAAGGACTGCGTGAACGATGGCATCGACAAGCCGGGCGCCGGCACGGCCGGCAAGCATGAGCGCCACGTGCGGTAGGGCGGTCTGCAAGCTCTGACTCCGCCGTCTATGACGGACAGTCAGTCCCGGCACCTGCTCGACGAACGTGGCCTGGGAGCAGTCCTGCTGGCGGCATCGGAACCGGCGGACCTGCAAATCGATGATCATGTCGTCGGCCGGCCGTGGTGTCGTCCAGACGGCGCACGTACCGACTGTGCACCCCCGTCGACCTGGTTCCGCAGCCGGACAAACGGCCCGGCCGGTTGTCGCGGCGGCTTGGACGGTCACCAGTTCGCCGCGGACGGCGATGGCGTCGAGGACAACACCATCAGGCGTCGTGGAACCAGAGGTCTTGGAGCAGCGCGTCAGTCACGAGGGTTCATGATCGCTGCTTCGGTGACCCTCCGTGGCCGTGGCACGGAAGGTGATCCAGAACCAAGCGCCGCCGACATTCGTCCAGGCCGCTCTACCGACGGATCTGCACCGTGATGTGGACGCCGCCGGCGCTGAGGGCCGCAGCTGCGACAGCCCCGATTCTCAACGGACTGGGGGAGTTTGGTGAGCGGCAGGCGGCCGACGGGCTGGGGCCGCCCACTCCTTGGCCTTGTTCTCGTGGGGATGCCGCACTAGACGCCGGATTTACCGGGTTGCAACGGTGATCTCCACGATCTGTGGCCGCTCGTTCGGTCTACGCCCCTTCGGGCTAGTCCGAACGGCGTGCCTCCCGGCGCGGCCGTAGCGTGGTGCCATGAGCTGGGTCCCCAGGTCGGGCGCGGGCCGCGAGCATCAGCCGCTGACGGCGAAACCGGATGATGTCCAAGCCAATGTCGGCAGGCGCCTGGACGCCGTCGCCTAGATCCTGGCCGGCGCCCTGGTCGCCGTCGCGGGGATCATGACCACCCTCGGCCTAACGCGATGTGGTCTTCGTCGCCCTCAACAACGAATCCTGGCCCATCTACGGCGCCTCCCTGTGCGCCATCCTGGCCATCGCATGCAGCGTCGTGGCCCTGCTCCTCCATTCACGCGCCGGGGCAACGTCTGGAAGACCGTGGTCTTGGTGCTGGGGATGATCTTCTACATGACGGCATTGAGCGTGGCCGTCGTAGGCACCGCCGAGGCGGCAGGCGGTGACGGGCGCCCAGCGTTACTCGGCTGATCATCGTGGGGCACAGGCCCGATCTGAAAATGCAATTCCGGCTCCCCATCCGCCCCAGGATTACGCGAACAGCTCAACGAGGCGCCCAGGGAGAAGAACCCGACCACAGCAGGTCGGCGCGGCCCTGGTGAATCAAGCCGAGCAACTCTGAGGCCTCCCCCGAGCGCCCGGTGGGGAATTTCAGGGCTGCGGCGGAGATTTCGTGACCGTCAGTTCTAAACATCCCGTGGAGCCCTCGATGTCCGTTCCCCAGCATGGTGCCCGTGGGGGAAGAACAGCGGATCTGGGACTTGGTGTGGCCTGACGTTGACGGGGTTGTCGTGGACGGTGTGGAGGTGGTTGAGGACGCCGTCAGGATCGATGTGCATGCCGGGCAGCGGGCCACGGTGTGTCCGGCCTGCGGTATGGAGGCCTCTCGGGTGCACAGTACGTACAGACGGCGGTTGGCGGACCGCCCGATCGGGGGCCGGCGCGTGGTTCTCCGGCTGATGGTCCGCCGGTTCTTCTGTGACAACTCCGCCTGCAAGCGGCGGACCGTCGCGGAGCAGGTGGAACACCTGACGACGCCGTATCGGCGCCGCACCCCGGCAGTGGCCCGGATGGTGCAGGCGATCGGGCTGGCCGTCGGTGGCCGGGCCGGCGCCCGGCTCGCCAACTACCTGCCACTGCGTGCGAGCCGGGACGTGATCCTTCGGGAAGTCCGGCGGCTCCCGGACCCGCCGTCCGGCCAGGTCACGGTGCTGGGGATCGACGAGTTCGCGTTCCGCAGGGGCGCCACCTACGGCACCGTCCTCATCTGAGCGCGGCTACCGTGGCAGCCGCGTTGTGGTCACCAAGTACGTCGCGACCCTCCGCGCCGGCACCGCCGTCCTCGAACCGACGCAGCCGATTCCCAGCCCCCGTCGAATCACCACTTGGATCATGCGGCGCCCGGAGAGCCTGAGCGACAGCCAGCGTGACCAGCTTGACCGCATTCTGGATGCCTGCCCCGACCTGGCCAGCGCCCGCGACCTCGCCCACGAGTTCAGCAGGATCGCCCGCGAACGCCGAGGCCAGGACTTCATCCACTGGATGACACGGGCTCTCGACGAGGGGCCACAGCCGGTCCAGGACTTCGCCGCCTCCCTCCAAAACGACTGGGAAGCCGTCGTCAACGGCCTCACGCTGCCCTGGAGCTCCGGCGCCGTCGAAGGTCAGGTCACACGCATCAAGCTCATCAAACGCCGGTCCTACGGACGAGCGTCCTTCGGCCTTTTGCGAACTCTCGTCCTCGCTCAACCGCCATGACCATCTGCCATATTGAAGTCGGCTGTCACTCAGACGATGACGAAGGCCGGCAGACGCTCGTTCTCTAGTGCACCACGGGGAAGGGAAAGCCCGAACCGGGTTTCTATGATCGCCAGGGTGTGACGGTCCCGGTCCTGGTAGGACTCGTCCTCCGGTCGTGCGTACTCGCCGTCGGAGTGCAACACACCAGCCGCTACCAGCTCAGGTAGCAGGAGGTCCGGCTGGTCACCCCACCGCCAGACCTCTTCTCCGATTCCAAAGCTGCTGACGTTCACACCGTCTCTTGCGTAGGAGAACATCGCCGGTGGATGGTCCACGGACGGGTCGAGGTGAACCGCCTCCACTCCGTTCCGGGAAATGCCGGCCAGTCGTCCTGCACCGTCGCCGAGCCCGTACTCAACGGCGAAGGACCACCCACCGTGCGCACCGACGCGCACCACGTCATCGTCGTCCGTCGCCAGGTCGAGAACCATGTTCCATGCCTCAGCGTCCGTGATCGGCGAAACGATGGATCCGCGTGCGCCCCCCATGCGCAACCCCAGCTCCTCCGGCGAGATGCCGCGTGCAAAGACCACGCTGTGCTGCCAGTCATCCTGCTCTATAAGCCACTGAACGCCGCCACGCATGACGCCTACCCTCCCCACAGGCACGTGCTGTGCTTCCGCATCACCCTAGCCGGGGGGAGTGACAGGCCCACATTCACAGGAGGCTGATCTGGTGATCAGCCTCGACCATCACGAAATATCCGCCACAGCCAATCGTCAAGGCCCGCAGTGCCGCCGCGCATGGACTCCCGGCCCAGATCACCGAGACGCTCTGCCCTCCTAGGCTGGCGGGAGCGATGGCCGACAGGGTGATGCCGTCGGCGGTGAGGTTGTTGGACGCGGTGGTGATGAGGCAGAAGGTGGCGTGTCCCTTGATGAGGACCCGGGCGGCCGCGGCCGCCGGGGCGGCGGTGGTGCCCCTGGCGTCCGCCACGCTGCCAGAGCCGTTGCCCCGGTTTACTGGTGGGCGATGGCCACGTGCTGGATGGTGATCTTCTACTTGGGGGCGCCGTCGCCTTCGCCGTTGGCGTTGTCGGATCCGTCGTCTGCGACCTGTTCCAGCAGGTCGATGCCGCTGGTGATCTTCCCGAAGACGCGGACGCCACCGTCGACGTCGTCCACCGGTGCTTCCCGTCATCACCGACTACGCCCTGCGCCGCGGTTACTCCCCGGCCAACGTCCCGCGCGGCTGGCCGACTCCGGACGACCGGCGGGCGGCGGCATCGATGGACGAGCTGTACGGGGTCTGGGACCGGATTCGGGCGTGGCGGCGTCCGGCCGTGCTGCTCGTGCTAGTTGCGGGAGCAGCCCTCGGCAGCGCCGAATGGGTCATCGAGGCGTACCTCCGTCACGGCGGTCTCCCCGCCCGGCTCAGCCGTGCGGGCGAGATCCAGGGGCACCTCGGATGGCACCTCGCATTTGACGACCATGTACGGGCGCTGCAGGGGCGGACCCTGTGCCGCCCCTGCAATGTGCCGTTGCGGGAACCGCTCGCCGCTGCGTGGTGGTTCGTTCTGCCGCTGCTCACCGCGGGCGGCGTCGTGGCCGCGGCCCGGGCACGCAAGACGGCCCTCGTCCTCGTGCCCACCGTGGTCGGACTGGCCCTGGCAGCGCCATACCTGCTCCTGGTCGGTTACGCGGCACCGCGCTTCCTGCTGCCCGCTCCACGTGGGCGGTTGCGGTCCGGAGAGCGACTCGAGGGGTGGTCAGCGATGCAGGGGCAGACCGAGCGGGGGCACGCATTGCGAGCCAGCCTGCTCCGCAGGGGCGACAAGCGCATACTCAATCATCGTCGCGAGGCATCGCTCGTGGCCGGTCGGGAAAGGTTGATGGGGGACATGAGGGAAGCGAACGAGCCGATGATGCCGGAGGCGGTGGACAGCCCCGCGCCGCGGGCCCAGCCGACCGGCGCCTTGGCGCAGTGGCTGCTGCGCCACCGCGTGCAGCCGGTGGGGCCGGCAGCAGGCGAGGCGCACGCCGAGCCGCACGCGTGGTGGAAGGTGATGTGCCTGACTGGAGTGGACTACTTCTCCAGCCTCGCGTACGTGCCCGCGATCGCCGCTCTGGCAGCCGGGGCGGTCTCGCCGCTGGCGACGCTGCTGATCGTGGCGCTGACCCTGCTGGGGATGCTGCCGATGTACCGGCGGGTGGCGAAGGAGAGCCCGCACGGCGCCGGTTCGGTGGCAATGCTGGAGGACCTGCTGCCGTTTTGGTGGGGGAAGCTGTTCGTGCTCGTCCTCCTCGGCTTCGTGGCCACCTCGTGGATCATCACGATCACCCTGTCCACCGCAGACGCCTCGGTGCACGTGGTGGAGAACCCGTTCTTCCCCGCGGCGCTGCACGGTCACGAAGTCGCCCTCACAGTGGCGCTGCTGCTGGTGCTTGGCGGGGTGTTCCTGCTTGGCTTCAGCGAAGCGGTCAGCGTGGCCATCCCCCTGGTCGCCATCTTCCTCGCGCTGAACGCGGTCGTTATCGGCATCGGCCTGGTCCACGTGTTCACCACCCCCGGCGCCTGGTCGGCGTGGACCGACGCCCTCGCATCGGGGGGAGGCGGCTTTGGCGACCTGATGGGCCCGGCACTGCTTGCCTTCCCCCTGCTGGTCCTGGGCCTGTCGGGCTTCGAGACCGGCGTGAGCATGATGCCGCTCGTCGCCGCCGAGGGCGCCGATGCCGAACAGCGGCTGCGCTCCCGGATCCGCAACACCCGAAGGCTGCTGACCACCGCCGCGCTCATCATGAGCGTCTACCTGCTCTCCGCGAGCTTCGTCACCACCCTCCTCATCCCGCACGAGGAGTTCGCACCGGGCGGCGCCGCCAACGGCCGTGCCCTGGCGTGGCTCGCCCACGAGCACGTCGGAGAGACCTTCGGCACCGTCTACGACATCAGCACCATCCTCATCCTCTGGTTCGCCGGAGCCTCCGCCATGGCAGGCCTGGTCAACATCGTCCCCCGCTACCTGCCCGACTACGGCATGGCCCCCGAGTGGGGACGCGCTGTCCGCCCCGTCGTGATCGTCTACACCGCCCTGTGCATCCTGATCACGATCGCCTTCGACGCCGACGTCGACGAACAGGCCGGCGCCTACGCCACCGGGATCCTGGCCATGATGGTCTCCGGAGCCTTCGCCGTCACCGTCTCCGTCGCGCGCCACCGCCGGCGCGCGGCCACCGTCGGCTTCGCCCTGCTCACCGCGGTCCTGCTCTACGCCCTGGTCGCCAACGTCATCGACAAGCCCGACGGCCTCGTCATCTCCGGGTTCTTCATCGCCGGGATCATCATCGTGTCGCTGATCTCCCGCGTCTCACGCACCACCGAACTGCGCGCCGACCGCATCGTCTTCGACCACGACGCCCGCCGGTTCATCGACGACACCCTCGCCCACGACAACGCCATCAACATCATTGCCAACCGCCGCCAGGCCGGCGACGTCGAGGAGTACAGCGCCAAGGAACGTGAACAGCGCGGCGTCAACCCGGTGCCCGGCTCTGCCGACGTGCTGTTCCTCGAAATCGACGTGATCGACCCCTCGGACTTCAGTGACACCCTCACCGTCCACGGCGTCGAGGTCGACGGCCACCGGATCCTGCGCGCCGACGCTCCGGCCGCACCGAACGCCATCGCAGCCATCCTGCTGGCCCTGCGCAATGCCACCGACGTCCAGCCGCACTGCTACTTCGCCTGGGCCGAAGGAAGCCCGCTGGTCCACATGGTCCGCTATTTCCTCCTCGGCCGCGGCGACACCGCACCGGTCACCCGCGAGATCATCCGCAGCCACGAACCCGACCCCGCCCGCCGCCCCGGCATCCACGTCGGCGGCTGACCGCTGCAGCCCGCAACCAGTAACTTCCGCGAGGGAAGACGGAAAGGCAGGCCAGAACATGACGTCAACGCCGGAACGCCCCATGCGGATCAAGATCATCACCCTTGTGCTCTGCGGGGCCGCCATGGTCGCTGCGGGCGCAGTCTTCGAATGGTGGTGGCTGCTCGGAATCGGCGTGTGGGCCCTGATCGTGGCGTTCCTGGCGGAGATGATCTATCGCCCGTAGGTCGGTGCGGGCGGTCGACCGGATGCTGCCGCAACCCGGTCAGGTGTGGATCCCGCTGTTGAGGCGGTTGCGGCTGCCGACGTGCTTCTCGGTGAACCAGTGATCGCCGGCTTGTGAGGCGAGGGTCGCCGCTGGCGGTGGCGGGAACTGCTCGGACGGCGCCGGCTGCCTGGTGTACTGCCCGCATGGCAGATCCAGGGCGGCACTTTCGGGCGGGGATCAGCGCCCAGTCCGCGGGCGCGGAACGGTTGTGTCTGCACCGGCTGGTGATGCCGACCGGGACGCGGGGGCGTCCTCACCTTCACGAGGGGCACGAGTCGGCCATTTTCATCCAGTCCGGGCAGGTCGAGGTCTGGCACGGCCCAGACCTGGCCGAACACGTCGTCGTGCGGGCAGGGGACTACATCCACATCCCCGCCGACACCCCGCACATGCCGGTCAACACCGGGGACCAGGACTTGGTGTGCCTGGTCGCGCGTACGGACCCCGAAGAACAGGAAGGGGTCCGGCTGCTGGATCTTCCGTCCTGGCTGGAGGGCCGCCTGGGCCCCCTGCCGGTCGGGGCCGGCTGAGGCCGGCAGTCGCGGCCGTCCACCGCCAACCGTCCCGCGCGGGAGCACCCGTGCACCAGGGTGGAGGCCGGCTCCCGCAAGTGCCTTGACCAGGACGTCACCGCCGGCGCCTGAGCGTCCTCACGCTCCTCCACCCCGTGCGTAGGAGGCGCAGCCGCCTCTTCTTGCCGGGGCGGGGTCGGCGGGAGGGCACTTGCCGTCTCGACGCTGCGTGAGGATCGATGCCAGGGCATCAGGAGGACCCTCACTGCCGCCGTAGTGGGCCGCCCTGGCGTCGGTGTCCCCCCTGCGGCGCACGCCGAAGCGGCTCATTCCGGCGCTGCTCATCGTTCGGGTTCTGCTACCAGTGATGAGCGGCTTGCCGTGTTCTGCCGTGGGGCGGCGCTGGACGAAGGCGTCGAGGCCTCGGAGTCACGGAAGTTGAGTTCGGTTGAGATCGGCAACAAGCTCGCCGGGGCTGTCGGACTGGGTGATCGCTGTATGCAGGACCCAGCCGGCGCACCCCCTTGGCGCACCCGGAGAAGCTGTACCGCTGGTCCTACCGACGCCAATTGCATCGGATGCGACAGGCCGCGGGCCTTTCGGGGTGCATCCGGCGAGGGCCGCCGGGCCCGGTCGTTCAGCGGCCGAAGGCTCATCGGTACGCGCCGGGTGTCGTGCCCAGCATGGTCCGGAAGCGGCGTCGCAGGTTGAGGGCGGAGGACAGGCCGACCCGGATGGCGATGGCCTCGGCGGGCAGCTGCGTCTGTTCCAGCAGGGCCCGGGCGGCGGCAAGGCGCTGGGCGAGCAGCCATTTGGCGGGGCTGTGGCCGAGCTGTTCGGCGAAGCGCCGGGCGAGTGTGCGGGCCGACACTCCCGCCTGTTCGGCGAGGCGGCCCACGGTCTGAGACCAGATTCGCGCTCGACGAGGTGCAGGCCGGCCTACATGGCCTGACGGCCTTCGTCCGCCGTCTCGATGGGCTCGGCATCGCGTGGGACGTTACAGTCGCGCCATTCCCGTACATCGGCTGAATGGATCATGCCTCGCCCCCTGCGGCGCGACGACGGCGATACAACGACCCCGGCACATTCACACGCCGGGGTCGCCCTTCCGGACGCCACACGTGAGAGTGCGACGACCTATTTACTAGGATATGCCCCTGGCGGCGATCCGGCAGTTAGGACTTTGTCCCGCCGATACGGGCCGGTCGATCGACATGGATTCAGCGCACCTCGATCAAGACCCGACGTGCCTACCGAAGGCCCTCTCGCGCGCGATGTGGCTGAGCTGTTTGAGAGCGTCGTCGCGGGTCATCACAGTCTTCTCGATCGGCATCTGGGCCAAGGAGGCTCGCATACCCGCAGACGGTGCCGCCATCGAGTTCCTCCTGCATGATTCGGTGATCAGGATACGAGGACCCGTTTCCGCAGGAGGGAGAAGCCCGCGCGACCGAACATCTGGCGCTTGATCATCTTGATGCGATTGACATGGCCTTCGACGACGCCCGCTCGTAGTACCTCCGGGCATGGCGTTCACTTGCATTCCAATGCAACGAAATGAGACCCTCTCGTTGCGTTAATTTCAACTCCATTGCAACAATCTTGCGCAGTTGACCTGCGGAAACGCAATTCATGCCGCAGTGAACGTGTTTAGAAATGCAGAAAAGCAACGTAGCTTTTCCTTCATCGGAAACGTCGAGCCGAAGGAAAGCGGTGTTTTCGCCGGTGAGGCGGCGGGCCATGAGGTCGGTCATGGCGAGGTGGATCACGGCTTCGGAGCGGGAGGGGAGAGGCTCGTAGTCGCGGGCCAGGCGGCGGTGGAGCATGAGCCAGCCGTAGGTCCGCTCGACGGCCCACCGCTTCCGGATTGGAGTGAAGCCCCTGGTCCCGGGCTTACGAGCGGTGATCTCCATGTCGATGCCGAGGGTGGCGGCATGTTCGACGAGGTGCTGGCGGTTGCCACCGTCGACCCACACCTTCCGGACGAGGGGGTGCTCGGCGGCGACCTGGTCCAGGAGCCGGGTTCCGGCGACGGAGTCCTGGACGCTCGCCGCGGTGACCAGCGCGGCGAGGAGGAGGCCGAGCGTGTCGGTGACGATGCTCCGCTTGCGGCCGACGATCTTCTAGCCAGCGTCAATGCCCTGGCCGGAGGCGTGCACGCTGGTGGAGGTCTTCACGCTCTGCGCGTCGATTACGCAGGCCGACGGCTCGCCGTCACGTCCCCCGTCTCCCGCAGCAGTTGCCTGAGCAGACCGTTGAGCTGGGCGAACACTCGCGTGCCTCGGCCGTGGCCAGGGCCGCCTCAGTGCGGCTGAGATCGCCGCGCAGGTAGGTCACCAGAGTCCGCAGCCGAGGCAGGTCGGGCGGCAGGACGGACACGCTCAGCTCCCGTACTGCGCCTGCCGCGCCGCCTTGCGCGACGCGCACAAGGGCGAGGCCCCGACCCCGTAACGGCATGTCGGAGCGTGGCTTCTCTGCACTTCTCGTATAACCATCACCGGACACACGACCGGTCCCGCTGCCAGAACGATCAGCAGCAGACAGCACGGTACCGGGGACGGCCCCTTGAGGGGTGGCTGGGCTGCTATTTGCGGAGCCACTCGGCGCACGTCATCGGCGTGATACCACCTCTTGCCGGCGGACCCTGTAGTGGTCATCCAGCTCTCCGCGAGTACCGACGCCCGGCCACAAAGTGCTCACCTGGCGCACCGTCAGCCAGTCCCCCTCGTCCGCCATATTCCGCCCTTACCCCCAGCAGCCGGTGACACGACATCATGAACTGTCCCATAGCCAGGCCTAGTTCGCCCCCCCATCGCTCCTCGGGGTTCCGACGCGGCGATCCGCTTCCCCGGCCCGAACGCCTGGCGCGAGCGGGTGTGGCCCTCGTCATCGAGAACGGGCGGTCAGGGTCTGACCGCCGCCCTACCCCGAATCACGGCGCCGGGGCGTGAGCACCGTAAGTGGGGCGGGATGGGCGGTGACGCGTCCGGAGGCCGCGAGGAGCGCGGCGAGGAGCAGAGGCAGGGAGCAACGGCGCATCCCGTCACCGTGCCGCAGCCGGCCCCCAGAGCGCGCCTGACGGCCCCGCCGCGCCCCTCGGATGGATTACGACGAGGCGGGTGTTCGCGTCGATGACGACCTGATGGGCGGTGGAGTACCGGTGGTTCTTGGACTGCTCGGCGATGGTGTGGTCGCGGGTGGGGACCAGCGTGCCGTCCACGATGAGCACGGTGTCCTTGGTGAACCGTTTGCGGGGCTGAAGCGCGAGCATCGGCCCGAGATGGTCGATGATGCGGTCCGCCGCCGACTTCGATACCCCGAACAGCGGAGCAAGCTGCCGCATCGTCAGGTTCGTGCGCCGGTAGGCCGCGACCAGCAAGGCCCGGTCCTCGAGCCGCAGGCTCCACGGCCGGCCCTTGCGGACCGCGTCCGCACCCTCACGCCGCAAAACCGTCACCAGCTTCCCGAAGGCACGCGGGCTCAGCCCGGTGAACGGGGCTATCCAGAACGGCTCAGACGCCGTGATCACACCAGCCACACCAAGATCATCTCACCCGTGACCAGCAGTTACGGGACAGCCCTTAGTCGACGACCGAAACCCGCCGAAGCAGCGGCGCACCACCACGCCCGGGGCCGGCGACCGCCCCCGAAGCGCCCTCAACTCCTCGCCAAGCGGCCGAAGTCGGCGACCAGTCGGGCGAACCGCAGGCCGTGTGTCATCGGAAGGTAGTGGCCGGCGCCGGGGACGAGCACCAGGGTGGCCCGCGGGTTGGCGGCGGTGAACTGCCGCTCGTGGCGCCGGAAGTGGTCGTGCCGTCCGTTCACCAGCCACACCGGCCCCGGGTAGCGGGCCAGGTCGCCGAGCGGGTCGAGGTCGCGGGCGGCGGCCAGCACGTCGGGGACGACCTCGGTGGCGAGCCCGGCGGCGACGGCCGGACCGGCGACCTGCGGTGGCAGCACGCGCCGCAGGATCCGCGCGCCGAGCGCCTCCCCGCCGTCCGCGAGTGCGGACATCGCGCGGTGGCCCAGCCGGAACGGCAGTCGCAGTGCCGCGTCGGGCCGCGAGGTGCAGCCGGCGGCGAGGACCCCGGCGAAGCGTTCGGGGTGGCGTCCGGCGGCGGCGAGGGCGACGAAGCCGCCGAGGGAGACGCCGACGAGCAAGGCCCGACCGCCCAGCCGGTCGGCGGCCTCGACCACCGCCCCCGCAGCGCCGTCCAGGGTGAACCGCTCGCCGCGGCGGCGGCCGTGGCCCGGTAGGTCCGGGGCCAGCGCCGGGCGGCCGGGCCCGAGGAGGTCGAGCTGCTCGGTCCACATCGCCCCGGACAGCCGGATCCCGTGCACGAACACGACCGGCAGCTCGTCCGTCGTCGCCGTCATCCCCTACCTCCTAGTCAAAATGCAACGCACCGTTGCTTTCTCGGAGCGTAGACGGGGCGGCACCAGAACACAACGCTCTGTTGCATTAGCATGGGCGGGTGCCCAGCCGCCTCCACCAGCCGCGCCGCGCGCGGGAGATCTACACCGCGACCCTCGACCTGCTGCGCGAACAGGGTTACGACCGCCTCGCGATCGAGACCGTCGCCGCCCGAGCCGGCGTCAACAAGACCACCATCTACCGCTGGTGGCCCTCCAAGGACGCGCTGCTCGCCGCCGCCCTGGTCAACGCGGAGGAACTCGACCTGCCCGTCCCCGACACCGGCAGCCTGCGCGGCGACCTGCTCGCCCTCGCCGCCCACATCGCCGGGCTGCTCACCCGGCCGGACACCGCCCGGCTGGTGCCCGCCCTGCTCGGCGCAGCCCCCGAGCGGCCCGAGACCGCCCGCGCCGCGGCCGCGTTCTTCGCCGACCGCCTGGCCCGGGAGACCGTCGTCTTCGACCGGGCCCGACGGCGCGGCGAACTCGCCGACGGCGTCGAGCCCGCCACCGTGATGAACCTGCTGGGGGGCGCGCTCTGGTTCCACCTGCTCCTGCGCGGCGCCCCCGCGACCGCGCCCGACCTCGCCACCCTCGTCGACACCCTCCTGCACGGAATCAGCCCCACCGAGTGAGCCCCCGCCGGGCGGGGAACCGGAACCTCCGCCGTCGCAGCTGGCGGCTGCCTCCTGGCGCGCCCTGATGACCACCAGTCAGCTGACCCTGTTCACCCCCAACGACGCCTTCCCCGAGCCCGAGCACTGTCCACCAGGACGTACTCCACCCCGCCCACGCGCTGGCCCCCGCTCGTGTAAGCCGTGGAGCCGGCCATGGCTGCGAGCTGCTCCTGAGTGATCACCGTTGCTCCTCGTCTGTCCTGCCGCGCTCCCTTTCCCTGGTCGGCTACCCCGTAGCGGGCCTGCGAAAAGGCCTTGACGGGTCCGCACGCCGGTTCACGGCTCAGGGGTGGCCAGCCCCGTCTTCCAGGCCCATGCCGCGATGCCGACACGGTTCGCGGTCTTCAGCTTGGTCTGGATGTTGGCGATGTGGGTCTTCGCGGTTCCCGGCGAGATGAAGAGCTCGGCGGCTATCCGGGCATTGGTGTGGCCGCGGGCGATGAGGCGGACGATCTGGCGCTCGCGGTCGGTCAGCGGATCCGCCGCGCGTGCCTCCGCCGGCGGGGAGGCGGTGGCCGGGAGTGACGGGGCCGTGGTGAGCTGGCGCAGGAGGCGGACGGTGATCTGCGGGCTGATCAGCGCGTCACCGGCCATGGCCGCCCGGACGCCCTCGATCAGCAGGTTGGGCCCGGAGCGTTTGAGGAGGAAACCACTGGCGCCGTGGTGGAGGGCGGTGTGCACGTACTCGTCCAGGTCGAAGGTGGTCACGACGATGACCCGGGTGGGATGCGGGGCGTCAGGGCCGGCGAGGCGGCGGGTGAGCTCAAGGCCGTCGAGCCGCGGCATGCGGATGTCGGCCAGGACGACGTCCGGCCGCAGGCTCCGGGCCAGCTCCAGGGCCGTGGCTCCGTCGGCGGCCTCGCCGACCACGGTCATGTCGGGCTGTGAGTCCAGGACGAGACGGAAGCCGCTGCGGACGTCGTCCTGGTCGTCGGCCAGCAGGATGCGGATGGGGGCGTGGTTCACGACGGGGTCTCCGCCGCCACGAGGTCGCCTGTCGGCTCCGACGCCTGGGACTCCGACGCCAGGGGCAGCACGGCGACGAGCCGCCAACCGCCCTCGCCGCAGCGCCCGTACGTCAGCGTGCCGCCCGTGGCCCGTACGCGCTCGCGCATACCGCTCAGGCCGCGTCCGCCGTGGCCGTCCCCCGGCCGCCGCATGCTCGTACGCGGGCCGGACCGCTCTGCGTGCCGCCCGCTGCCGCCGTCGTCGCACACCTCGACCTGGAGCGCGGGCGCGCCGTCGAGGGTACGGGCGGGGGTGAGGGACACCTCGACCCGCGAGGCGCCGGGGGCGTGGCGGCGGACGTTGGTGAGGGCTTCGACGACCACCCGGTAGGCCGTCGAACCGGCGGTCCGCGAGAGCCCGTCCGTGGCTCCGGGCGCCACGTGAAGGTGCGCCACCGGGGCCGCGCCCGCGGAGGAGAACTGCGCGACGAGAGCGGGCAGCCCGTCCACCCCGGGCAGCGGCTCGACACCGCTGGCGCCCGGCGGCCGGGCATCACCGCAGTCCGCTTCGTGGAGTGTCTTCACCATCCGGTCCATCGACGCCAGCGCGCTGAGCCCGGCCGCCTCGATGCGCTCCAGCGCCGACAGCGCCTGGCCGGGATCCGCCTGCGCCACGAAACGTGCCGCCTGCGCCTGCGCCACGATCCCGCTGACGTCGTGAGCGACGAAGTCGTGGAGGTCACGGGCGAGTTCGAGTCGCTGGGAGCGACGGGTCTCGACGACCAGGCGCTGCCGCCGGTGCTCCATCAGCCGCGGATAGCCCCCGATGACAACCGCACCCAGTACGGGCAGGGACCAGAACGCCGCCGCGCCGGCCAGCGAGAGCAGCGTGGGCTCCGGAAGCAGGGGCAGGGTCCACGCCGCCACCGCCGCACCCGCCGGTACGACTGCCCCCACCGCCTGCCGCAAGGGGACCCAGCGGGCCGCGACGACGAGAAGCACCAGCAGGAGGACCACTTCCACCAGTCGCGCCCATGACGCGTCGGGTTCCGTGGGCGGGGTCGCGACGGCGGTGGTGGCCAGGGACAGGACTCCGGCGAACGCGAGGGGCGGGGCGAGGCGTTCGCGCGAGTGGGGCCAGCCGGCCAGGACCCACAGCAACGTCGTGGCGGTCGCGATCGCCGACGTGGCCCCGTAGGGCCCCGACAGGCCGCCGTGCACGACGGCGATGGCCCCGAGCGCCGTACACCCCGTCACAACGGCGGCCGCGGTCAGGATGACGTCTCGGTGCCCGAAGTCCTTGATCTTCCCCACGTCTTGATCCTACGGGTGGGGTGCAGGGCCGGTCCCTCTGCCGAACGGCAGAGGGACCGGCCCTGCCGGGGCGGGAGATCCGCTGATCGGCAGATGGTCCGCCCGCCGCCACCGCGGCGAGGGTGGAACCCGTCACCGAAACCACGGCCGCCGTCGGGCGGTCGCCGATCAAGGAGCCCTGTATGCCCGCCCTCCTCTCCACCCCGCGCCGCCGGATCGCCGCCGGGGCGGTCGCCGCCGCGACGGTTTTCGCCGCGCTGAGCGGACCGTCCTCCTTCGCCTCGGCCACGGATGCGGCCTCCGCATCCGGCTCCGCACCGGCATCCGCGTCCGCGAACAAGCCGGGCGGCCCGGCCAAGGTCAGCGGGCAGGGACGGATCTTCTACACCTACGCGCCCGACGACGACATCGTTTCACGGTGGATGCGACCGCGGCGCCCTTCAGCCGCCCCGTCGACACGTTGCCGAAGGGCATGCCCACCGACGCCCGGGGCACGGTCACCATCTCCCACTGGGTGGCCGAGACGAACGAGACCCGGACGGCGGAGGCGGCCGTGGACTGCCTGGTCACGGGCGGCGATACGGCGACGCTCACCGCTGTGATCACCAAGTCGGTCGACCCCGAAGAGATCGGCACCCGTTACGGGTTCAGCGTCAAGAGCGGAGGCCCGGGCCGCGGCCGGTTCTCCTTCGGCTGGGGCGTCGGCAATCTCGACGTCGTCGACGGCAAGCCCGTCATGCCCAGGGTCGGCACCTGCATGGCCCCTGCCCCCTTCGCACCGGTCACCGAAGGAGGCTTCAAGGTCACGCACGCGGACCTGCCCGCACTGCCGGCCGGATGGCAGCCCGGCGCGGGCCGGTGACAGCACGGAAAGACGGTCCGGAAAACGGCACGGAACAGACAGCAGAGGCAGAGGATCACAGACGTCATGGCACTTCCGACGACGACCCGCCCCCCGTCCACGAGACCGGACCGGCCGGTGGTCTCCCGTCCGATCCGGTGGGCAGCGCACGCTGCCGCCCTGAGCCTGGTGCCTTCGGGCCTGTGGCGGTGCGCGGTGGCCCTCGGCATGCCCTCCGGATTCGGCGAGGGAAATGAGCTGCACGAGGGCAACTTCCCGGGGTGGACGTCCCTCTACCTGATCGCGCTGAGCGTGTTCGCCGAATGCCTGGGACTGCTCACCCTGGGCCTCATCCGGCCGTGGGGCGAGAGAGTGCCCCGCTGGATACCGGTTCTCGGGGGCCGGCGGATCCCCGCCCTGGCAGCGGTGGTCCCGGCCTCGGGGGGAGCGGCGGTGCTCACCGCGATCACGACCCTGGCGGCGTGTGGCGGGTGGAACGAGGAGATGCGTGCCGCCGATGCACCCAAGGGCGCGTCCGCCTGGCTGATGACCGCCTGCTACCTCCCGCTGCTGGCCTGGGGCCCGCTCCTGGCCGTGGTCACGATCGCCTACTACCGCCGTCGGCGCAGGGAGGAAGACTGACGGCGGCGTACGGGCCGGTGCCGACCCCAGCGAGGGGGACGGCACCGGCCCGCGGTCGGGGGGACCTCAGCCGGTACCGCCGGCCTCGCCGTGCAGCCGCTCCCAGGCCGCCGTGAACATCTCGTGCAGCGGTGCGGTCGGCAGGATCCGCCCGAACGGGGAGCGGATCCGGTTGCTCCACAGCGGCCGCACCAGGTGCGTCGCCAGCTTCGCGGTTTCCAAGGGCAGGTGCGGGGCCTTCAGCTCGGTCCAGTCCCCGGGCAGAAACACGGTACGGCCCGCCCGTGCCCGCTTGGCCTCCACCACGGCGCCCGTGCCCAGGAGTTCCGTCCGGACCTCCGCGTGCCGCGCTGTGGGAACGTTTCGTTCTTCCGTAGATCCAGCTCGATCTCCGCGGTCTCCAGCACCTCAGCCAACCGAGCGGCTTCCTCCCGCAGGCCCTCCACCCGCACTCGGGCTGCCGCCTCCCGCTCCTCCAACATTCCCAGCACCGACGCCGCCGCGCACCCCTCGGCCATGAAGCGGATACAAGACGCCGCATGCCTCCCTCACCCCGAGCGAAATCACGCCTCACATGGAGAATCAAGAGATCAAGTTCGGTTGAGATACGGCTTCTGGGGCAAGCGGCAAAGTAGGTACGGCTACTCATGTGCGACTTGTGAGTGTCGCCTACCTTCGCGAGGTGACTACGAATTCGACGGGGCAGTCGCACACGTTCGGCCGGGGACTGTCCTGCTGCTTGCTGTTCACTGTTCTGCCTGTCGTCTGGCTCCTTGCCGCTTCAGTCCTGCCGGAACGGGTCTCTTGGTTCCCGTTCTGGGTGGGGGCCGTGATCTGGAACGGAACGGATGGTCAAGGCGGGATCAGCCACTTGTTCAACTGACAGCAGCAGGGCCGGGTGCCGTGGACGCGAGGGGGCCAAGGGACTCGATGACGACCCTGAGGGGTTGAATGACAGGCTGACCGGCTCGGGAACGGCCTTCTTCGGCGGCCGGCACCAGGCCCCGGCGTACGCAACAGGCGGTCCGCGTCCTCGGTCCGCTGCGAAGCTGGGGCTGCTCGCGCGTGGTCGGCGCGGGGATGCGAGAAGGGGGGGGAGGGCTTTGGTGGGGGCAGCTGGTGTCAGCGTCGGGCGTCAACTCTCGGCCGCGCATGTCACGCGGGATGCCGAACGCTGTGCTTCTGATGCCGGGCGGTGGCTGGCCGTGGCTATGGTCGGTTCAGTCCGCGTCGACAGGGCGTGCGCGGGCGAGGCCCGGTGACCAGAGCGCTCTGGCGGCAGTAACACCGGGCCGCCCAACCACCCAACGGACCAAGATCCGGCGTACGAACGGAGCTGGCGACGAGGCTGCCCGGCGTGCTCCCTCTCAGCAGCGACAGTCAACTGGCCGGCTACATCGACTCCGTGATCGATCTGCTCCTGCACGACGCCCCCACCCGCCGCCCCTAGCGCTGCGACCGCGCACCTTTGCCGGGTTGCCTTACCGGCGGAAGTGGGCGTGGTGTTCGTGCAGGAAGGCGTCGAGGGTGCGGGGCGGGCGGCCGAGGATGTCGTTGACGGTGCTGGCGGGGGTTTCGGGTCGGGCAATGGCGAGTTGCTGGATCTCCGTCACGTGGTCGGCGAGCCAGGTGGGCATGTGGGCGTTGTGGACGAGGTCGTCGCGCAGTTCGTCCGGGGTGAGGTTGATGTAGTCGACCTGATTGCCGGTCAGGGTGGTCAGTCGTGAGGCCAGTCCGGGGTACGAGACGGCTTCGGGTCCGGTCAGGGTGTAGGTGCCGCGGGCGATGTCGGGCCCGGTGAGGGCGGCGGCAGCGACGTCGCCGATGTCGCGGGCGTCGATGTAGTTGCAGGGCGCGTCGCCCGTCGTGCCGAGGATGACGCCCTGGGCGACGGTGGGGGCCAGGCGCAGGAGGTTCTGCATGAAGGCGTAGGGGCGCAGGATGGTGTGGGCGAGGCCGCTGGCGCGCAGGTGTTCCTCGACGGCGTGGTGTCCGCGGGAGATGGCGACCGGGGAGTCGGGTTCGGCGGCGGGTGCGGAGATCTTGACGATGTGTCCGATGCCGGTGTGGGCGGCGATGTCGATGACGCGGGTTTCGAGTTCGACCTGTGCGGGGCTGTTGGCCATGGCGAGGAAGAGCCGGTCGGCGCCCTTGAAGGCGGTGCGCAGGGAGTGGGGGTCGGTGGCGTCGGCGTACTGAACCTCGACGGACGGTTGGTGTGCGCCGGTCATGCCGGGGATCGGCCTGTGCGGGGTACGGGTCAGTGCGCGGACGGGTGCGCCGAGTGCGCGGAGGCTGTGGAGCAGGGCGTTCCCGGTCGCTCCGGTCGCTCCCATGACAACGATCATCGTGTGCTCATTCCTTTTCCTTGATGACTTCCCGGCGGCGGGTGCTGCCGGCGTGGCTCGGTCGGGCTTGGGTTCGTGGGGGCGGGTGGGCCCGGTGCCGGGGTGGGCTATGCCGGGGATGCTGTGGTGGTGCTGCGCCAGCGCAGGGTGACGATGGTGGTGGCGAGGGCTGCGGAGACGGGCAGGTCGATGCGTAGGCGCTCCAGCCACGGGGTGGCGGGTACAGGGGTGTGGGCGGGCAGCCATTGGGCGGTGAACCATCCCAGCAGGGCCGCCGCGCCGGTGGCGGTGATGACGAGTGCGGCGGTCAGGGCGACGCGCGGCGTGGTGGTGGTCCACCGTCGGGGCTGCCCGCCGTGCCGCAGCCAGGTGCCGACGAGGAAGGCCACCACGGCGGAGGTGCCGGCGAGGGAGGTGCAGGCGGCCACGGCCAGGTCCTGCTGCCCGGTGACGACTCCGGCGGTACCGGCCATCAGCGCGGGGGCGGCGTAGGCGGTCAGTACCTCGCGCCACAGGGTGAACGGCCGGGATGGCCGGGAGGCTGCGTGGTTTCGGCTGGTTCTGTCCTTCGTTGCGGGCATGCTGGCCTCTTTCTCGTTCGTGTGAGGGAAGCGAAGGTGCGCGGCGGGGGCGGCAGGCCTGCACCGCCCCAATATAATTAGGTGGCTAACTATTACCTCGTAAAAAGAGGCCCTACCCGGAGGGCGGCGCCAAATCAGTAGAGAGTCGGATCAGTCGGCGGCCAGAGCCGCACTGCCCCGCACGACGCGGGCGAGCAGATCCAGGAACACTGCACGCTCCTCGACGGAAAGCCCGCCCACCATCGCCTCGAGCCGCCCGAAATGCTCGGACGCCATGTCGCGCAAACGCTGCGCCCCGCGTGCGGTCAGGATGGCCACCGTGCCCCGGCCGTCCTCCGTGGACGGGCGGCGGGCGATCAGGCCCTCGCGCTCAAGGCCGTCCAGTAGGCCGGTGACCGTGGCCCTGGAGACATTGAGGTCGGCTGCAAGGTGCGAGGGGGATTTCTCCCCGCCGTGGTCTTCGAGGTCGGCGAGCAGGCGGTAGCGACCCGTCGACAGGCCGAACCTGGCGAAATGCGACTCGGCCGCCCGGCCAACCCTCGCGCCCGCCGAAATCAGCCGCACCGCGACCAGCACCGCCTGCGGATCGACCTCCAGGCCGTAGTGCTCGACCTGCCGCCGGGCCTGGTCCAGCGTGGGCGCCTCGCCGTCGATGCCGTCCCTCGTCATGCAAGTAATATGGCGGCTAATCACTGGGCCTGTCAAGGCACCCCCGTCTTCGGGCGGGGCAGGCAATCTGGGGGGAGGGGACGCTGCACGGTCAGCGACTGTTTGGACGGGAACAGCAGGCCGAGCGCTGTTTCGTCGATCTGGGGTGGAACGGCTTCGGATGTATGGGCCGTCTCCTGGACGGTGGAGTGACCTGGCTGGAAGTCATGCGCCCGCATTGCAGCATGCCCATGGATGCGCTGTTCATCGAGCCGCGGCGTCGGTGGTCGGCATCCGCCCATCTTCGGTGAGCTGTGGGGAAGCGGAGCCTCTGCTCCATCCGTTCGTGTGTGCCCGGTCGGCGTGTCGGGATGGATGGTCCTGGTCGTGGACAGCCGCATGGTGCGGGGGATTCGCGCTGGGGGTGTGGGTTTCCGATCGGATTTCTGTCGGCGAGGTCATGCCGGCGGCGGGTGTCACAGGGCGGTACTCATGCAGGTCGCGTGCTGTCATGAAACCGAGAGATCGCAGTTTCGCTGTGCGTCCGTAGGATCGGTGGTGTGAGGGAACAGCAGGTGGGCGCGTATGCGGGTGGTCCGCTCGGGGAGTTGGTCGGTGCGTGGCTTTCCTTTGACGAGGGGCTTCGCTCGGGGAGTGGCTTCGACGTGGAGGCGTATGAGCGGCTGCGGCGGGTTCTGCGCGGGTGTGCGGTGGCGTGGGCGGGTTGTGACGCCGTGCCGCGGGAGGGGGTGAACGTCCTCGTTGACGTGTTTCCTGCCACCGAGGCCAACGCCCGGCTGTACGAGGGGGAGGTGGCTGACCAGGTCATGGAAGCGGCCTACGAGCTCCACGCCCTGGTGGTGCCTGCGTCGCGTTGCGGGATCCGAACGGCCGGCGGTAGTGGGAAGCCGGGTGATCGTGCGTCGTCGGCTGCTGCACCTGGTCGGCTCCGGGTCTGGTCGCTGCTACGCGGCGCTTGATTGTCCATGGGGCCGCAGGTAGCTGCCGTCGGCCCACGCCTACGAGATGCGCCAGTGCCGCGTCCGCAGCCGCTCCAGCAGCGTCCAGCCGGCCTCGCGGTCGGTGACGGATGCGGCGGTGACCGTCACGGCCAGCAGAAGCCCGAGGGTGTCCACGACGATGTGCCTCTTGCGGCCGTTCACCTTCTTCCCGCCGTCGAACCCCCGGCTGGCAACCGGCACCGACGCGGCCCCTTTCACCGACTGCGCGTCGATGCTCCCGGCGGTCGACTCCGGATCACGGCCCGACGCTTCGCGGACCCGGCCGCGCAGCCGGTCGTGGAACTCGGCGACCAGGCCCTTGTCCCGCCAGCGCCGGAAGAAGGCGTAGACGCGGTCCCATGCGGGGAAGTCCGGCAGGGCGCCGCTCTCCAGGCAATGCCGCCCGCAACCAGGTAGCGCACCGCGTCGACCAGCTGCCGGTGGCAGTAGCTCTCCGGCTGCCCGCCCCTTCCCTCAAGCCAGGCGGGCACGGGCATCGCGTCGCGTACGACTGCCCACTCCGTGTCGGTCATGTCCGAGGGGTACCTCGGACGCCTGTGCGGCCGGTCCCCGGCGTGCCCGAACCGGTGAGCGAGGCAATCACACGACAGGGGCGCGGAGTTGGATGGCAATGTCACGGAGACGGAAGACTGCGGCACCAGGGGGCCTCCTGTTGCTCGACTGGATTCGACACCCACGAGCTGTACGGGAGGCCCCACTTTCATGCCCTGCCGACCAGGAGATCGCCCAACCGAGTCGGCAGACTCGAACTCACGATCACCAAGATCGATAGGGCAACCGCGCGCACTCAGCGCACGAAGTTCGTTACTGTGCCGTGGTTGTCGGGAGAGGTCAGGCCCCAGAGGATCAGTCCCACGATGATTGCCAGCAGGATCAGTCCCGGCACGTTCTCGGGCCCCCAACCGACGGGCTGCCGAACCGGTGGGGCGGGTGTGGCGTCGTCGCGTGCAGCGTCGGAGTCGGCGCGCTGCCAGGGCGCGACATCGGCCTCACCCCGGGCGATCCGCGCGGCCACGTGGCGTACGTCAGCCGCGTGGTAGGTCGGCTCGCAGGCCAGGTCCGGAGAGGGCGCAGCCGAGGTACGTACGCTGTTGGCCCGCGCCACGGCTGTGATGCTGATCGGCCTGATCTGCGGCCAGATCTCCCGGACTTCGGCCTTCGTCAGCCAGCCTTCCCCATCCTGATGCTCCCGCTCGTCCGCTGCCCCCATTCGAATTCCGCCCCCTCGCTCGCCGATCACCCTCGGCTTGATACCCAGACCGCCGAAAGATCACCCGGCTGGCAGTCACTCGAACTCACGCCCACCGTGATCGGCATGGCAACGGCTTCTCACAAGGAGGCAGGGGTCGCCCTGCTTCCCGTCGTCCGGCCTCAGGTCGACTGGCGGGCTCGTCACAGGACAGGACAGGACCTGATCGGGGAGACATACGACGACGTCGCCGTCGTCGTCGTGCGCTGGTTCCGCGATAGCGACGGTGACCTCACAGGCGTCTTGGTAGACGCCGGCGGGCGGCTCGAAGGCGGCGGCGTGATCTGGTTCTTGGCCCCGAAGACCGGGGACCGTGCCCAGCGACATCACGAGGGCCGCGCAGAGCTCCGGCCTCTGCGAGACCAAGAACGAGAACGTGGGCGACTGGCTCGGCGTCCGCCTGGTCGCTCCCTGACGGTAGCAGTCAGTCTCCTTCACTCCTGTCGTCGACTTCCGGGGGCTACCGACCGGTCGTCGACCTGCAGTGCAGCAGCACGCTGATGGCCCGCCGCATCGCCGCGGGCCGCACGAGCCTGGACCGCCTGCCCTCACCCTGCTGAAGGTCACGGATTCAGCCTGACCCGCACCTCACCCCTGTCCCGGTCGACCTGCGCGGCGTGACCGGCTGGAGTACACCCTGGATCGTCTGCCTCGCCCGCCGCGCCCCCCGGGCGGCCGCATCCGTAAGCGCTCGCGGTGGGGAAGGAGGTCACTTCGGCGGAAGTGTGGCGGCGGCTTTGCGGCCCAGGTGCAGCCAGTCGTTCAGGACGGGGTCGTCGAGGACTTCTCCTGCCACGATGACCCAGCCCTTCGAGATCCGGCCGCGGACCTCGAAGGGCCGCGCGCCGGGCCGGGCGAGAGCCTGTGGGGTGTCGTCCGTGGCGACTCGTACCAGTAGTTCGTCGCCGACCACGCCGACCACCGTGTTCCCCTGCACGGTGAAGACGAGTCCGCCGAACATCTTCTTCGCGGTGATCTCCTCGGTCTGTTCCACAGTTCCCGGACCCGTTCCGCCAGTACCTCGTCGTAAGCCATGGCCGCACGTTACCCACGCGTCACCGGGCCCGCCCGCCCAACCCCACCACAAGCGATATAGGACATTTGCTGTCCTATACGCCGGTTACGGTCGTCTTCAGCGGGCGCAACCTCCCCAGCCGACCCCCGCCGTAGGAGAAAACCATGGTTGAGACACATGCCGGCAGCGCCGTGAGCGGCAAGGTCCTGTCGCATGCGATCTGGGCCGAGGACGGAGGCGAGCTCGCGAAGTTCTACGCCGCCGCCCTCGGCGCGCAGGTCTCGGAGCCGTACCGGGACGAGCACGGCAACGCGGCGGCCTTTCCCGTGTGGGTCGGCAACATGATGTACGTCTTCTGGTCCGCCACGACGTTCAAGGCCCCCACCTGGCCGCAGGATGAACTCGCCTTCCACATGGACATCAGCTTCGAGGACGTCGAGGCAGCCGAGAAGCGGCTCCTCGAGCTGGGCGCGACCAGGCCCGCCCACCAGCCGGGCGGGGACCACTGGACCGTCCTGCTCGACCCCTCCGGACAGCCCTTCTGCATCAGCAGCACCCGCTGACAACCCCGGCCGCTTCGAGCGGCCGCTCTCATCAAGACGGCGGCCCCCGCAGTGCACGCACGCCCCAACCGGCGGAGAAATGGAACCGTGGGGTGCCTGGCGCATGCCGGCCCCCGCGCTCCCACCCTGGTGGAAGCCGCACCCACCCGACCATGGAGGATTTATGCCATTCGCTCCCTGCCTCAGTGTCAAGGACACCGCGGCCAGCATCACGTTCTACACCCAGCTCGGCTTCGACGTCGATTCCAGCACCGCCAGCCCCGGCGACGACATCCACATGCTGCTCTACCAGGGCGGATTCTGCGGGATGCTCTACAGCAACGCCGACCTGAAGAACTGGCTGCCCAGCCTGGCCGACACCCCCATCGGCTTCGCCGGCATGTTCTACCTGGGCGTGGCCGACTTCGACGGAGCCCACGACCGCATCTCCCGGCACGCCGAGATCATCAAGGACACCGACACCGACCACACCGGCCAGCGCATGTTCTACTTCCGCGACCCGGACGGCTACGTCATCGGAATCAACGACAAAGCCGCCCTCCAGGCCAGCGACCTCGGCAAATACGCCTGACCCGGGCTCCGGACACCGAACGGTCTCGGGCGCGCGCCGGCACCACGCCCCGCCCTTCACCACCGCGGCCTCCGGCCAGGGAACCAACCATGACCAGGCACCTTCAGGCCCCCTGGCCCGAAGCGTGGTCCGGCGAGGGAACGGCGCGGTCCGGCTCCCCCGCCCGGGGACTGCGCCCGCCGGGGCGTCCGGCTGTGTCCCTGCGGGCGGCCCGCCCGCCGTCACCCCGCATGAAAGACAGCACGAATGAATCCCGACGATGTCGCGTCATACGCACTGGACCTGCCCGAAGCCGGTGAGGAAGAGCCATGGGGCCCGCAGCGGCCCGTCTACAAGGCCGGCGGCAAGATCTTCGCCACCCTGGCGGCGGCCAACGCCTCGCAGCCCGACCGCCTGAGCGTGAAATGCGAATCCGCCCTCGCCCTGCACCTGTACGAGCAGTACCCGGCGGTACGCCCCGGGTACGGGTACCAGGGCCCCCGGTGGCACTGGATCACCGTGCACCTCGACGGCACGGTCCCGGACGAGGAAATCGCCGAGATGATCAGCCACTCCTGGCAGTGCGTAGTCGACGGCCTGCCCCGCACCGCGCGCGACCGGTTGCGCAGGCTCCACCGCGATCGGGCTCAGCCCGATTGTGTGGCGGCGCCGGGCAGCTGTGCGGATTCCGATCCCGAACACGCCCGCGTGCCGGTTGGCAGGACCAGACCGTCGAAGACGACGAAGGCACCCCCGGCAAGCAAGGCCTCACGGGCAGGTCCGCACTCCGTGGTCTGTTCGCGGAGCATGCCGTAGCTCCTCGCGAGTCACGCTTCGGCCCGGTGACAGGTCACGGTGCGGTCCGCCGCCGGGACGGAGCGCCGGAGGGTCCAAGAAATGGTTTGCCGACCCGGTGGCTGTGTGTCACCGTTCGGCCTGGACCGGCAGTTGATCATCGGCGGCCGGTCGATGTCGACATGTCGGCGGCCTCTTGGGGATCCACCGGAGAGGTGACGAAACGATGGGAACCGGTGCCGTGGGGAACAGTTACGAGGACGAGTGTCGCCGGTCGTTGGCCGAGGAGCAGGCGAAGAGCCTTGCCGGGACCAACGACTGGGAACATGTGGACAGGGAGCGGGTCCACCAGGACTGGGACGTCCTGTACCGGGAGATCACGGCTTTCCTGGACGGCGGCTCCCTGCCCGGAGACCAGCAGATCCAGGAGCTCGTCCGCAGGCACTTCGACATCGTCTCCCGGTTCTACACCCCCTCCAGGGAGGCTTACGTCGGCATGTCGCTCTTCTACGCCGAGGACGAGGCCATGAGGGCGTTCCACGATTCCTACCACCCCGGGATGGTGGAGTTCCTGGGCGCCGCGATCAAGGTGTTCGCCGAGCAGGGGAGCGGGTTCGCCCCCAGCGCAGGGGCCGAGGCTTCGGCATAGTCGGGCGACACGGGCCAGGACATGCATGGGCGGGTGCGCCCGGACCGGGGTCCGGGCGCACCCGCCGAGGGGTGGGGCGGGGTTCAGGCCCAGGGGCTGCGACAGCCCCTGGCTTGATCTTTGACCTGTGCGACGGGGCCGCGGAGTGGTCGACTTGTTCCGTGACGTGGTGGGGCGCGGGCCGGGTCGGTGACGACGGAGCAGGTGAACCCGGTGCGGTGGTGGAAGTCGGACGGTGCCCCTGAGTACAGCCTTGGGCATCTTCAAGCGGTAGGGCCCCGATGGAACGGAAGCCTGTCGCGGTCCGGCCGCCGACGGGCTTCCGTTCTCCCCGCCGCCACAGCCAGCCGGATCTGACTTGCCCCTCCCGTAACGTGAGGCCCTACGGTCCCAGGTCATGAAGATCATTGTTCATGACACGGCCTCCTCCATGCTCGATCTCCTGCAGCGCCCGCTGGAGGAGCGGCCCGACGCCCTGCGGGACATGCTCAGCCCTCTGCACAGCGTGATGTCCACGGTGGGCGTGGACGTGGTCCAGATGCACAAGATGGGCAGCGGCTTCCGGGTCGACCGCGAGGACCCGCGCTACCTGACGGCCCTGCGTCAGATGCGGGACGCGGGAGTGTGGCACCGGATCGAGGACTGCCTTGCCGCAGCATGGGAGCGGCTGAGCGGCGCGGTGCCCGGAGCCAAGAGCGCCGAGACCGTGCATGTCGTGCTGGTACTTGGCGACCCCGACGACGACCTGCTGACGGTCCGCAACGCGGGCTACCTCGGTATGGGCGGTATCCCCGGGGCGATCCAGCTGACGATGTGGCCCACCGAGACCAGCCTGGCGAAGATCGGCTACGTCGCCGCGCACGAGCTCCACCACAACGTGCGCTATGCCAACGTGGTCTGGAACCCAATGACGGTCACGGTCGGCGAACAGGTCGTGGCCGAGGGGCTGGCCGAGGCGTTTGTACGGGAACTGGCGGGCGAGCCGGCCATGGGCCCCTGGACGACGGCGCTGTCCGGCCCGGATCTGGACGATGTCTGCGAGAAGGTCACGGCCGGGATCGATGTGGCCGGGATGCAGAATCTGCCCGCGTACGTGTACGGCGACGCCACTGCACAGCACATGGGGCACCAGCCTGTCGGACTGCCTGACTTCGCCGGATATGCGGCCGGCCTTCGGATCGTGGACGCCCATCTGGCAGCCTCCGGCCTCACCGCCGCCCAGAGCACGGTGCTGCCCGCACGCGACATCCTCGCGAACGCAGGTGTATCGAGCAGCGCGTGACTTACATCGCTCTTCGCCGTCACCCACAGCCAGAGGTCCGCCAGCCGGCCGGTCGGCCGGTGGCTGGGGAGGTCGAGCGAGCAGGTCTTAGGCTACGTCCGAGTATCGGGCGGCCGATTTCAACGAGCGCCATCAGCGCCAGGCCGATCGAGGTAGACCTGCTTCAGTTCCCGCCTTTGAGCACCCACAGAGCGACCATGGTGTTCGCGAGGGCCCGCAGGGCTCGTACTGGGGCACGAGCACCCATGCGAACCGACCCAGGGTCTCCTCGTCGGTGCCGGCGCAGCGGACGGTCGGCAACGCGGCGGCGAAGGAGCACATCTCGACACCGGCCACGGGTGCGTCGGCCGCCGGAATTCAGCCGGACGGGCACACGGCGTCGGCCGCGTGGCCCGGAGGGCAGGCAGAGCGTTCCTGCGGGTGAGTCTCGGCCCACGGGTCGGCACATGTCCGTGATGGCTGCGGCGGCGCGGCGGTGTGGCGTTCCACAGTCGGGTCGTCGGCTCAGCCCGTGGCGAGGTGCGCCCGTCGGGGCTGAATGCTACTTCCTGCGCGCTTCCTGGTGTGGCACCCGCAGGCCGACGCCCTCCCCGTCGGGCATACCGTCCCTCTTTCCCGCGACGACCGCGCAGCGCGGTCGACGCGGGAAACCCGCTCCCTTGCCCGCCACGGACCGGTGATAAGCGTCGGCCTCCCGCCCGCTTGGCGAGCCGAACCGACCGGCTCAGGGCCAGTCGACGGCGAAGGCCCGCCCGGGGTTCCGCGTGAGGATGTGATTCACCAGCTCCGCACCCAGGGTAGCGACCAGCCGGGGTCGCACCCGGCGCAGCAGGTACGGCATCCCAGGGCCGCCGTCGACCGACCGCGCCCCGGAGACAACGGTGTCCCCGCCGAGCAGCAGCTGATGCCCGAATCCCGCGTCGGCCAGCGCCTTTACCGCGTCGGGCATCCGCCAGTCCGTGGCGTGATGGGCGAGTGAGGGCCCGTCGAACGCCAGATAGCAGCCTGCCTCCGCGGCCTGGCGCTGCACCACGCCGTCGGGGGAGCGGTTGAGGTGCCCGAGGACTATCCGGTGAGGTGGGACCTCCAGCTCGTCACACAGCAGGTCGAGTACGTCGAGTGCGCCCGTGCCGTGCTCCAGGTGGACGGCTATGGGCGCCCCGGTCTCGTGGTGGGCCTCGGCCGCGGCGGCCATCGTCCAGTGTGCGTGCGCATCGAGGGCGTGGAAGCCGCCCGCGACCTTGATGAGCCCGGCGCGGACGCCCGATGCGCCGATGCCTGTGGTCAGTTCGGAGACGAAGAGGTCGGCGAGCCCGCCGCGCAGCGCGTCGAGGCACTCCGGGTCGTAGTGGGCGGCTTGGTGGAGCCCGGTCGCGCACACCACGTGCACCCCGGCCGCGCGGGACAGCGGCGGCAGGTCCGCGGTCCGCCGTCCCATGCCGTACGGCGTCCACTGGACGACGCTCGCACCGCCCGCGGCGCGGAACGCGGCCAGTTCGGAGCGTGCGGCCGGGACGTCGTCCAGCTCCTGGCCCGGGAGCTTCGGGCTGCGGAGGAAGAGGTGGTCGTGGGCGTCGCACACGCCGAGGTCTTCGGGGCGCACGTCTCCGAGGACTGTGCGGACGCGGTTCACCACTGCCGTCCGCGCGGCAGTTCGAGCCTGCCGGGCGCCGACACGTGCAGCACCTCGAAGACTTCGCCCGAGGCCTTGGGCGTGTGGTGGTCCCAGAGCGAGAAATGGACCAGCTCCCAGCGGTGCGAGTCGACGACGGCCGCGGCGAGTACGGCGCCGTCCTGCGCGGCCAGTCGCCCTGCTTCGCGCACCGCGTCCTCCATGAACTCGGACAGCGGCACGGCGTCCGGGACCCGCTGTCGCCGGCGCACCGCGACGACGGCGGGGGAGTGGGCCGCGGAGCCCTCTTCGTAGGCCAGGCCTATCCACTGCCGCACCTCGGGCCGACCGAAGTCATCGACGGGCCGCTGGAAGGCGCCTCCCCACAGGAAGGCGTTCATCCCCTCCATGGTGTTCCAGAGGTAGAACGGCGCGTACTGGTTGACCGACGAACCGTGCACCCCGCGCTCGCGCATCAGATACATCTTGAAGCCGAGGCCGTCCCAGTCGTCGAGGGCGTGCCCGAGGCGGGAAACGCGGTCGCGGATGATGGTCATGTCGTAGTCGGCGGGCAGGGTCATCTCGTACTGCATGGCGTGCATCGTGAGCTCCTTCCTCAGGCGGGGTAGTGGCCCACGTGTTCGTGCCACTCGACGGTCGAGCCGTCCTCAGCCGCTTCCACGACGGCGAGATGCGTCATGAAGGTGCCGGGAGCGGCGCCGTGCCAGTGCCGTTCGCCGGGCTCGATCCACACGGTGTCGCCCGCCCGGATCGCCGCGACGTCACCGCCCTCGCGCTGGACCAGTCCCTCGCCCTCCAGGACGTGCAGGACCTGGCCGCGCGGATGGCGGTGCCAGGCGGTGTGCGCGCCGGGGGCGAAGTGCACGCTGAACATCCGCAACCGGGACGGTGATTCAGGGGCGGCCATCTCGTCCAGCCACACCGTGCCCGTGAAGTGCTCCGCAGGGCCCTGCAGGGTGTCGGGTCGCCTTGTCGTGATGTGCATACGGGAACTCCTCAGGATGCCGGTCGAAGAAGGGAGAGCAGACCGCGTACCCCTGCGTCGAAGGCCGCGGGCGAGCCCGACGCGCGGGCCAGGACGTAGCCCCCTTGCACCGTGGCGAGGACCGTCGCGGCGATCTCCCGCGCGTCGAGGGACCGGGCGAACTGGCCCTGTTCCTGACCCTCTTCGACAATGCGGGCGAGCTGCTCACGCAGCCAGCCGATCGTCTCGTCCACCGGGGCCCGCAGATCCTCGTTCGCGACCACGTCCGGGTCCATCGTCAGGCGGCCCACAGGGCAGCCGCGCAACACGTCGCGTTCGCGCTCCAGATAGGCCCGGATCCGCTCGTACGGCGTCCCGGGGCCGTCCAGCGCGCTCTGCGCGGAGGCGCGCAGTTCCTCGGCGGTGCGGCGGATCGCGGCCAGGGCGAGGTCCGGTTTGCCCTGGAAGTGGTGGTACATGCTGCCCTGGCCCGCGCCCGCGCGCTCCAGGATCGCCTTGGGGCTGGTGCCCACATAGCCGCGTTCCCACAGCAGTTCGCGGGTGGACTCGATCAGTCGGTCCTGAGTGCTCATGCAGGCAGTGTACATACTAGTAGGTACAGAATGCGAGCCGGGCATCGGTTTGGGGACAGTGGTGTGAGAGACAGTGAATCTCTGGTCTGTTGGCTTGGGTGAGTTCGTTGATACTTTCGGTGTTCCACGGCGCGAGGCCGGTACCCGGAGAGGGTGCCGGCCTCGGTCGTGTCCGCGGTGCCGGTGGGTGGTCAGCCGCGGCGGACCCGTACGAGCCGGAAGGCGGCGTAGAGGGCGGCGGCGGCCAGGGCCAGGACGATGGAGGTCTCGATGAGCTGCGTCGGCCAGTAGTGCGAGGCGGGGTGGAAATCCGTGTACCGGGCGACGATGTTCATGTCCGCCGGGCAGTCGCCGCCGCTCTGGGCTCGCCGGAAACAGGCGTCATAGGGCAGGCGCTCGCCCGAGGCGGTGAGGTATCCCGTGTCCATCAGGAAGGCGGAGTTCGGCATCAGGTGCACGGGGTTTCCGGGGTAGGGGGCAGTGCCGGTCTCCGTGGGGAGGAACGACCACCGCAGGGCGCCCAGGGCCAGCAGGGTCAGGCCGGTGAGGAGACCGGTGACCGCCATGGCGGCGAGGGTGCGCCGTACCAGCTGGCCGACGAGGACTCCGAGAGCCACGCCGAGCAGGCAGTATCCGACGAGGACGGGGCCGGTGGCCTCGTACGCTCCGCGGTCGGCCCAGTGGAACTGGTAGGTCATGGACACCCGGACCCAGCCGAGGCGGTAGACGCCGACCAGCGCAGCCGAGCCGAGCGCCACCGCCGTCGCGGACACGAGGACCTTCGCGCCGAGCCAGGCCTTCGGGGTGAATGACTGGGTGAGGGCGAGCCGCCATGTGCCGCTCTCCAGCTCCCGGGCGGTCATCGGGCCGGCCACGAAGGCCCCGACCAGCAGCGGCAGGAACACCAAGGCCTTGCCTGCGAACTCCATGAACAGGCGCAGGGCGCTGTAGGCGTGGTTCGAGTACAGAACGCCGTCGTGGGGGTCGGAGGCCCACGCGCGCAGGGCGAGCACCGCGGCGAGGCCGGCCACCACGAGGGCGGGCACGGTCCACAGTGCGAGCCGGTGCTGGCGGACGGTGACCCAGTACGGGCCCTTCAGGGTGAGCGCGCTCATATCTGCACCTCCGCGGTGGCCGGGGAGCCCTCGGCGTCGAACGGCGGGGCGTCGGGGGAACGCAGGTGGGCGAGCAAGAGCTCCTCCAGGGAGGGGTGCGTCGTCTGCCAGGTCCCGCTGTCGACGGGGCCCCGCAGCCGCACGAGTGCGGTGAGCTGGCGGCCCGTCGTACGGGACTCGACGACGGTGTGCGCGGCGAGTTCGGCGGAGGCGGTGGCGGGGCCGGTGAGCAGCCGGTGGGCCGCACTGACCTCGTCGATGGGGCCAGAGAGGCGGATCCGGCCGCCGTCGGCGAGGAGGAGGTGGTCGCAGGCGCCCTCCAGCTCGGTGAGGATGTGCGAGGACATCATCACCGAGGTGCCGTTCTCGGCGGCGTCGGCCATCAGCGTGCCCATGAGCTGGTGCCGGGCGAGCGGGTCGAGATCGGCCATCGGCTCGTCGAGAAGGAGCACGTCGGGGCGCTTGCCGAGGGCCAGGGCCAGGGCGACGCGGGTGCGCTGGCCGCCGGAGAGCGTTCGGACCTTCGCGTGCGGGTCGAGTGCCCCGGCGTCGACGATCCGCTGCGCCGTCTCGGCGTCCCAGCGGCCGGGGTTGAGCTCCTGGCCCATGCGCAGGGTCTCGCCGATGGTGAGCTGCGGGTAGAGGGCCTTGTCCTGGCCCACGTAGGCCAGCGTCTCGCGCGACGCCGCCGTGCGCAGGGTGCCCTCAGTGGGGAGCACGAGCCCGGCCGCGAGCATCAGCAGCGTCGATTTTCCGGCACCGTTGGGGCCGACGAGGGCGCACACCCGGCCTTCGGGCAGCCGGAAGGAGCAGTCGCGCAGCGCCCAGCCTCCCCGGCGTCCGTAGCGCAGGCCGAGGCCTTCCGCCTCTATCACGGTTTGCGTCATGCGTCGCCGTCCCCCTTGAAGTGTTGTTCCAGTACGGATGTGAAGAGCGCGGCCACGTCGTCCCGTTCCAGCCCGGCGTCGCGGGCCCGCCGTGCCCAGTCGGCGAGTTCGTCGCGCAGCGGGGAGTCGGCCGGGGCGCTGCCCAGCGACTTCCGGATGAAGGTGCCCAGGCCCCGCTTCGCCTCGACGAGCCCTTCGCGTTCCAGCTCGCGATAGGCCTTGAGGACGGTGTTCGGGTTGATGGCGGTGGCCTCCACGACCTCGCGTGCGGTCGGCAGTTTGTCGCCGGGCTCCAACAGGCCCAGGCGCAGGGCCTGTTTGGTCTGCTGGACGATCTGCAGGTACGTGGCGATGCCGCTACGCCGGTCGATGCGGTATTCCAGCACGCCAACACCACCCTTTCACTAGGTAAGTAGTGAAAGGGTGGTGCAAGGGTGGGTCGCCTGTCAACTCGTCCCGCTCGGCCCGGCCACATCCACCGGTCGGCGGAAGCAGGGTTCAACCCGGCGGGCCTGTCGGCGCGAGCACCACCGTCCGCGAGGTCGGCGACCGGACGGCCCGGCTCCCCTAGGTCGCGGCCGTCGGCGCCCGACGTGGCTCTGATCGACCTTCGGACGCCGGTCATGGACGGGGGCGCGGCCACCGCCGAGATCGTCGGCGGGCCGAGCGCGACAGGGGGGCTCGTCGTCACCGCGTACGACACGGACGTGGGGATCGAACGGGCCGTGGAGGGTGGCGCGATCGGCTACCTGGTGAAGGGCACCACGCGCGATCAGCTTGTGAGAGCCATCCGCTCGGCGGCCCGCGGCGAGACGGTCCTCGCCCCGCGGGTGGCGCACCGGCTGGCGGCCAGGATGCGGCAGCCCGCCCCGGTGGTGCTGACGGCCCGTGAGCGGGACGTGCTGTCCGATGCGACATCGGCGAACGGCTGGTGATCGCGGAGGCCACGGTCGAGACCAAGGAAAACGCGGAATCGACGGGCAAGGCGTCGAACAGGGCCGACGGGTGACCTCGCTACCGTGGCTGGTGGGCGGCGGGCAAGCTGTCAGTGTCTGTCTCTAGAGTCAGCCCCATGACAGAAGACCTGGTCCAGGATTCATGGAACCGCATCGACGCGTGGCTGCGCGAGCACGCGCCTCGTACCTTCGCCACGCTTGGGCCGCCCGCCGGACATGAGGAGATAGCGGCAGCGGAGGAGGAACTGGGCGTCACCTTCCCTCCCGACCTGGTCGCGTCACTGCTCCGGCATAACGGGGCTCTGGACGGGGCGGAAGCCTTCCGGTTCAGCACGCACGACCGGCTGCTCGCAGTGAGCGAGATCGTCGGGGATACCAGGTTCATGCGCAGCATCGCCGAGGACCTGGATGAGGAGGAAGCCGAGTACTACTGGATCGACGCCTACCTGAAGTTCGGTTCCTACGGGGCTACGGCTGACGGTCTCACGATCGACTGCCGCCGTGGGCAGGACTCCTACGGTGCGATCGGACGGTTCTTCGACGAGACTGGCACCGACTTCGGACGGGCGGACTCACTGGGTGAGTATCTGGCAGAGTTGGCCGACCAGCTTGAGAGCGGCCAGGGCGGGGGTGCCGTCACGTTCAACGGCCGCCTGTTCTGGGAGTGGGTCGGGCCGCCCGGCCCGGACTGGGGCAGTGCCGACGATCCCCTTCCCGAGCCGGATGAGCAGCTGCCGGAGCTGAACCTGTCCTGCAGTGCCACCGAAGTCCTCCATGTGGGGCTCCTGAACGGGCTCGAGGAACTCGGTGCGCTGCTCGCGGTCCTGCCGCGTGACCGGGTGGCTGAGGCCGCGCGGAAGCAGCTGCGCAGATTGGCCGTCGAAACGGGCTTGAACAAGTACCCGGAGATCAAGTCGGCCCTGGACGCGCTGGAGCGGGGCGAAGCCCCACCACGGCCGGAACAGGCCGGCCCGCTGGCCCTGCGACTGCGCACGGTGATCGTCCAGGCGAACACCCACCGAGACGCTCATCGCAGGTGGGCCGCGGAGAAGATGGTGCACGGGATCTGGGGCTCTCCCTACAGGTCCGTGTGTGAGAGCGCGAGTGTCCGCAGCCACCTCACTGTCGACTGGCGTGCAGATCTGCACGCGGACCTGGGCAACCCGCCACTGCCACCCATACCTGACGATCGCTTCTGGGGGACCCTGCGCAACCCCGCCATCGACTCCAGCTGGTACGCAGCTCAATACACCCGAGACCAGGGCTGACCCCAGGCGAATCCGGCCGATTGAGCGCTTCATCTGGCGGATCCCGCCAGATGAAGGGTTCTGACCGCGCGCTTCCGTGATGCCTACGGTCGAAGGAGGATGCGGGCTCTGAGCAGAGCGAATGAGGCTCGATCGTGCACTTGCCGCTTGATCGCGGACTTCGAGCCGCACTCCGACGTGCCACCTGCTCGTACCTGAGCAAACACGAGAGCAGCCTGTCGCGCTGCTACTGGGGTTCGGAAGGTGCTGCCGTCAGCCGCCTCAGACAGTTTGTTCGCTGCTTGGGGCCACCCGCGTCGGATTACGGCCAGCGTCAAGGGTGCGCCTCCGCCTCGCGCCGAGCATTTCCGAGTACCGGCATGGCCCCCGCGCAGTCCGGTGTTCGTACTTCTCTGTTTGCACCGGCAAGTGAAGAGATATGTGCACCGAAACAGCCCCCGTTCTGTGGGTCCGCTCGGTCCCGTAACGTCTGCTCTCTCGAGTGTTGGAGAACGGTGAGGGGGATCTTTTGGAGGAGAGCGAAGCACGGAGACGTGCGGAAGAGTTCGGCCGAACCCTGACCGACCGTTGGGAGGAGTGGGCCTTCGAACTCGGCTTGTGGGCGACGCCGGCTGGCACGGGCATATATGGCTTCACCTGGTATCCCACGGCGAAAGACGAACAGGGACGCCAGACCCGGGTCGGGGGACACTGGCCGATCCTCGTCGATCAGAACACTGGCGCATGCCGGCTCGTGCAGGGGCCGAAAGAGATGTCCGCACTCAGAGGCACGTCAGGTGTTCGCACCGCCCGCTGGCGCAACGCCGGCGCCCCTCGGCAGCCCCGCCCCAACGATCTCTGAGGCGCGCGTTGGTGCTCAGCGGCTGAGTTCGGCGGCTGGATCGCTGAGCGGTCGGTGGCGGAGCTGGCCGAACCGTTCACCTTTGTGGTCGGCACGGACGGTGTGCTTCGGCTGGTGCCGCGGCGAAGCGAGCACGTTGCCTGTGCTGGTGGAGCCGTGGTTCTGAGTGCTGGCGAGATCGGCTTCGTGCGTGAGGCGGACTGGTGGGCGGTGAGCGAGGTCAGCAACCAGGCCACTGGGTACTGCCCGGACGTCACCTCCTGGTCGGAGGTCGCCCGTGCTCTCGACGATGTGGGGCTCGGGCGGCCCTCCGGCTTCACCCACGAGGTGGTGTTCCGGCGGTGTCCTGGCTGCCAGGAGCACAACATCGTGCGCGAGGACGACTCCGTCTGCGTCTTCTGCGGCAGCGATCTGCCACAGACGTGGAACGTGGATCCCACCGGTGTGACGGCCGAGGATCACAGCCACTCGTTGATGGCTGCGACGAGAACGGTCGCCTCGTAACGGAGCGCGGGCCTGTCGTATCGCGCGGTAATGGCGCGGTGCCTCGTGAGGCGGTTGATCCCGCACTCGACCGCGTGGCGCTAAAGGTAGTCGGCCGGGTCGAAATGCGGCGGCCGGCCGCCGCGGGAGCCAAGCCTGCGCGGCGGTTGAGCGTCTGGTCGGCCTTGTCTGGGATGGTGCAGAGGATTTCGCGGCGGCGCAGGCAGATGCCTCCGGGAGGCGTACGCCATACGAACACAGGGCTAGGGTCTGTGTGATGTCGTGATCATTCGGCGGTCTTGAGTAGGTCATCGATCCAGATCATTGCGGCGCGGAGGTGGAGGCCGGCGAGGTAGCTGTCCGGGGTTTTGTCGTAGCGGGTGGCGATGCCTCGCCAGGCTTTCAGTTTGTTGATCAGGCGTTCGACCGTGTTCCGTTCCTTGTAGAGGTCGGCATCGTGGACGATGGGTCGGCCGCCTCGTGCGCCCTTCTTCTTGCGGTTGGCGGCCTGGTCCCGCTTTTCCGGGATGACGGCCTTGATTCCGCGTTTACGCAGGTAGGCGCGGTTTCCTCGGGACGAGTAGGCCTTGTCCGCGGCGACTGCGTCGGGCTTGGTGCGGGGACGGCCGACCGGCAGGCGGACTTTCACTTTCGCGAGCACGGGGATGAACTGCGGGCTGTCCCCGGCCTGTCCGGCGGTCAAGACCAGCGCAAGCGGACGGCACCTGCGGTCAGCGGCGAGGTGAATCTTGCTGGTGAGGCCGCCCCGGGACCTGCCGAGCAGGGCTTCGGTCAGACGGAGCTTGCGTCTGCGCCGGATGCACCGGCGCTCTGCCTGTCCGTTCTGTTCCTCCGGTCCGCCCCTTTTTGCCGGGCCGTCTCCTGCTCCTGTGCGGCTTCTTCCAGGGCCTTCATGAGGTGCTTGCTGACGCGCATCCCCGCGGCGTCGTGGTGGGCGCGGACCGTTGTGGAGTCCACGCTGACCAGCGACAAGTCTGTTCTGCCCACCCGGGCCCCCTCGGCGATCAGGCCTTCCAGCAGGGCGGTGAACACACCGGCGTCCCGCCAGACGCGGAAGCGTCCGTAGACGGTGGCCCAGGGGCCGAACTCGGCAGGCATCTCGCGCCACTGGGCACTGGACCTAAACCGCCAGATCACCCCCTCGAACTGCTCCCGCAACCGCTCCGGGTACGGGCCGTACCTACCGATCGGCAGATACGGCTCGATGAACTTCCACTGGGCATGGGTGAGTTGCCTGCGCGTCACGCCCCCAGTCCTACCGGATCCCACCCCGCGAACAGGACAGAACCCAGAAGCTGATCACGACATCACACAGGCCCTAGGGGGTGTCTGACGGATCAGAGCCGGGCCCGGCCCGCCTGGCACCGCGGCTTGCCGCGTTGTCGTCGGTCGCCAACGCTCCGCGTTGAGTCCCTCCTCCGCCTTGCAATCCATGGCACCAGCCGACCCGGGCCGTCCGACCCTGATCCGTCAGACACCCCCTAGCCGTAGGCCAGCAGCGCGGACGCGGCGATTTGTAGCGGATGCGGCCCCTCGTTGTTGATCAGCACATAGGTAGAGGGAGGAAGCTCTTTGAGGACGTCGCTCATCATCGCCTCGGACAGCCGGGCCCCTTCGACGAAGTCCAGTACCTCGGTTTGGGCGTACGCGCGCGAGGTGTAGACGAAGGCGGCGGAGCGTCCGTCGTACGTCTGCGCGATGGCGGGGTTGTGGCTGTCGTCACCTACGGTGATGTACCAGACGCGGCTTCTGCGCAGAGTGGCCGTGAGCTGGCTGAGGACCGGCTCACCGGCGGCGTGCCGGGCGCACAGCCGGGCAATCTCGTCGTCAGGGTTTGCGGGGGGCGGGGCAGGGTCAGAGGCTGCGGACATGGGCGGGGCCGGGGCCGGGGCCGGGGCCGGGGCCGGGGCCGGGGGCGGAGGGGGTGTCTTGGTGCGTGCGGGGGCTGCCGTGGTCTCGTCGGTCTTCTTGGTCCTGTCGAGCTGGTAGGCGATCGGGGAGGCTGGGTTGATGTGGATCACGGTCTGCGGTGGGAGGGCTGCGAGCAGTTCCGCGCCGGACATCCGGGTGGTCGTGACGCCATCGGGCACGTGGCTCGGCGAGGTGAAGACTGCCGTCTCCCGGGGCGAGTGCAGGGGTGGCGTCGCGGAAGGGGATGGCCCGGCCACTGCGATGGTGGCCGACTTGAGCGCCTGCACCACCGCTGCCTGGGGCCCGTAGCCGGTCAGGGCCAGCTGGGCGGCTTCGTCCACGGGATCCGTGGGCGGCGGGAAGCGCAGCGCGACGGGCGAGGGACGATAGTGATCATTGGCGATGTACCCGGAGATCTCGCCGGCGCCGTCGATGCGGAACGCGCCCGGGATGGCGTGCCCCGGTACCTCGCCGTGCGGGTCGAAGGCGGGGTCACTGGTGTACAGATGACCTCCGGGCATGCGCCGCGCGGCGGCCCTCATTTCCTCGGTCACCGGTGGGATCGCGGCCCTGACCTCCGCGACCGTCCGCACGGCGGGCATGGACGGCCCTTCCTCCCGAGAGTCCAGGTACCGGGTGCGGACCTCCCGTGCACATGCGTCGTCCCCCATGCTGCTCAGGGCCATCGACAAGTTGTACGCGGTAGCCCTGACATCGTCGATTGCCCCCTCGAGGCGCGACCCCCGGGCATCCTTGAGGGCCAGCGCCTCTTCGAGAAGGCTCACCGCCCGCGCTGCATCGCCGAACTCGCCGTACAGCGCCCCCAGGTTGGCCAGCGCTCCCGCCAGCTCCTTTCCGGTGCGAGGTTCGCCGCGCAGGCTGCGAAGCCTGCTGAGGGCCTCCTCCAGGTAGCGGCACGCCGCCTCCACGGAGCCGGTCTCCGCGAGGACCGTCCCCAGTCGGCTGAGCGTGGCCGCGAGGTCCACGACGGCGTCGGGGTCGAGCGCGGCCAGGCCGCGCTGCATTTCGACCGCCTTCTCCAGGTGTGGGATCGCCTGGTCCGCCTGCCCGAGATCGTGCAGGACCCCTCCGTACGCGCGCAGTGTCGATGCCAGGTCATACCGGGTGCCTGGCCGGTCGTCGACTGCGAGGTGCCGCCGGTAGGCGGCGAGCGCCTCGGCGAGATGTGGCGCCGCGTGACGCGGACGTCCCATCGCCCACAGCTTGATGCCGTAGTCGGCCGTTGCGCCGGTCAGCTCCAGGTCGTGGCGGCCGGGGTTGTGCAGGGCGGCGTCGTGGTACAGCTGCAGCGCCTCCCCGGAGCAGTTGGCGGCGGCGTTGGTCTGCCCGAGGGCGTACAGCCGCTGGGCGTGCCGGTTCAGGATGCCCGCACGCTCCGCGGTGGTCAGAGGGTCGGGAGAGGACAGCGTCGACCACGCGCTCTCCGCCGCCGCGGTGCTGGCTTCAAGTGCGGCGTCGTCGCTGCCGGCCGCGGCCAGATCACTGCTCGCCTGGGACAGCCGCTGGGCGATGCGTCCGTTGGCCGCCGCTGCACCGGACTCGCGCGTCTGGCGCACCAGTGACACTGCTTCGTCCGCGGCGCGGGAGGCGCCCTGGAGGTCACCGGTCCGCCTAAGGCGGTGGGCGTACCGGGCGAGTCTCGTCAGCCGGACACTCGTCTGCCAGGGCTCTGTGGCCAGCGATGCCTCCTGTTTCGTGCGCAGGAGTCTGCCGGAGATCGCGACGGCGATCCTTGCCCGGCTGTCGTTGCCTGCTGCGGAGCTTAGGAGGAGGTCGAGTGCCTCCAGTTCCGAGACTGCCAGGCCGGATGCGGAAGCGGTCGTGTCGCCATCAGTGACCGCTGCCAGGATCTGCTGCTCGAACCGGTCCGGGGCCATGTCCAGCACGGCAGACACAAAGCCCCGGGGGTGTTCGAGGACCAGGGTGCTCACAGCTCTGCCCACACGCCGGGACGCCTCCGCCGAAGCCCTTGGTTCCTCGTCCGCTGTCGCCAGTGCTCTGAGCAGGACGCGGGCGCTGTCCCTGCCCTCGAACCAGTCGTCCGTCGCGCACAGGGTGCGGAACAGCTGCTCGGCTTCACCGTCCGAATGGCTGTCGGCTGCCAGCGTGTGCAGCACCGAGTCGGCCAGGCGGTCCGGCCCGGGGGCCCGCCATAGCGAGCTGTCGCCGCCCGGGTAGAGGACCTGAAGTTGTCTCGCCATCCTGGCGAGATCCCCGTCAGCCGCCGTCTCGACGCGCCGCAGGGTCCGCAGCGCGGCCGGTTCGTCCAGTGGGGCGTGGAGGCAGACCAGTGCGAGAAGCAGACGTGCACGCTCATGGCCAGTGGGAACACCGGCGGCGGCGAATGCGCCTGCCATGTAACGTTGTTCGTGTTCGATCAGCCCGGTGATCGGGTGGGCTTGGTGGTCCAGCGCTGTGGTCCGGCCTTCCACGGCGTCGAGGACATGCTGCAGCGCCGCAGCATACAGCTGCAGCGTGGTGTGGACGACCGCGGGTCGGCCCTCGCTGATCGAGTGCGCCGATCCGGCAGCCAGGCTCATGCCTGCCTGCTCCGCGGCCCGCAGGAAACCGCCGGTCGCCTCGCACCAGACCGTGTCCAGCTCGGCGGCACCCATCCCCTCCGTGACCGGTGGCAGCCGTGTCACCCGCCGTTCAATCCAGTGATGCCGGTGGCTGCCGACAGACAGTTCCTCCCACCACTCTCCGGTGTCCCGGGCGAGCAAGAGCAGCTTGACGGGGGGCACGTCGTGCACGGTGGGGAGTTCGGTGATGGTGTGGAGCAGTTCCTCGATCCGTGACCGATGCACTTCGGCGGAGTCGACCACGAGGAGGGCCCGTCCCGACAGCCTCGGCAGCGCGGCGACGGCAGCGAGTTGCCGGTCCCAGCGGCGGGCCGACCGGGCAAGCGAGCCGGCCATCGCCTCCGCGCCGGCGGTGTTCAGGACGTGGGCGAGTTCGAGGTCGAGGACACCGGCCGTCCAGCCCAGGTCCCTGAGCCGGGCGCAAACCTCTCGGGCCAGGGTGGTCTTGCCCTGACCAGAGGGGGCGCAGACGAGCCGTAGCGCGGTGCCCCGGCCGTCGCGTGCCCACCCGACCAGGTCCGCTTCCTCGGGTCGGCTCACCAAGGGGTGCAGTGCGGCCTCGGGGGTGAGCCAGGTCCACGGCCGGGACGTCGGGGCGCCCGGCTCAGGGCCGAACAGAAGGCGTTCGGCGTCGGCACGGGACGCGGGCGCAGCGGGTTCGGCGTGGCCGCCGTCGGCGTAGTAGATGACGATGTTACCGTCACCTGTCACCACGACGGAGTCGATGATGCGTTCGGCAGCGACCCAGCGGCCGCCCGCAGCCGAGGCGTCGGAGGTCACTCGTTGATCCGGTTGTTGTCGCCGGTGACGACAGCGCCGCCGGTCATCTTCCCGACGTTCACGGCACGCTCGCGGAGCGCTGTGACACGGGCGCCCGACTGGGCGAGCAGCGCGGCGAGCTCGGCGGCCAGGCCGGGGTCGCCTTCGAGGATGCGGCGCAACTGGCCGCGCAGGGCCGCCTGGAAATCGGGGTCCTGAGGTTCGTCCGCTACGTCGCGGACCGCGGATTCGAGTTCCTGCCGGCGGCGGGTGCTCCGCGCGAACCGCTGCAGGATTTCCCGCCCAAGCGACACGGTGGCGTCCGCTGCCTGGTCTCTGACGCGGGTGAATACGGCGGTCCCGTAGGTACTGATCGCGGTGACGACGTAAGGCGTGATCTCCGCTGCGGTCAGACTGGCATCCATATGCGATACCCCGCTCCGCTCGGTCGGCGCGAGCCCGAGCGGGCGTACGCCGGTCCTCGTAATTCCACCGTAGCGGCAGCGGCGAGAGGCGGCACGCCCCAGCGCGCCACCGCGGTCGGAGGGTCCGCGTGTCCGGTCGTTGCCCTGCCGCGTTGTCGTCACTCGGATCCTCTGGGCGTCGTCGAGGCATTGGCGGGGGGGCCGGCTCCTTTGCTGTCCAGGGCCATGAACGTGTCGGCCAAGGCCCGTCTCGTCACCCCGTTTCGTCGCCTCGGGGCGGTCAGCGCTCGGTGGTGCGGGTTCGGGGGGTGGCCCAGGAGGGACGAATCGTGGACGACCGAGGAGTTCGGATAGTCGCACCGGGGCCGGGTGGGTGTGCTGCTCGAGGACGGGAGCGTTCCCGGGCCGGTGTACTTCGACGGGAGCTCCTCGGCCGGGCACACGAGCATGTTCTGGGCTGTCTACAGCGGGCGCCTGTTCCACGGGCCGCGGGCACGGCTGTTGCGCGCGGTGTGCGCGTGCGGCTGGACGGGTGCCGAGTACCCGCTGGACTGGGAGCGGATCGGCGACAAGCCGCTGCATGAGGACGAGCCGGCGTACCTGGACGCGGAGAGCTGCTGCGATGACTGGGACCGCCACATCGAGACCGTTGAGGCCTCGACGATCGCGCTCCCGGGGGAGATCGACGACCTGCTGACACAGATGAGCCAGGCCCTGGACAGCCTCGCTGGCCAGTCGCCCGCTGCGGCGTTGAAGGCCGCAACCCGCCTGGAGATCCTCGCCCGAACACCGGCCACGACGCCGCCCGCACCGCGCACCGTTCGATTCAGCCGGACGAACTCGGTACGGCGCTCGGGATCACCGGTGGGCAGGCCGAGGATCTCCTGGGCCGCTGCCAGCGGCTGTAGAACGGACGTCCACGCGGGTGCGGCCGCCTGAGAAGCGGCCTGGGGTGCGGGCCGCCACCGGCACGGTGGCGGCCCACAGGGGCGTACGGTTGCTTGGCGCGACTTCACACAGGTCGGCGACGTCGGTGAGGTCCGAAGGGGCGGGTGGGGTAGCTCCTTCGGAGGTGTCAGCGGTCAGTAGGCGTCGTACTGGCCGAGCCAGTCGTTGATGAAATCGGCTTCCCGGCTGCTCTGGTTCCAGAAGTCGACGAGGCCGTAGGGGCCCGGCTTCGCCTGGACCAGGTTGGGCACGTCTTTGCCCGCTGTCCAGTTCAGCGTGGAGGAGACGGGCCGCGGTGGCATCGGGGGACGCTCATATCGGTAGCGCTCCCACGGGTAGGGGTCCGGGGAGACGGAGAGGAACCCCGGACCGCTGGTGGTGGTGACGGTGAGGTTCAGTACGTGGGCTTCGATCGGGCGCGGGTTGTTCATCGGCGCCAGCGGTTCGTAGAAGTATCCGCCGGCGAGGGTGAGCCAGCTGTTGGCTCCGGTGAGTGTGCGTGAGTCCTCGATGCGCCACGGGGAGGTCATACCGCCGTCGCCCAGGGTGCTGAAGGCGGCCTTCCCGCCGGCGCCGTAGTAGCCGACGACGTCGACGATGACGTCGGTTCCGGCCCAGGCACCGTTGCGGATGTTGATCTTTCCGTCGGCGCCGACCGGCACGATGACCGAATTGGCGATGGTCTGGCCCGCGGTGTAGTTCAGGCTGGACGTGGACGGCGCGGCCTGTCCGGCCGGGAAGACGGTCAGGTGGCCGGCCTCCCGAGGGTTGGTGACCGTCACGTTCAAGGCGACCGCGCTGGCCCCGGCGGGGACTCCGCTCCGGCCGGTGATCTGGACGCCGATGGCGGACTGCCCGGCAACCTGGCTCCGCGCCGCGCCCAGGCCCTCGCGGGTGTCGACGAAACGGACCGGGGCTAGGGAGGTGTAGCCGTCGTTGGCGGAGCGGTGGAAGTAGTCCGTGAGGTCCGCGATCAGGTCGACGGCGTTCCAGCCGCCGTTGTACAGCTCGACGTGGCCGTCATTGCTGACCGGCACGATCACCTGGTTCGCCACCGTCTGCCCGGCGACGTAGTGCATGTTCGAGGACTCGGGCCGCTTGGCGCCCGCCGGGTAGGCGGAGATGTGTCCGGCGGCGGTTGTGTTGGTGACCGTCAGGTTCAGGACCACGGCAGCCGTCCCCGCCGGGACCTTCCCCATGCCAGCGATCTTCACCCACGCTGACGAGTACGCGCCGACCTTGGCCTTGCCCGCGCCGATGCCGGCCCGGGTGTCGAGCAGCCGGGTGGGCGCATGCGGGGAGAAGAACGAGCCCGACGTCGAGAACGCGAGCTGCTTGACGGCCTGCACCTTGCTGACGCTGTCCACCGCGGTCACCGTGACCGTGTAGTCACCGGGCCGGGGGTAGGTGTGCTTGACGAACCTCAGGACGTCGCCGCCGTTGGCGGTGGCCGTTTCCGTCGTGCCGTCGCCCCAGGCGATGGTGACGTCGTGCGGGACAGTCGCGCTCTGGTAGAGGTTGACGTTCAGGGCTCAGACTACAGATCGCCACGGACGTGCCACACCGCTGCCTCTCCCCGGCCACGAGGGTCAGGATTCGCACTGGACGGTCCTGGACGCAGCGGCTCCTGCGTCGGGGCGGCGACTGGTTCACCGGGAGGACGGAGCTCCGGGAGAGGGGCCGTACACGCGGGCGAGCTGAAGCGAGTCCGTACGGGCGCCGGGGCAGGCTGGGCGCCGGGTCCCGGCGCAGGCTGCAGTGGCGTTTCGCCGGTGAAAGGTGCGCCCCGGGAGGGTGAACCGGTCCGCGCGCTCCTGTTGCTGACGGTGTTGCAGCGGCTACAACCTCCCCATGATGATCATGATGCGGGCCGTCGTGGCGGCCGCTGCTCTCGCTCTGTCCCTTCCGACCTCGGCGTATGCCGCCGAACAGCCCGAGCCGGCGGCTGTGCCGCAGGTCCTGCCGATGGGGGCGGCGGTTTCCGCGCTTCCGCTCGATGTCGAGGACCGGACCGGCTACCAGCGCACGAGCTTCAAGCACTGGAACGCCGGCGACATCCCCACGGACGGCTGCAACACGAGGGCCGAGGTTTTGCTGTCCGAGGCGGTGGAGTACCCGGAGATCGGGCCGGGCTGCACGCTGACGGGGGTGTGTGGGTCTCGTACGAGACCACGGTCACCGACGCCTCCAAGGTAGTGGTCTGGTCGAGGCGCGCCAGCTCCGCCTGCTCCCGCTGGGCATCGCCCCGCCCGAACCCACGCGTAACCGCGCCCCGCAACCCGTCCCACGCATCGGTACCGACAGCCTGCACCACCGCGGTGCCGCCAGCCACAGCCGGCGCTACCAGGGTCTCCAGCATCGTCCGGCCTCCTCATCTGAGTGGCCTCTCTAAAACCGTATTGCCGCAGAAAAGGACCGCAGGCAGCGCCTTGTATCGGGACAGCCAGCCTCCTGCTTATCGTCCAACGCCTTCCACTAGTGGGCACCCGCAACTGCCACGCGGCGACGAACTCCACCACCTTGCTCGTTTGCGGCTGGTGACGATCCTGCTGGCTAATTCCGTTGCTGGTCGGTCGTGACGCTCGTTGGTCATGTAGCGGTCGTGCTCTTCCGTCTGCGGTCGCGGGGTGGGGTCTGGGGTGTCGATGCGGGCGCAGCCGTGGCCGCAGGTGCCGGAAACGACCGGGCGGGCAGCGCGGGCCGCGGCGGCGAAAGGGCCGTATCCGTTGGCGATGCGGGTCCGCGACGAGCTCGGCGAGTTGTTCGCGGATGTCGAGTTCGCCCATGAGTTCGGGGCACGAGGTCGGCAAGGGTGGTCGCCGGGGCAGCTGGCACTGGTGACGGTGCTGCAGTTCGCCGAAAACCTCACCGACCGGGCTGCGGCGCATCGGGTGCGGTTCGGGATGGACTTCAAGTACGCGCTGGGCCTGGACCTGGACGATCCAGGTTTCGACGCCTCGGTCCTGTCCGAGTTCCGCACTCGTCTGGTGGCGCACAACCTCGAGGAACGGGCCTTGGACCTGCTGCTGGCCGCATTGAAGAGCAAGGGCCTGGTGAAGGCCGGCGGGCATCAGCGGACGGACTCCACTCGCGTGCTTGCCGCGGTGCGCGACCTGAACCGCCTGGAGTTGGCTGGCGAAACCCTACGTGCCGCCCTGGAGGCTCTGGCCTGCGCGGCACCCGGCTGGCTATGCGAGGTGGTACCGATCCCACAGTGGACAGAGCGGTACGGGCCGCGAATCGACTCGTGGCAGCTGCCCTCTTCCCAAGCCAAGCGCACCGAGATGGCACTGGCCTACGGCCAGGACGGCTTCGCGCTTCTGGAAGCTGCGTATGCCGCAGACGCTCCGGTGTGGCTGCGAGAACTTCCCGCAGTGCAGATCCTGCGGATGGTGTGGGTGCAGAACTACACGCGAACGGTCACCGAGACCGGGCCGGAGGTGCAGCGGCGGGAGAGCGAGGATCTCCCGCCGAGCAGACTGCGTCTGACCTCACCGTATGACCTGGACGCGCTACGGCCTCAAACAGGGCTCATGGTGGACCGGCTACAAGGTTCACATCAGCGAGACCTGCGACCCGGAGGAGGAGATCCTCCCGGCTGTCGGCGGGACTGCTCTCGCCTCCGGATCGGGTGAGGTCGGCCCACTGCACATCATTACCAACATCGCGACCACCGACGCGACTGTGACGGACACGGAGATGACCGAGTCGATCCACCACATGCTCGCCGCCCGCGACCTGCTGCCCGCCGAGCATTATCTGGACTCCGGCTACCCCTCCGCCGAGCTGATCGTCGGCATGAAGGAGGGCTTTGGCGTCACCCTGGTCACCCCGGTCCTGTTGGACAGCTCACCCCAGGCCCGCTCCGGTGCCGGCTTCGGTCGCACCGCCTTCGCCATCGACTGGGACAACCGGCAGGCCACCTGCCCGCGCGGACACACCAGCACCTGGTGGAGTCCCGCCGTCCAACGCGGTACCAAGGCCATCGTGGTCAAGTTCGACAAGGAGACTTGCCAGCCATGCCCGGTCCGAGACAAGTGCACGCGGGCCAAAAACGGCGGCCGCACACTCTCCCTGCGCGCCCGCGAGCAGCAACAGGTCCTCGATGAGGCCCGCACCCAGCAGACCAGCCAAGAATGGCGGGCCAAGTACGCCACCCGCGCCGGCGTCGAGGGCACCATCCACCAGGCCATGGCCGTCACCGGCATGAGACGCGCCCGCTACCGCGGCCTGAAGAAGACTCACCTGGAACACGCGTTCTCAGCGGTCGCGCTCAACCTCATCCGTCTCGACGCCTGGTGGAACGGCCGTCCCCTCGACCGAACCCGCACCAGCCACCTCGCCCGACTCGACCAGCAGGACTTCAACCTCACCGCTTGATCACGGCCCTGCTTGCAGAGAGACTGCGACCCATGAGGTTCACAGGGTTGGCCGTTGACACACAGACCACCGGCGTCGAAGCGGACCTCTCCATGCAACGGCAGGCTCACCAGTGAGTACCAACCTGCCCCACTTCCGCTACCACCCCGACCCCGTCGCAAGCGAGTCCATCCGCGAGAGTGCCGAGACCTGCGCCTGCTGCAACCGCAACACCGGATGGATCTACACCGCTACTTTCTTCACGGCCCAGGATGTCAGCGGGAGGTTCTGCCCCTGGTGCATCGCAGACGGCAGTGCCGCTGAACGATTCGAAGGTGAATTCACCGACGCATACGGGCTCGACGGCGTCAGCGAGGAGACCCTGGTGCAGGTCACCCGCCGCACCCCCGGTTTCCACGCCTGGCAGGATCCGCACTGGCTTGTCCACTGCAACGACGCGGCCGCCTTCATCGGCGAGGTCGGATACACCGAACTGGCAGCCCACCCCGAGGCCCTCGACCAGCTTCGACTCGACCTTCGGATGAGTGGTTGGCACGACGCGTCCCAGCTCGACACCTTCCTGACCCACCTCGGGCAGGGGGCGAGCGCCATGCTCTTCCGCTGCACCGTCTGCGGCACCCATCTCGCCTACGCCGACGCTTCATAGCCACGGCTCAACTCAGCAGGTGCCCTTTTCCTTCAAAGGATCCGCACCCACCGGAATTGGCCAGCAGGATCGGTGACGATCCTGCTGCCCGATTCCGTCGGCTTCGAGACGGAGGTGGTGATGGCCCAGGCCATGGTCCGCCAGGCCATCGCGGACCGGATTCCGTTCCGGTGGGTGACCGGGGACGCCGACTACAGCTTCAGCAATGGCTGACGGTCCGAGCTAGAGCGGGCCGACAAATGGAAACGTCGTTCCCGCGGGAATGGAGCCCACGGACCGCGCGTCTACGACCGGGCCCCGGTCGAGGGCCGTCCCGGGGACCACTGAGGAACGCCAACCTTGTGGTGATCGCTCGCCGCAGCGTCCGTCGGCCGACGAGATCTCGTACTACATCGCGCGCTGCCCCCGACACCACACTGGACGAGCTCATACGAATCGCTGGCAGCCGGTGGGCGCCAGCCGAGGCGGGAGGTCGATGGTCACGACAACGGGAGGCAGCGCGCCCCAGCAGGCCGTGAGACGGCGTCGGAAATGCGCTACCGGTCACCTGGCTCCGTAGCAGCGCTTTTGTCCTCAGCGAACCCGGCTTCCGAGGATGCCCAGACCCGCCAGCACCTCTTCCCGGCGTCGGGCGGTGCCGCCCGGCGTCATGAACAACGGCGCGGCGCCGACGGCCACGGTGACTCCCGAACTGCTGTCAAAACGCTGCTCCTCGACAGGTTCTGGCTCAGGTTCTGTGGTCTGGCCACGTTGAGTGACGGCGGGAGTGTCGAGTCGGGTCCGCGAGGTTGCCCGAAAATGGCTCTCCGTTCGGGTGGTTGGGCTGACAGTTCGGAGCCGTGGACGACCTGAAGGTTCGGCTGAAGGACATCTTGTTCCCGTCGATCGCGGACGTGGTGGTGCTGTCGTTGGACGTGGACATCTCGATAGTGCGCGTTGATGTCCGGTGCACGAAGGCAGGCGCATCATGTCCGTTGTGCGGGACGTGGTCGGACCGTGTTCATGGCTCCTACCTGCGCTTTCCTGCTGAGGTGCCGAGCGGCGGCAGAAACGTGGTCCTCCGGCTGCGGGTCCGGCGGTTCACTTGCCCGAATTCCTCTTGCGGGCGCCGGACGTTCGTCGAACAGATAACGGGGCTGACGCGTCGCCACGGCCAGCGGACGGAACGTCTTCGCTCGACACTGTCCGATATCGGGCTGGCACTGGCCGGCAGGGCGGGCGCCCGCATGACCCGAGTCCTCGGCGCGGCGTTAGCCGGAGCACGGTCCTGCGACTGGTCGACGCACTACCGAACCGGAGCCGCCCGCCCCGCGGGTGGTCGGTGTCGACGAGTACGCGACCCGCAAGGGGCGGCATTACGGGACTGTCCTGGTGGATGTCGAGACCCGGCGGCCGGTCGACATGCTGCCCGACCGGGAAGCGGCCAGCCTCGCAGCCTGGCTCGCGAAGCGGCCCGGCATCGAGGTCGTCTGCCGGGACCGGGCGCCATTCTTCGCCGAGGGCGCCACCGCTGGCGCACCCCAAGCGGTCCAGGTCGCAGACCGGTGGCACCTCTGGCACAACCTTAGCGAGGCCGCCGAGCGAAGCGTCTCCCGGCACCGCCGCTGCCTGTGCGTTCTCGCTCCCGCTGCCGCGCAAGTCGAGGCCGATTCGGCTCCGGAAGCCGAGCCCGCGACCTCGCCGCGGGCGACCAGCAGCCGCTTCGCGGATCGCACCAGGTCCCGGCATGCTCCGAGCGCCAGGGCGAACGCCTGCCGCACTGGCTCGCCGCCGTCCGACAAGACGACCTTCCCAGCCTCCACACCCTCGCCGCAGGACTCGAACGCGACAGGGACGCCGTCATCGCCGGCCTGACCCTGCCCTGGAACTCCGGCGTTGTCGAAGGACACGTCAACCGGATCAAGATGCTCAAGCGCCAGATGTTCGGCCGCGCGGGCTTCCGGCTCCTCCGGAAGCGGGTTCTTCTCGCCTGACGTTGACCACACTGGTCGTAGGCTGCTGGGCAGCGAGTCCGTCCGAGTCTTGGAGGCATGCCGACGTGACGGCGACACTGAGCCTGTGGAAGCAGAACCTTGGCGCCTTGCCAGAGTCGCTATGGCAGCGGACCGAACTGCACGTGCTGATCCTCGCGGATAACGCGCTGACGCGGATCTCACCCCAGATTGCGCGACTACGACATTTGCACACGCTGGACCTGGGCCACAACGAGCTCGCCTCGGTCCCAGATGAGCTGACTGAACTACCGCTCACCAAGTACCTGTACCTGCACGACAACCAGCTGAAAGAGCTTCCCCGATCGCTCGGCCGGCTCACCGCCCTCCGATACCTCAACCTCGGGGGCAACCACCTCACCAGTCTCCCGGACACCATCGGCAAAATGATCGGACTGGTGGAGCTTCGGGTCGAGCACAATCGACTCGTCGCACTCCCGGAATCGATCGGCCGACTGCACCAGCTCCGTGAGCTATGGCTGCGGGGCAACGCACTCACGTGCCTACCAGAATCCGTCAGCGACCTGGCCGAACTGCGCCACGTTGACCTACGAGAGAACGCCCTGCCGGACGTCCCAGAGGCGCTGGCGGGACTCTCACGGCTCCGCCATCTCGACCTGCGGAGCAACAGACTGCACACCCTGCCGAGCTGGCTGCCCGAGCTCCCCTCACTCGAGAAATTGGACCTCCGCTGGAACAACATCGAGCCCGCGCCACGCCTGCTCGACCTCGTTGCACAACGGGGATGCATCGTCTGGACGTAGGGAACGTCCTTGGTGAGGTACGCACACTCAGAGTTACCGCACCACAGAAGCTGAGCCAGAACCTGTCGAAGAGCAGCGTTTCGACAGCAGTTCGGGAGTCACCCGGCCGTCGGCGCCGAGCCGTTGTTCACGGCAACGGGAGGCACCGACCATCGCCGGGCCGTCGTGCTGATGGTCTGGGCGTCGCCATGGTTGAGGTAGAGGAATCTTGGTGGGATTGATCACGGTCGGCTAGCGCACAGGCACCGGCCGCCCAGGCGTTGAGCGGGTCCTCTGGACCGTGGACCCGTGACCCGTACGCCGTCGGACGAGACCTCTGGGCGACACGGCGACTTCGGGGCATTCCTCCCCGTATTGGGCATGGCCGCGTGCTAGGGATAGTAAGCCAAGATGACCGAAATAGGAGGTACTCGAACGTGTATGCAACTCTTCTCCGCGTGACGACCGCGCTGGGTGCCGCGGCGGTACTGGCTGTCTCCGGCGCCGGCGCGGCCAGCGCCGACGACACGGGGCCGGGCCATTCCGTGGGCAGCTCAGGCTTCGGGAACTCGGGCGTCGGCAACGCGGGGGTCCTCAACGACGGCGTCGGCAACGCGGGGGTCCTCAACGACGGCGTCGGCAACGCGGGCCTCGCCAACTGGGGTCTAGGCAACGCGGGCCTTGCCAACACGGGCATCGGCAGCCACGGCATCGGAAACTCCGGCCTCGGCAGCTCCGGCATCGGCAACTGAGGCGGGCTCGCCGCCCCGTACCACCAAGTCGCACGACGCGCCCGGCTGACGTCGGGCCGGTCCACCCGGGCCACCCGTTCCATGAGCGGCAGGCCCGGGTGTCTGGCGCGGAGCAGCTGGCCGGCGAGGACAGCGGATCGCGCGAACAGAATCGGCTTCACCTGATTGCACGAGCGCCTGGACGCCACCGCCCCCGGCGGCCCGCTGGCCGCCGCCCGCGAGCCTGGCTGCATTGAGGGCCGCCGGGGGCGCGGCTTCAACGCCGTCCCGCCGCCCCTGTGGCTCGCTGCCTTCCGTCCTCGTGAACATCGACATCCCGCCTCGGCGGGTGCCTCCCGAAGCCATGAAGAACGGGCTTCGCTACCCGTGAATAGAGCCACGAGCACGACGTCCGGCTGGAACTCGGACACGATCGACCGCGCCTGAGCGACGCCGAGCGGCACCCGGGCCATGTCCTTCACGTTTGCCGCCGACAGCATCTTGAGAGGGTTCGCCGAGCGACGGATCTTCCCTGTTGCCACCGTCTTGAACGCGATCCCCTCCGCCGGAGCGACCCGCGCCTCGAGCCCGTCCTCTGCCCCGATCCACAGGACGTCCAGCGTGCTGCCTGCGGCCGTGAGACGCCCTTGCAAGGTACGCATCGCGGTCAGGGCCGGGTAAGTGTGACCACCGGTTCCTCGGCCCGTCACGAGCAGCCGGAAGGAGTGAGGAAGCGAGGAAATGTCCACCAAAGTTCCCCACCCGTGACCTGAACAACGACCGACCTGCCCAACCGTCACGGCAAGCACCGTTGCAGTACTAAGCCGTGGCGACGAGCATCGACGTGACATCGATCAGCACGTACTGCACGTTGGCGATCTTGTGGCGAGGTCCTGTCGCCTCGCTGACTGGCGAGCGCACCGCGGGCGACCGCGCGGGCAATATGCTTCGTCAGCTGGCCAGGATCACGGAGGCGACCGTCCGCCATCCCGCGTCGGTACGGGCGGCCAGGTAGAGCACACGGACACGCTGGAACTCCCGCCCCTGGCTGTCCTGGCGCGCCCAGGTCACCTCGATTTGCGCGGCCCGCTCGTTGAGCACGCGTACCACCGGGTCGAGGGCCTTGCTGCCCCCGTAGCCGGCGTCGCGCAGTGCGCGCAGCTCGTGTGCGAGTCCCTGGGAGAGCGCCTCGGCGGAGGTGAGAGCGGTGTGGGCCGTGCCCGTGGTCATGCTGATCGGCACCGAGAAGTAGTCGAGGAGCGACGCGGGATCGGTGCTCCCCTTTGCTGCCAGTCCGATGAACGTCTCGACGTAGCTGTCGAACCATGCCTGTGCTTCGTTCGCGACGGCGGCCAAATCGGTGTGCGTCATGATTTCGTGACCCTTCTTGCAGAGATTTCATGTGCGGGCTTCTTGGAGGGGAGTGCGCTATGCCGTCGTGTCACCGGTTCGCCAACGCGTTGGTGCCGGTCAGCTGGGCGGACAGGGTCCACAGGCGTGCGGCCTGTTCGGCGTCGACCGCGTAGGGCCGTACTCCGGGTGCGTCGTCCTGGGAGAGCGGGGCGATGTCGCAGTCGTTCAGGTAGACGCCGCCGGTGTGGGCCAGTTGCGGGGAGGCGGCCGCCCAGACCTGGGTAGCGGCACCCTGTTCGGGGGTCTTGAAACTGGGGGCCGTGTTGCCCTGGTCGTCGATCCAGCCGAAGGCGACCATCTCCTCGCGGGTCATGTGCCGCTGGAGCGGGGTCATGACGGCACCGGGGGCGACGGCGAAGGCCCGCACCTGGTGCTCGCGGCCGAGCGCGTCGAGGTGGACGGCAAACAGCGCGATCGCGGTTTTGGACTGTCCGTAGGCGACGGCCTTGTCATAGTCGTTTGCGAACATGACGTCGTCCCAGCGGATCGGCGAATAGCGGTGTCCGGCCGAGCTGAGCGCGACCACGCGCGCGCCGCCGTCGGCTGCCAGGGCGGGCCACAGCCGGTTCGTGAGTGTGTAGTGGCCCAGGTGGTTGGTGGCGAACTGCGCCTCCCAGCCGGGTCCGAGGCGGGTCTCGGGCAGGGCCATCACGCCGGCATTGTTGATGAGGATGTCGATGCTGCGGCCGCTTGTCAGGAACTCGTCCGCGAAGGTGTGCACGCTGGCCTGGTCGCCCAGGTCGAGCCGGCGCACCTCGACCCCGTCCACTGCGGTGAAGGCTTCCGCGGCCGCTTCCGGGCGGCGGACGGCTGCGAGGACAGTCGCGCCGGCGCCCCGCAGGGCGCGTGTGGTCTCCAGCCCCAGTCCGGAACTACCGCCGGTCACGACTGCGAGCTTTCCGGTGAGGTCGAGGCCGGCCAGGACCTCGGCCGTGGTGCTGCGGGCCCCGAAGCCGGAACCGATGGGCTGCTGTGCTGTCATGATCGCCATTCCTTGCGCGTGGAGCGTCACCGTCAACGCCGTAACCGGGGAGTTCCCCGGTTAGTCATGACGGTAAGCGGGGAACTCCCCGGTTGTCCAGTTAGACTGGTCCCCTATGAAGGGAGCAGCCTTGACCACCAAGCCGAGCGTGTTGCGCGCCGATGCCCGCCGTAACCGGGAGCGCATCCTCGAAGCGGCCGTACGCGCCTTCTCCGAGAAGGGCCCGGACGTCGCGATCGACACGATCGCCAAGGCCGCGGGCGTCGGCTCGGCCACGCTCTACCGCCACTTCCCCACGCGCGAGGCGCTCGTCGAGGCGGCCTACCGCAACGAGCTGGCCCGCGTCTGCGACAGCGCCGCGACGCTGCTGGCCGACAACCCGCCCGACCGGGCGATCCGCCTGTGGATGGACGACTTCATCGACTACCTGGCTGCCAAGCAGGGCATGGCGGACGCGCTGCGGGCCGCGGTCGCATCCGGTGCGGACCCCTTCGCCGAGACCCTCGACAAGCTCGCCACCGCGCTGGGCACCCTGCTGCACGCCGGCGCCGACGCCGGTCTCCTGCGCCCGGGCATCGACCCCTTCGATGTCGGCTTCAGCCTGGCCGGCATCGGGCTGATCACCAGCGCTCCCGACCAGCGCGAACGGGCCGGGCGCCTCCTCGACTTGCTCCTCGACGGCCTCCGGTACGGAGCGGACGGATCGGCGTCCAGCTCGTGACCCGGCTTTGGCCGCAATCCTCGCCGGCTTTGTGACGTCAGCGGTCCAGCAGCCCCGACCGCGTTGCGGAGCGCGAGCCACTGACATGGGTCAGGAAATGCGAAACAGGGACTGAGAGGGCGGTTTAGCGCTTCATTGAGGTCTTTTAAGCTGGTATGGGATTGCGGCCGGTCGGGGCTGCTGGGGTTGGTGTGGTTCATGATGCGAAAGTGGCTGCCAGGCGGGCCTCTTGGCCTGCCTCCTCCTGTTTCATCCCAAGGCGCCGGGCTTCGCGCTGTGTGCTTCGGGCGCCGGTCCGCGCGCCTGCGCCGACTGGGTAGCCCGGAATCATGGCTGAACGCCGCCGATATCCGAGTGATCTGTCTGATGCCCGGTGGGAACTGGTCGAGCCGGTCCTGACCGCCTGGCGGTCCGAGCGCCGCGGCCGCGGCCTGGACATCGGCCGGCCGCCCGACCACGATCTTGCGGTGCTCTACGTGAACCGGACCGGCATCCCCTGGCGCTACCTGCCGACTACCCGCACTGGAACACCGTCTACGCCTACTTCGCCCGCTGGCAGGAAGAAGGCGTCTTCGACCACCTCAACACCCTCCTACGACGCCAAGTCCGCAGGCAGGAGGGCCGCGAGGAGGAACCGACCGCCTGCGTCATCGACTCCCAGAGCATCAAAACCTCCCCAAACGTGCCCGCCTGCGAGCAGGGCATCGACGCCGGCAAGAAGACATCCGATGCGAAGAACGCGTCAACGGCAAGGGCAAGATGGGGATCTCGTGGCGTCGGGAAGGCCACGGCCTCGTTGAACGGGACACGGTGAGAGAGACAGTGGTGCAGGCAGCGGATCATCCGGTTGAAGAGGTTCCTCTGAGCGGCCGTGTGGCGGTCGCCGGCCTCACGGCGCGGTCGTAGTGGGCCCGTGCTCCGTCCGAATGGGCCATCGCTGAGAAGGCCCACATGTAGCCGACGCCGGCCAGTCTCTGGTTTTTGACTCTGCGGGCCGAGACGGACACGCTTCTGCCGGAGGCTCTGGTGACGGGGGCGGATCCCGCATACGCCTTCAGGCCTCTTGCGTCGACGAACCGGGTCCGGTCGTCGCCGATCTCGGCTAGGGTCCGTCTTCAAATTGATCTTGCCCAGAGCAGGAGTGATGCGAGTGTGACCGCTGCGTCGTAGGAGGTGGCGGTCTTCTCGTAGCGGGTGGCGATGCCGCGGAAGCCTTTGAGCCGGTTGAAGCAGCGTTCGACGGTGTTGCGGCGGCGGTAGGTCTCGCGGTCGAAGCCTGTGGGTCGGCCGCCTCGTCGGCCTCGGTTCCGGCGGTGCTTCTTCTGGTCGCTCTTCTCCGGGATCGTGTGTCCGATCCCGCGTTTGCGCAGGCAGGCGCGGAATCCGCGTGAGCTGTAGGCCTTGTCGGCGATCACGTGACCGTGTCGGCAGCGGGGCCGTCCGAGGCCGGTGCGGGGTACTCGGATGCGTTCGAGCAGGGGGCGTGCGCAGATGCTGTCGTGTCGTTGGCCGGGGGTCAGGAGGACGGCCAGTGGGCGGCCGCGGCCGTCGCAGGCGAGGTGGATTTTGGTGGTCAGGCCTCCTCGGGATCGGCCGAGGGCGTGATCGTCCGGTTCGTCCGTGCGGTGCTTCCCCCTTTTCGGCCGGTGGCGGCGGCGTGCTGGTGGGCGCGGACGATAGTGGAGTCGATCTGGACCAGCCAGTCGATGTCGCCGGCGGCATCGGCCCGGGCCTGGATCTGTTGCAGGGCCCGGGTGAACACGCCGTCGATGGCATAGCGGCGGAAGCGGGTGTAGACCGACTTCCATGGGCCGTAACGTTCCGGCAGGTCACGCCAGGAAACCCCGGTCCGGATCTTGTAGACCATCCCGTTGACGACCCGGCGGTCCTCCGCCCGAGGCCGGCCTCTGCTGGCGTTCGGTATCAGCGGAGCCAGTAACTCCCACTCGGAGTCGGTCAGTTCATGACGGCGAATCACGACACCATGATCCACCATCGAACGCTCTTTTGAAGACGGACTCTAGTGCCCGTCCGTTACGAACCCTGAGCGACGTCGGTTGTCGGCGCAGTCGGGGGTGTGGAAGCTAGCCCAGTCCATGCGGGCGATTGAGTCGCGCAGTTTGTCGACTGCCGGGATGCGGTGGAAGACGCCGGCTGGCAGTCCGTCGAGTACATCCCCACACCCTCGCCTTCACCGAAGTCGTCGACCACTACCTCGAGGCCGACGCCTTCTGGGTGACTCGCTTGCCGACGGAATGAACCTCACCGCCCAGGACATCACCGCACACCACGCCACCCACCGCACAGGCGTCCTGATCCTCTCCCGCCACGCGGGAGTCGCCCAGCACCTGGGCACCGCGGCCGTATGACCTGGCGGACACCCTGCGAGCCGCGCTCGCCATGTCGGTGGACAAGCAGGCTAGCCATCTCGCCCGTCTGGCGGCCCTGCTGGACACCCCGGCCCCCCGCCGGCTGGGCGCGCACGGTCATCTCTGTGCTCCCTTTGTGGTGGCAGTCCCGCCTGCCACTACGCCAATGGGTGGGACGACGATGCGGCTGCCGACGTCCAGGAACCCGAGGGCAGCTCCCGCTCGAGGCATTGTCAAATCCTGTGGACTGACCCGACAGCCCAATGGCCGATCGATCAAGCAAGCGGCTTTCGGTAACGGACGTACTCGTTCTGCTGCCGGAACCCCACACTCTCGTAAAGGTCGTAGGACCGGTGCGGATTTGCCGTGCCCGTGAACAGCCGGGCGGCCGTTGCACCCTGCTCGCGAAGGCTCCGCAGCCCGTCCAGCAGCAGAACCCGGCCGATTCCGAGGCGTCGCTGGTCCCTCCGGACACTCAGCTCTTCCACCTCGCCCACGGCGTGGTCGTGATGGCAGATGGAGCAGAGGGCGACGCCGACCATGTCCTTCCCGTTCCAGGCAGCCCTCCAGCATGCCGGGTCGGCGGTGTCGACGAAGTCCTGGAAAGGCCATCTCTGAGTGAAGCCGGTGTCCGCGTACGAATCGACGACCGTCCTCCAGGCTGCACGGTAGTGGCTTGTCCCGATCGGCCCTGTCCGTATCCCGGCCGGCAGTTCGCTGCCCTCGGGCACCTGCTGCAGATCGTCTAGTTCCAGCTCGACCAGGCTGAAGACACGTCGGTAGCCGGCTGCGCGCAGAAGTGCCGTGGCGTCCTGCTCGGAGGCCATGGCGTTCGCGCCGATCACTGCCGTCCGCGCCGTTCCGTGCTGTTTGACGAGCTGGCGGATCCGCGCTTCGGCCCAGCTCAGCATGGCTGAGCCGATGCCCTGGCCACGACGCTCGGGCAAGAGGTAGCCGCGGTGCAGGTACAGCCACGTATCGTCCCGCTCTTGCCACCACCGGATCGTCGAGTAGCCGACGACGCTCCCTTCGAGCACTACCAGGATCTGGTTCTTGGACGGCTCCTCCAACTTGGCAGAAGCTTCGGCGATCTCGGCCGCTGTCGGGAGCCCTTCCACTACCGAATGGACATCGACCCGGTCCCGTTCAACACACCCCAGCCGCACCGCGGCCATGGCGCCGTGGTCTTCGTCGCCGCGATACGGCCGGAACCCGAAGCCGACTGGAAGGTCCTGTCCTGCCGTGCCATTCAACATGACCGGATGTTCTCGAACTTCGAAGCAGGTCCGCCACCCTATTCACGCTGCGGTCGTCTTCGGCCGTTCAACGAGCTGGCCGCGTTCAAAGCGGGCCCCGGCGCGGTCGAGGGCAACGAGGTGGGGTGCATTCACGGCGCGCCTGCGGGCCTGGGCGGACTCGACGAGCTTGAAGACCATCGCCAGGGCGGCGGCCCGGGATCCGGCGCCCCTGGTGACCTTGGTCCGCAGACGGACGGTCGCGAAGGTCGACTCGATGGGGTTGGTTGTCCGCAGGTAGATCCACTGCTCGGCGGGGAAGTCGTAGAACGCCAACAGCTCATCCTCGTCATCGACGATCTTCTTGACGGCCTTGGGGAACTTCGCGCCGTACTGCTTGACGAACGCCTTGACCGCGGCGGCCGCGTGCTCCTTGTCCTCGGCGTTGTAGATGTCCTGGATGGCCTTCTTCGCCGCGGGCTGAGCTGACTTCGGGAGGCTGTCGAGACAGTTGGCCGTTTTGTGAACCCAGCACCTTTGGTGGCGGGTTTCGGGGAAGACCTCGTTCAACGCGTTCCAGAAGCCCAGGGCTCCGTCGCCGACGGCGAGGACGGGAGCGCGCATGCCACGCCGCTGGCAGTCCCGCAGCAGGCTCGCCCAGGACTCCGAGGACTCACGGTAACCGTCGGCCATCGCGATCAGCTCCTTGGTTCCGTCCGCGCGCACGCCCATGACGACCAGGACCGCGGCCTTCGCCTCCTCCAGCCGTATGCGCAGGTGGATACCGTCGGCCCAGACGTAGACGTAGTCCGTGGCGGACAGGTCGCGCTCGCTGAACGCCTTGTGGTCGGCCTGCCACTGGGCGGTCAGCCTAGCGATGGTGGCCGGCGACAGGCCGGCCGAGGAGCCGAGGAACTGCTCGAGCGCGGGCACGAAGTCCCCGCTGGACAGGCCGTGGAGATAGAGGAGCGGCAGCACCTCGCTGACCTTCGGGGACTTGCGGCACCACGGCGGCAGGATCACCGAGGAGAACCGCTTGCGCTCGCCGGTTGCCTCGTTGATGCGCTTGTCTTTGATGCGTGGGGCCTTCACCTCGATCACCCCGGCCGCGGTCGCGACCTTCCTGGGCTGGTGATGGCCGTTGCGGACCACCAGGCGATGCCCGCCCGCTGCCCCCGCCGCCTGCCGAGCGTCGTCGTTGCCACCCCGGACGACCGTGGATGTCCGACAGCGCTCATCCGACAGCCGTAGACTTCCCGAGCTGCGGGGGCGTGACGGGGAGCGGGGCCAGGGGGCGTGGGTATGGGAGCGAGTGATGGTGCGGGCGGCGAGTCCGCCCTGATATCCGCGGTCCGGGCTGGAGACGCGGCCCTGGTGAAGAGCCTTCTCCGTGAGGACAGCGATCCCGACATGCGGGACGCCGCGTTTTGCCTGGCGATCCGGACCTATGCCGGGGGCCTTGCCCAACTGCTGCTCCAGTACGGTGCTGATCCCGGCCAGTGTGAACCAGATGAGTTGCTGTCACTGCGAGAGGCGGTCGATTCGGGCTCGCCCGCGTTGGTTGAGGCACTCCTGGACCACAGGATCCGGGACAGGTACCCCGCGTCTGAGCTTTCGCAGATGCGGGATCTCGCGCGCTGCTGGCACGAGGCGGGCGTCGAAGCAGAACTGCGGTGCCGCACGGGTTCTCAGGATGCCCTTGTCCGGATCCGGGTCGAGGACGACGAGTACTACAGCGTGAGCGAGTTCACCCTCGGCGGCGTGACCGTCCGCGATGGCCATGGGGCGATCCTCACGGATCTGGATGAGCTGCTCGGCGTCCGTACCGAGTTCGAGGAACTGATGGCACGCGCGTTGGACCATGACCAGGACCACACGGCGTGGGGAAGGGCCACCATCTTGCTGGCCGGGCGGCGCGATCAGGCGACCTGGTCGGCGGCCGCGGCGCTGCGTGTGCATGCGGACCCGTCCCGCAGGCTGTTCGGCGCCGAGGTGCTGCGGCTGACGCATCTTTTCGATGACAGCGACGAGGACGCGTTCGCGGGTCCGGCCGTGGACATCTTCACGGACTGGTCGGCCAAGGAGGCGGACCTCGCCGTGCTCACCGAGGTCCTGGTCGCGCTGGGAGAACACGCCGATCCGCGCGCTGACGCGGCGCTTGTGGCCCACGCCGGCCACTGCGATCCTCGGGTGCGGGGCGCGGTGGCGCGCGGGGTCGGCACGTGGTCTGAATCGCCTGCCTTCTCCGATGAGGTTCGTGCGGCACTGCTGGTGCTGATGCTGGACGTGGACACGGCTGTACGGCGGGACGCTTGCCTCACCGTCGGCGAGGGTAGGGGCCGTGCCCCCGTCCTCGCGGATGCCCTGGCTGCCCGGCTGGACGACACGGACCGCCAGGTCCAGGTCGTCGCCGTGCACGGGCTGGCCCTGCACGACGATGAACGCTGTGTGCAGGCAGCACGCCGTCTTGGTCCGGCGCAACCCGGCTTCCTGAATGAGGAGAGCTACCTCGACTCGGTGTGGCGCTACGAGTGGCGCCGCGACGGCCGCTGAATCCCGACCGGGGCTCTCAGGCTCAAGTACCCGGGAATACCGCACATTGCCAACGCTGCTCCCCGCCAGCTGGGGCCTCGGAGCGGACGGCAGCCCAGTGGGAGGCGTACGCCAACGACCAGGGTCAACAGGCGTCGCGCGGCGCTGAAAGCAGCGGGTGATCAGGTCCTGGTAGTTGCCTTCAGGTCGATGTGAGCATTGAGCGCTCGGCCATGGGCGGGGTGGAGAAAGTCATCGTTCGCGATGACGGAGAGGGCTTCGCCCCCGGGGGTGGCGCGCAATGCCTTCGAGCGGTGACGGTGTGAGGTCGCGGGAGATCTGGGACAGGTTGGCTCCAGGACATGCTGGATGTCATCAGTAGTTGCTGGACAACTTTCAGCGGCGAGTGCGCGTCACGGTCGGTACTCGTTTGACTGGTTTGTCTGTGGTGCGGGGGTGGGTGGCCAGCTCGGTGTAGCCGTCGAGGACGCGGAGGCAGGTGTCCTCGATGATGATCGTGACGGTCTTGCCGGCGTGAGCGCGTCCGATCTACAGGCGCTGGCCGCCGACCATGACGCGTCCGTCGGGTGGGACCTTCCGCTGGGCCCGCAGGGGTTGGGCGGAGGGTGGGATGCCCCGACGATCGGCCCGCCTCGGGATGCGCGCAACGACGCGGGCTGATCTGGACGCCGGTCGGGCAGTGCCGGGTTCCACGGTGGGGGAGTTGGCGGTAGGCGACCCCGTCAGAGGTCCTGGATACGCCGGAAGGGGCGGTCGGCCTCCAGCTCGAACGCGACCTCGAGCAGCTTCCGTTCACCGCCGGGACGCCCGGAGAACATGACGCCGACGGGCAGCCCGTCCTCTGTGGCACTCGCCGTGGGCACTGAGATGGAGGGTGTGCCGACGACGTTGTCGACCGGTGTGAACGCCACGTACGCGAGGATCCGTTCGATCAGGGTCGGGTAGGGAACGGCCGGGCTGAGATGGCCGATCGGCGGCGTGGTGTGGGCGAGTACGGGAGACAGCACGAGGTCGAGCCCGCGGAACGAGGCCGCATACGTCTCCCTCGTACGCTTCAGCCTCCGCAGCACGCCGGGAGTGCGCCGCCAGTGCCGCAGATACTCCTCGCGCAGCCCTCGGCTGAGGCTGTCCATGCGGCGCCGGTCGAAGTCCGCACCGACGGTCCGGCCGGTGACGCCGATGAGGAAGGACAGCATCCCCCAGTACGTGAGGAAGTCGTCCGTGAAACTCGGATCGACGGCCAACTCCACGGGCTCCACAGTGTGGCCGAGCCGTTCGAGCGCCGTCACGGTCTGCGTGACCGCCGCGCGGGTCGTGGTGTCGGAGCGGACACCGTTCGGCGAGTCCAGCAGGAACCCGATGCGCAGCCGTTGCTCCGAAGGCCCTTCGACGCGGCCCAGGGGCGGCAGCTTCGGGCTCCGCCGGTACGCCTCGGCGGCGGCGAGGAACGCGGCGGCGTCCCGCACGGAACGGCTCACGATTCCGTCGCAGACGAGGTCGAGCGGCAGTTGACGGCTCTGGGCATTCGCGACGACCCGGCCACGGGTCGGTTTGAGGCCGACCAGTCCGCAGCACGCGGCCGGTATCCGGATCGAGCCACCGCCGTCGTTGGCGTGCGCGATCGGCACCGCTCCGGCGGCGACGAGCGCGGCGCTGCCGCCCGACGAACCACCCGCCGAGTAGCCCGTGTGCCACGGGTTGCGAACCGGTTCGGCACCCTCGTACTCGGTGGTCGGGCTGAACCCGAACTCGGGCAGGCGGGTTTTGCCCAGCACCGTGACGCCGCTGCTCAGGAACTGTCGGGTGAACGGCGCGTGCCGCCGCGCCGCCCTCGGACGGAAGGCCGCGCTGCCGTGGCCCGTGGGGAGACCGCGGTAGTCGGTGTTGTCCTTGACGAAGGTCGGCACCCCCGCGAAGACACCGCCCGTTCCGGCAGCGCGCGCAGGGATGTCGACGTGCGCCTGGACCGCGCCAAGTCGTGCCTCGACCGCCCGTACCCGCTTCCCCGCGTCGCGGGCGGCCTCGGCGGCGGAGACCTCGCCCCGCCGGATCGCCGCGGCGAGACCGACGGCGTCGTGCTCTCCGAGGGCGTCATCCGAAAAGGCGTGCACGATGGCCCGTTCGTCGAAAGTCGTCACCGCTGTCTCAGCCCCCGGCCTGCCTCGTGGATGGTCACCGCCATCATTCCTTACCACCGGGTAACACGCGAGGGGTTCGCTCCTCGATCGTTGCACCGCGCTCCCCGGAGAGGCTCCGCAGCAGGCCGGCCGTCCATGCCCGCGATGTCGGCGTTTCATCCCCACCTCCGTGCCACGGCCGCCTCGGCGTCGGCGTTCGACTCGTCGTCAGCCCAGGCGACATGGCCGTCGGGCCGGATCAGCGCGGCCGTCACGCCCTTCCAGTCGGTGTGCGGCACGACCGACGTCGCACGGTGCAGGGTGACGCCCTCTACGGCGCGCACTGTTCCGGTCAGGTCCAGCAGCAGATGACGGCCTGCGTGTAGCAGGGCGAACAGGCTGGTGTCGCCGTCTAGGGCCAGGTCGGGGGCGCGGGTGCCGATGAGGTGGTGACCGTCCCCGGCCGGGTAGGCGACGGACAGCCCGGACACCCTTTCGGCAAGGGTGCGGGAGAGGGTAGGCACGCCGGCGATGAGATCGCTCAGCAAGGCTCTCAGGGCCTGCCCCTCGGGGGTGTAGCCGGTCATCAGCGCGGTCTGCGCGCGGGTGGACGCGAGCAGCTCGGCGCCGACCGGGTGACGTTCGTCGTGGTAGGTGTCTAGGAGGGTGTCGGGTGCGGCGCCCGTGGCGACGGCGGCCAGTTTCCAGCCGAGGTTGGCGGCGTCCTGGAGGCCGACGTTGAGGCCGACGCCACCTGTCGGGAAGTGCATGTGCGCGGCGTCGCCGGCGAGCAGCACCCGTCCCTTGCGGTAGTGCTCGGCTTGTCGGGTGGCATTGCCGAACCGCGAGAGCCAGCGCGGGTCGCGCATACCGAAGTCGCCGCCGGTGATGGCCACGACCTTGGCCCGCAGCTCGTCCAGGGCCAGCTCCCCGGGCCGGTCGGGGCGGGTGCTGGCCGGATCGCCGCCGACGATCCGGTGCACACCGCCCGGCAGGGGTACCACCATGAGGCCGCCCTTGGGTCCGGAGGTGTTGACCACGCCCGGAGGCGGGTCGTCCAGGACGACGTCACCGAGCCAGCCCCAGACGGTGGCAGCGGTGCCGGGGAAGGCGATCCCGGTGTTCTCGCGCACGATGCTGCGCGTGCCGTCGCAGCCGACGACGTACTCGGCCCGCATGGGGGACCGTCCGGCGACCTCGACAGTCACGCCTGACGCGTCCTGGGTCAGGTCGATGACCTCGTGACCCCGTCGCACCTGGACTCCGGCGGCGAGTGCGTGCTCCTCCAGCAGTGCCTCCGTACGGGCCTGCGGCAGCGCCAGGGTGAACGGGAACGGCGTGTCGAGCACGCCGAAGTCCATGCGGTCGTCCAGACCGCCGAAGTGGCCGTCCGGGATGGGGCGGCCCTCGGCCAGGAAGCGTTCGACGATGCCACGGCACGCCAGCAGTTCCAGGGTGCGGGGGTGGATGGTGAGGGCTCTGGAGTGCGGGTTCGGTTCCGTCCTGGCTTCCAGCACGGTGACTTCGGCCCCGCCCAGGCGCAGTTCGGCTGCCAGCCAGAGGCCGACGGGCCCTGCTCCGATGATGACGATCACAGGTCTCCTCCTTGGTCACTGACCAAGAAGTAGACTTGGTCAGTGACCAAAAAGCAAGAGGGCGTTGTGCGGGCGGCATTGGAGCTGCTGGACGACCGGGGCGCAGAGGCGGTGTCGATCCGCGGTGTCGCCGACCGGCTTGGTGTGCGAATGAACACCGTGCTCTGGCACGCCAAGTCCAAGGCCCGCCTGCTGGAACTCATGGCCGACGCGATCGTGGCCGAGGTGTCCCTGGCGGATCTGCCCGGCCAGTGGCAGGAGCGGGTGCGCGAGCTGGCCCGCCGCTACCGGCGGGCCCTGCTGTCCCACCGCGACGGCGCGGTGATCGTGGCCGGCACCCACGCCGCGGAGCCAGGGACCCTGAGTTTCGCCGACACGATGGTCGAAGCGTTGCTGTCCGGCGGGCTCGACGAGCGGGCGGCCGCCTGGACCTGCTGGACGATCGTCTACTTCGTCCTGGGGCTGGCCCAGGAAGAAGAGGCGGCCGCGCGCGCCGACGGTGACGATCTGGTCGATGCCCTGGCGCCCGGCGGCTACCCCGCGCTCAGCCGCGTGGTCGCCCATCTGCGCGACGCCTCATTCGACGAGCGCTTCGAGTACGGCCTCGGCCTGATGACCCGACAGTGACCGGCCGCGCGCACCACGGGCAGAAGTTGTTCAGCAATTCCGACAGCACCCTGAGCCATCGCAGTTCGATTTTCAGGTTCTGGGGGTGGGCACGCAACTAGTGCTGCATCAGCCAACGTTTGCCCTGCCTGTACGGTCAGGGCATGGATGCCAGTCGCCAGCCGACTCTTGATGAGATCGAAGACCGCTTCGTAGCGATTGCCGAAGGTCGGTTGACCCGGGACGAGGTCGACCGCTGGGCCGGGCGATGGGTGACTGACAACGGGCTCGATTGGGACGACGTCTCCTGGTGGGCGCTGAGTCTCCTCCACGGAATTGATCTTCCAGTGGACGAGAGCGGCGGCTACCTGCACGACGACGAGCAGGTAAGCGAATGGCTTGCCGAGCTGAGGAATCGCCGGACGATGTGACGCAGTCGAAGCCGTCTGCCGGTTCGGGTTACTGCCAGGCTGTGTGCATGGCTGAACGGGTGCGGGTTCGTGAGATCGGTGACGACGAGGGCCGGCGGTTACTGCGGATCGTTCGGAGAGGCACCGGCTCGGTCGTGATGTGGCGGCGCGCGCAGATGGTGCTGCTGTCCGCGCAGGGCATACCGGTGGCGAGGATCGCCGAGGTGTCGTTCACCAGCGATGACCGGGTCCGGGATGTGATCCACAACTTCAACGCTGACGGCTTCGAGTCGCTGTATCCGAAGTACAAGGGCGGCCGCCCCAAGACGTTCACGCTGCCCGAGCGGCGTGAGATCAAGAAGATCGCGAAGCCGAAGCCGACCGAGCACGCCCTGCCGTTCTCCACCTGGAGCCTGACCAAGCTGGCGAACTTCCTTGTTGCCGAGGGGGTGGTCGACGACATCAGCCACGAGGGCCTGCGCATCCTGCTCCGCGAGGAAGGCGTCTCGTTTCAACGCCTGAAGACCTGGAAAGCCTCCCGCGATCCGGACTACGCGGCCAAGAAGGCCCGCGTCGAGCACCTCTACGCGATCGCCGACGGCGAGGTCGTACCCGAGGATGGCGAGCCTGAAGTCATCTTCTGCCTGGACGAGTTCGGCCCACTGAACCTGATGCCCCACCCGGGCCGGCAATGGGCCGAGCGCGGCGGCAAGCACAAAACCCCCGACCGTGAACCACGCCGGCGACGGCGGGCGACCTACAACCGCTACGGCGGAGTGCGGCATCTGTTCGCTGCCCTGGACCTGGCCAAAGACAAGCTCTACGGCCACATCAAACCGGTCAAGAAGCGGACGCAGTTCCTGGAGTTCTGCCGCTACCTGCGCAGCCTCCACCCGGACAACGTCCGCATCGCGATCGTCTGCGACAACTTCTCCCCGCATCTGACCACGAAGAGGTGCCAGCGGGTCGGCACCTGGGCGGCCGCGAACAACGTCGAGATCGCCTACACCCCGACGAACTCCTCCTGGCTCAACCGCATCGAGGCCCAGTTCACGGCCCTGCGCTACTTCACCCTCGACGGCACCGACCATGCCGACCACAAGGAACAGGGCAGCATGATCCGCCGCTACATCAACTGGCGAAACCGCCATGCCGACGACCGGCGCCTACGCACCGTCGTCGACAGGGCGAACGTTGCCTGAGGCGGCACTAGCTTGAAAGAGGCGCGGGATCGTGGCGTACGCGGAGGGCGTGTAGGTCGACGACGAGATCGGCGACGCCAACCGGGCGTGGGTGGCGGCGCACCACCCAGGGGACACGCTGCTCCGCCGGGTGGACGCCCGGGTCGGGCTGGCGGCGGACGACTACCTGGCGGTGGCGGCGTGGTTGCGGGATCGGACGGGTGGGTAGCGAGGGAAAGGGGGTGCGAAGTGGCGCAGAAGGTAGGCGGGTGCATCGCGGTCGGGGGGTCGGTGGCCGCGGTCGTCGGCGCGGGCGTGCTGCTGTGGAACTGGGCGGACGGGGCGCCGTGGACGGCCTGGCCGCTCGTCCTGCTCGGGGCGGGCCTGGTGACGGCGCTGGTCGGGCTCAGGCTCCGGCCGGGTCTGGACCGGTGGGCCGACGCGCTGGCCGCTGGCGGGCTGACGGTGTTGGTGCTGGCCGGGGTCGTGACCACGGGCGGCACGGTGGAGCAGGTCCTGCTCCGGGCGCGGACGACGGAACCGGTATCGATCGAGCTCAGCGGTTGCCGGGTGACCGGCCAGCGCTGGGACGAGGGTGCGGGGCCGGAGGACGAGGTCGAGTGCCGGTACGTCTGGTCGGTCGGTGGACGCACCTTCGACGAGGTGCGCCCGGCGGACAAGGTGCACCCGGACGGGCACCGGATCCGGCTGTGGGCGTCGCCGGAGGGTGGGGAGCTGGACGAGCACTCGTGGCAGACGGTCGCGGCGATGGGGCTGTCCGCGGCGGTGGTGGACGGGCTGGCGCTCCTGGCCGGTGCGGGGGCGTGGCGCCGGGTGTCGAGGCGGCGGGCCGAGCGAAGGGACGTGGCGGCCGAGCCGGTGCTCACCGCAGGCCCGGCGGGCACTGGCCGCGATCGCTGAGGCACGGGGCCAGTTCGGGGCCGCGAGGCACGGCGGTCAGGGTGAAACGCCCATCGCCCCATTGCCGCAGCTCAATTCCAACGAGCCAGACGGCAGCATCCGCGTCTGCGGTCCTGAAGGTCGGGCTCGGGGATGGGGCCTGATCTGCGGTAGTCCCTACTACCGCGGGGGTTTGGTGTGCTCTTTGATCGTGACCGCGAGGGCTGCTGTGATGATGATCGCGATTCCGAGGAGGAGGAGCATGCCGGCTGCTTGGCCGAGCATGCGGATCGTTGCCCAGATGAGTTCTTCCTTCGTGACCGTCACGACAGGCTCCTTTGTCCGGAGTGAGCGTTGCCTCTCGGTCTCCGCGTGGCGGGCGTGTGGCTGCTCTTTACCGTACTGGTCCCGGCTTGCCAGCACTCGAGGTTGGGCGACCGCATGGCGGTTCTGGCGATCTGCGGGACCGGCACCGAGACGTCTTCTCGATGCCGATGCCAGTGCGCCTGTAACACTGGTCGCCGAGCCCCGCACGGACGGCGGGGGGTCGTGCGCGGCGGCACGGCTGACGGCGCCCGCCTGCTGTCAGGCTTCGGTGGCTGGGGGCCTGCTGATGCGGCGTCGACGGATGCTCACCGCGCTCGGGGTTGGGACAGTCGGGCGGACAGCCCAGCGGCACGGCACAGCCCGGGCCGGCCCGTCCGCGGACGTCCAGGCCGAACTCCACGTTCGTGGCATCCGGTCATCTTCGCTGCCGTCAGGACAGCTTCCACACCCGGATGGTGGAGTCGTCGCTCCCGCTGGCGAGGGTGTCGCCCTTCGGGCTGAACGCGACCGAGGTCACGGCGCTGGTGTGTCCGTTGAGAGTCGCGCGGTGGACGCGGGAAGCGACGTCCCACAGCCGGACGGTACGGCCGCCGCCGCTGGCGAGGGTCCTGCCGTCCGGACTGAACGCCACCGACCGGATGCTGCTGTTGTGCCCGGTCAGGTTGCCGGCGGTGGCGCCGGTGCGGGTGGCCGCGTCCCAGAGGCGGATGGTGCCGTCGGCGCTGCCGCTCGCCAGGATCTTGCCGGCGGGGCTGAACGCCAGCGAGGCGACGGCCTTGGTGTGACCGGTGAGTGTGGCGGTGGTGGAGCGGTTGCCGAGGTCCCAGAGGCGGATGATGCCGTCGGCGCTGCCGCTGGCGAGGGTGCCGTCGGGGCTGAACGCCAGGGACAGCACCGGCTTGGCGTGGCCGGTGAGGGTGGCGACGGCGACGGGGGAGCGGGTCACCACGTCCCAGAGACGGACGGTGCCGTCGTCGGCCCCACTGGCCACGGTCTTGCCGTCCGGGCCGAACGCCACCGCGCGCACCTGCCCCGTGTGTCCCGCCAGGACGCCGACGGACTCCAGGCTGAAGACGTCGTACAGGCGGAGGGCCCTGTCGCTCCCGCCGACGAGGACCGAGCCGTCGGGGCTGTAGGCCACGCAGGTCACGGCGGCGTCGTGGCCGGGGAAGGGGCTGAGGCCGGTCTCGCCGAGGAAGTTCCACAACCGGACCGTGCGGTCGTTGCCGCCGCTGGCGAGGAACCTGCTGTCCGGGCTGAACGCCACCGATTCCACCGAGCCGGCGTGCTTCTTGATCTCGTACGCGGTGCGCACCCCGCCCGTACCGGGCCCGCCGCTCCCGGCTTCGGAGTCGCCGCCGCCGATCTTGTCGCCTGCCTTCTTGTCGCCCGTGCCGCCGTCCTTCTCACCGCCGGTCAGCCGCACGACGGCGTACGTCCCGCCCGAGATCCCCGCCAGCGCGCCGAGCGCCCCGAGCAGGACGTTCCGGCGGCTGGGCCCCGGGTCGGCCGGGGCCGCCCGGGCGGTCGCCCCCAGGTCCATGGTGGGTACGTCGCGCACGGCGGGCTCCCGCAGCAGCGCGCGCAGCCGCTCCGCGACGGCGGTGGCGTCGGGCCGGTCGGCCGGCCCCTTGGCCAGCATCGACGCCACCAGCTCCACCAGCGCGGGCGGCAGGTCCGCCCGTACGGAGCTCAGGGCGGGCGGCTCCTCGTCCAGGTGCATCCGCATCAGCACCCAGGGCTGTGTGACCCGGGCGAAGGGGGAAGCACCGGTCAGCAGCACGTACAGCACACACCCCAGGGCGTACACGTCGCAGCGCCCGTCCACGGACTCGCCCCGCCACTGCTCGGGGGCCATGTAGGGCGGGGTGCCGAAGAGCTTGCTGGTGGCGGTCAGCCCGGTCGTGGAGTCGGCGGCGCGGGCGATGCCGAAGTCGCAGATCTTGAGGCGGCCGTCGGTGAGGAGGAAGAGGTTGCCGGGTTTCAGGTCCCGGTGCACCACCTTCTGTGCGTGCGCGGCGGCCAGCGCCTCGGCCGTCTGGAGGGCGAGATCGAGCGCCCGGGGCAGGGGGAGGCCGTCGCCGGGCGAGTCGGCCAGCAGGTCCGAGAGGTCCCGGCCTTCCAGCAGCTCCATCACGATGAAGAGGCGGCCGTCGTGGTGGCCGATGTCGTGGACGACGGTGATGCCGGGGTGCTGGAGCCGGGCCCCGATGGCGGCCTCGCGGCGGAACCGGCCGAGCTGCTCCTCCGACGCGTCGAACTCCAGCAGCACCTTCACGGCCACGGTCCGGCCCAGCTCGACGTCATGGGCCCGCCACACCTCGCCCATACCGCCGTGCCCGAGCCGCACGTCCAGCCGGTACCGTCCGGCCAGTTGCTCCCCCGGCTGCATCCCCGCCCCCTCGCCGCCCCTGTCAACTACTGCACGTGCAAGGGGTCATTGTGCCGCAAGGCTGTCGATGTCCATCAGGTGATCCTCCACCGGCGGGTGGTGCCGTCCTCGGCGGCGCTGGCGAGGAGCCGGCCGTCGCGGCTGAACGCGATGGACCGGGGGTTGCGATAGTTCTCGCCGACAACCAACGGAGTAGCCCCTGAGCTGCGGTGATCCTGGGGCTACGGATTGATTGCAGCCAGCGGAGGGGCAGGGCTTTGCCCAGGTGACGGTAGATGGGCCAAGGCGGGTAACGCCGAACTCGTTGGCGATCTGCTGGACGGCGTAGTCGCCGGAGTCGTACATCTCCCGTGGGAGAACATCGGCCCGACCGCGGTGGAGGTGTCGATGCCCTGGTCCAGGGCGACCAGGCCGACCCCGCGGGACCAGCGGTCGGCGCCTGCCCAGCCGACCTGGCGCTCGCCGTGTTCGTCGGCAGGATAGAAGGTGAGACCGGTCTCGGGGTGCCAGGTGCTCGGCGCAGCGGGCGGCGGAGTCTCGCCTGCGGGGACGGTGAATTGGAGCGCGTCGATGGGCCCGGTCACGGTAACGGCGGCGCCGTCGGTGGTGAGGCAGTCGATGCTCATCTCGACCTTCACGATGCGGCCCCCCAGGAACACGTGCTGGATGGTGGCATGTCCGCGGGCCTGGTCGCCGGTGGTGGTACGGGCGACGACCCGAGCGGTGAGCCGCTCGCCAGGGTTGGGCCCGGGGCCGTGCTCGTTGAGGAGGGTCCAGGCGTGCAGGCTCTGATGGCGGGTGGTTTCGACGGCCGGGGCCGCCGGGGCTGCGGTGGTGATGGCGGCGGTCACGACCGTCGTGAGCGCGATACCGGCGATGAGCTTACGCAGGTGGTTCCTCCGGTGGCTGATGGAATTGGCGGCGGCGGGTGTTCGCCCCCCGCTGCCTCAAAGGTCGCAGTCAGCCGTGGTCCGGACTTCGGCCGCGAGGAGGGACGGCTCTCCCCCGAGTGGGGGAGAGCCGGTCCCGGCACCATCGAGCGCGGCGAGGGCGGATCGGAAGGCGGGTCGGTGAGCGGGCCGGGCACGGTATGCAAGGCCACGCGTGATCCGAGGGTGGCTTCGACCCAAGGGTCACCCCCTGGGTTCAGGGAGGCCGCATGCCGCAGGACAGGAGGGGTCAGGAGGACTGAGGTGGCTCGGTGGCGCCGGGCACCGGGCCGACGGACTTCGGGTTGTCTTGCCAGGCGGGTTCCATGGGCGTGATGTCGACGACGGTCACCCCGTACCGGACCGCTGCCTCGCCGATCAGTTCGCCGCGGTGCTGGATGACGAACGGAACGGTGCGAGGTTCTGCGTGGACGGCGTCGTTGACTAGACGTTCTCGGTGTGCTCGTAGCGGGCCGAGGACGAGCACTGTTCGCATCCGGCTTCGGGCTTGCCCTCGTACGTCCACCGCAGGGTGACGCGGTAGGTGGTGGGGTCGTTGCCGTCGGACCCGGAGGTGAAGACCAGCTTGCCGCGGCCGGTGCGGTGGTCCGTGGCGCACATGCCGATGGTGACCATCCCGTACCCGGGGAAGCTCTCGGGAGTGGGGAGCTGGGGTACCGGGCGCGCGCAACCGGGCGCGGGGGTAGGGGTCCGTTGCCGCCGGGCCGGGGGGTCGGCGTGGCGCCTCCGCGTCCGGGCTGGACGGTGGGCTGTTGCCCGGCTGCGGGGTGATGGTCGCGCCCGGGGCGGGGGTGCCCGAGGACATGACGGTGGGGCGGGTGGTCGGCGAGGCGGTCGGCGTACGGGTGGGCTGGGCGTGGGGCCGGGGGTGTCGTCGGCGTTGACGGGCCCGGCGACGAAGGCGAGGACGGCAGCCGCGCAGGCGGTGACGGCAGCGGCCGGCATCAGTATGCGTTTTACGGTCTCCATTCGGAGGGAAGTGACCCCGCCCCAGGTGGGACGGGGCAATTCTGGTCGGAACGCGCGGACGGAAGAGTCCGGGTGAGGGAAGGTCAGCCAGGGGCTGGGCTCACGGCGGTGCAATGGGCCCAGTTCACGCCGGCCTTGGCGGGCTGAGAACGCTTCGGCGACCGTGGCATGAACGGCGAATCCTGTATCCCGAGTGGCCGTACGCGACTCCAGGGACTGGTCGAGCACCCGCTCAACACCAACCCGATCCGACTGATCGAACACAGGAACAGCCCCCCGCCCTCCCCCGATCACGCGCAAGTGGCGACCAGACGCCGTAACGATACCGCCTCAAGATCAACTGGGAGGGGAACGCGGCAAGACCCTCGCGCTGCCCGCCCCCGATGCTGGGATTTTCGGGTGCCTCTATGGCTGTTGGCCGGGTTCGTTAGGCTCGCCGGAATGGAAGCCCGCACCCCACCCGTCCTTCTCCTGTCCGCACCCCGCACCTCGACCGCCGAACTCATCGCCCAGGCAGCAGCCTGGCGTGGCTACGACGTGGCCGACCGGGCGGCGCGTGCCACAGGACGCCGGGTGCACTGGTACGGAGGCCCCCTTGCAGCCGCACGTCTTGCCGGCCCGCTGGGCCTCGGGCTGCTCGAGCCAGCCGACGATTGGCTGACGCACGTACCGCGTTCCCTCCTGCGGCGCTGCGTACGGCTCACCACCCTCGCCGAGGCCCGGGAACTGCGGGGACGGGTCTTCGTAAAGCCGCCCTCGGCCAAGATCGACCTGCTGCCCGCCGCCGTCCATGACGACGGGACCAGCCTGCCCGGTGGGCTCGACGGCTCCACGCCGGTCCTGGTGAGCGGGGTAGTGGAGTTCACTGCCGAGTACCGGCTGTTCGTCCTCGACGGCGAAGTCGTCACCGGAAGCCGCTACGCCGTCTACGGACGCCTCGACCCGGCGCCGCTGGACGCCGAAAGCCGCGCCTTCGGCCGCGCCGTCCTCGATGCCACGGCTGCCGCTCTGCCCAGCGCGGTGTGCCTGGACATCGGCCGGCTCGCCGACGGCGGCTGGGCGGTGGTCGAGGCCAACATGGCCTGGTTCGCCCAGTGTTACGCCGCCGAACCGGACCGCGTCCTTGACGTGGTGCTCCGCGCCGCCGGCCCGATCGACGCGGTCGCCGAGAGGGACCGGTCGTACCTGAGCGGCTCGGTGGGCCGTCCGGGAAGCGTCCCTCCTGCGATGTGATGCAGGTCACATCTTCGTGTTGCTGATTCACGGCGCGGCCAGGACTGAGGAGTGAACCTGTTCGCACCGGAACGCGGAGGCAAAGGTGGACGCTGACAACGACAGCTGGGACGTCTGCAAGGGGGAGCAGCACTTCGTCTTCATCGACGGAGTGCTGTTGCCGCACAATCGGCAGGCCCCCGCTCGCCCCGAGGGGCAGGACGTCTACATCACGAACGAGTCCTTTGACGGCGGTTCCCGCACACGGACCACAACGTGGGTTCGGCACCACTTCAGCGCGGATTGGGGCGTGTGGAAGCACAGCGTGCTGTTCCCGCGGGACCAGCACGAAACCATCCGGGCGGCCGAGAGTGCCTGCGCGGCCGCCCGGGGGGATACCGCCCAGGTCGCCGCCTTCGCGAGCGACCCCTGTATGTGGCCCGGCAAACGCGGTCACGGACCGAGGTGGGAACGGGCGGTCTCGACGGCCCTGCTCGACCTGTGGATCACGGCCACAAGGACAGATGCCGGGCTCACGAGCCAGGACCTGGACCGGCTGCGTGCGAATGCCCGCACGATCAAGCTCCAGCTCACGCCGCATCACCAACGCAAGATCAAGGGGCAGCGGCTGCACAGCCTTGACTACGGCTTCGGCAACGGCATGACCGCTTACGACGTGCTCAGCAGCGGCCCGGACCCTTTCGAGATGCTGTTCGGGCACCTGCCGGATGATCCGCGCATCAGCTCCGTACTCGCCCGGCTCGACCCCGCCGAACGCGCAGTCGCCGTGACGTACAGCGCCCCGGCCGCCAGATGGACATGGACGGAGGCTGCAGCGGTCGCCGCCGAGTCGTACCCCGCCGCGTTCGCGGGAGCGGACCCGCGTGCTTTCGGTGAACGAGTCCGGCGCAAGCTGCGGCGTCTCGGAGAGCAGTACAAGAAGGGGGAGCAGAAGTGACCAGTCGCCCGGAGCGCGATCAGGAGAACGGGCAGGTGCTGCTCCGGATTGGCGTGCCCAGCGCTTCTTCGTCCACCGCAGTGCTCGGCACCGGGTCGGTCTGGGCCCTCATCGGCGGCGGCCTTGTATCCACCGACTCCCCGGCGGCGTGGCCCCTTGTTGTCCTTGCCCTGGGTTCCATGGCCTATGACCTGGGAACCCGAGCTCTACGCCGTCGGCCACCGCGATAGTCGTCTACTCGAACAGTGCACGGAACACGCGTTGTCGGGAATTGGGCCGGCCGCTCACGGGCCTTTTCGACGGTCGACGCGGCGGAAGGAACAGACCGGGAATGCGGACCCGGCGCCGCTCCATCGGCTTGGGGACGTGTGCTTCGTGTCCGGCGGACCGCCCGTGGCCGGGACCCTTCAAGGGCCGGCAGCCCTGGGACGAGTCGGTTTCGGGTGGTCTGGCGGTGTGGGGGAGTGGCCGTTCCCAGGATCTGATCCGCCTTGGCCGCGGCGGGATGTGGCGGGTCCGCGTCTGCTGCGCGGGGAGGTCTGAGTCGAGCGTGTGACCCGGGACGAGGGATCGGCGTACGGGGTGGAGCGGTATGTCATCGATTTCTGGCCGAAGAATTCCACCACGCCGACATCCCCCCTGACCCCGAACCTCGAGAACAGCTCCCCAGCCCCCTTCGTCACCAACGCTGATTCACCGCTGGTCCTCACGACGTTTTCAGGCCCGCCTCGGCCGGTCCGACGGGGACGCCGTTGGACTTCCAGTGTCCGTCCGACTTGTGCGTCGGACGACGCCACTGACGGAGCTTGTCGCGGGAGATCCGGCCGAGGTTGCCGCCGAATCGGCTGGAGCCCCGGCCGACCCACATGCGGCCCGCCAGCCAGGACGTGGCGCGGCCGGCGCGGATGCCACCGTCCATGCCCCTCGCGGCGCGTGCGACACGGACGATGCGGTAGGCCCGGTAGGCCCAGACCGCAGCGCCGGCGCCCGGCACGAAGAAGCTGGCCGCGGTCAGTGCGATGTCCCACTTGTGGCGCTTGGTCCAGCCCCAGAGCTTGCTGCCCCAGGACTTGCCGTCGAGGTCGAACTCGTTGACCGGGTCGCCCGGGTAGCCGTATGCGTTGTCACCGCCGCCGTAGACCGGGTCGAGCGACTGGTCGGCGCTGTCACCGACGCCTACAAGGGCCGCCCTCCCCGGGACGACGCCACCGTCCTGTGCCTGGACTGGCACGGCGCCCACACCGCCAGCGGCACCCCCGCCTGAGCCGCCCCATTCCCGGCCGGGCAGCTTCGAGTACGGGGCCGGCCCCGACCCGGGGGAGGTGGTCGGGGCCCAGCGGGCGCCACAGTCAAGAGGCTGCGCGCGAGGTGTGGTCAGTGGCGGAAGGTGTCCTCGACGTCTTCCTTGGCCTGGCGGGCGCTGCCCTTGGCCTGGTCGGAGTGGCCGTCGGCGGTCATCCGCTGGTTGCCGGTCATGCGGCCCATGACTTCCCTGGCCTTGCCCTTGGCCTGCTCGGCGTGGGCCTTGGTGCGGGCTTACATGCGGTACATGCGTAGTCGTAGTCGTTTACGTAAATCTGCGGATGTCCCATGTCGCCCTCAGCGGCACCATGGCGACATGACCACACCAGAAGCGTTGCCCCCGGGCCTCAACTGGGTGACGGCCGACAGGGCCGCCGCTCTCTGGATGGTCAGACGTAGGTTCGTACCCCAGGTGGCCTCCACCCACGGGGTGGGGACCAAGGAGCAGAAGAGTTACGGAACCTTAGGTGAGAGCACCTTCACCGTGTACTCCTACGCCGAGGTTCAGCGGGTGGTGGCGGAGCTCGAATCCGGTGAGGTGGTCCTAGACCCGTCGTGGCGGGTCGACACCAAGGAGGGGATAAGGGGTGCCCGGCGTGACACTCTGGCCACCTGCGGCTGCGTGGTGCTGATGCTCGCGGTGGTCATCGCCGTCGCTGTGCTGTCGAGCTGAGCCCGGACGCCGCGGGGCATGCCGATGGGCCTGAGAGTCTCACCACCGGCAGATCCACCCGGAGACGCAACGTTGCTAGGTGAGAACGCAGCCTTTGTCGTATTGAAGGCCGCCAGTATGGCTGCGGGATCCGACGCGTTCACGGCTGTGCAAGTGGCGCTGCAGGCTGCGGCATGCCCGCATTCGGGCAAGGACGCGGAACGGCTGGTGGAGGAGATTGAGGAGTACCTGAGACATCCGGATCGCATGACGGACGGAAGGCGGTTTTGATGCGGACCCTTCATTCGCCATGCCCGCAGATGGGAGACGTCCTATAGGCAGATCCATCATGAGTGCCTGATGTAGGCACATTGACTCGTTGAGGCAGCGGCCGCCCCCGGGGGACAAGGGGGCGGCCGTTTGCCGTCCCCGCCCCCGATAACGGCGCCGACGAAGCGCGGGCCGGGGACGGCGTCCGGACAGGCAAGCCGCTCAGCCGCACGCGGGCGCGCTGCGGCAGGTCAGCTCACGCTCATCCCCCGCTCCGGCCACTCACCCCGCTCCGTGTACAGCGCGTTGAGCTTCCGCGACGCCTTCAGGAAGGTGTAGTCGACCTGTCCGTCTTGGACCGTCGAGGTGCAGGACGCCTTGTCCATGGTCAGCCGTCGCTCGAAACGCTCGGGGTCGTCACCGAATTCGTACTCCACCAGATCTTCGGTCTCCGAGACCTTCCGAAAATACACGATCGCGGCCATTTACCATTCCCCTTCGATGTCTTCGCGCTTGTCCAGCGGTCCGGATTCCTGCCAGTTGTGCGTCTCGTTCGCGACCCGGTGCGCCTCCTGGTAGGTGGAGCCCGGGTTCTCGCGGAGGTACGTGAGCTCGGCCAGCTCGTGTTCCAGAAGCAGCCGGTCCTCCGGCAGTCCGTTTCCTGAGCGCAACCGGATCCAGGCGTCTGCGATCTCCGCATCCGCGTCGAACTTCCGCATCACGACACCTCCCGTTTCGTAGTCCACGATGGGATGTTCCGTGTCGAACACGTGCTTCTTCACCGCGGCGATCTCCTCCGGGGTGAATCCGGTGGAGCCGTTGTCCCGGGCCAGCCCCTGCGTGTGACCGCTGATCGAGTCGATGTCCCGGTCGCTCTTCATGAAGTCCGCGTACGCGTCCTCCGCCCACTTGGTCTGGGCCGGGTCGTCGAGGAGCTGCCGGGGCCGCCTCCTGCCACCGGTCAGCCATTCATCGGTGTGCCGCAGGCCCGTACTGGCGGCTCCTTCCAGCCCTTCCCGCAGGGCGAGTCTCGTCCCCGCCCGGGCACCGCCCATGCCCTTGGTCCCGAGGAGATCCGGTACGAACCGGCCCAGGCCCTCGCTGAAGTCGCCCTTCAGCGTCTCGATCAGCCCCGCGGGGATGCGTTCGGGGTGGGCGGCCGTGGAGACCAGACCGGCCAGGGTCATGCTGAGGTTCTGCTGGTACTCGGCCGGGTGGGTCAGGTTGTACGGGTCCATCGGGTTCAGGCCGCGCACGAAGTTGACCAGGCCTGCCGTGCCCTTGATTACGCCGCCGACGAAGTGGTTGAGCTCCACCGCCTGGCCGGCGAAGTGGTCGGAGATCCCGGCCAGGGCCTGGTCCGTCGCCGAGGGCTCCTTCGGGGCGTGTTCCAGGGCCGCGTCCAGTGCCTTGGCCGCGTTCGCCGCGGCCTCGTCACGCTGCTTGCGAGCCTCGTTCAGGATCTCGTGGGCCCGCGTCCCGTCGGCCTTGCCCACGTCGACCGGCTTCTGCGGCACCGGTCCAGGGTCCTTGCCGGCATCAGCCGCTGCGGTGTACGCGTGGGCCTTGGCGGCGTAGTCCTCGTGGGCCTCCTTCGCGGCCTTTACCGCCGCCTTGTACAGGTCGATGGCCTGCTGCGCCTGCTTCTGCGCCCACTCCACCGTCTCCGCGTACCGGTTCAGCGCGCCCGCCGCCGCCTCGCAGGCGTCGGAGGCGTGCAGCCAGTCCTTGGGATGCATCGCGAACTTCTTGCGGAACGCGTCGGCGGCCTGCCCCTTCCAGTGGCCCGAGTCCAGTGCTCGCATGCCCTGGCCGACCCGGTCGAAGGCCCCCTGGAAGTCGGTCAGGTGCTTCGCCGACTCCCGGATCTTCGCCGGCTTGCCGTGGACCAGCTCGTTCGCCTGCTCGCTCTGGCCGAGCTGCTGCTCGCCGACCGAAGCACCGAGGTCCGAGGCGACGTCATCGCCCCAGTCCTCGACCTTGTCCGCCCAGCCGTCCGCCCCGATGTACTCCAGCCCCGTGCCGATCCCGTCGGTGGCCTTGTCGACGCCCTGCCCGACGACCTTCTTCGCGCCCTCCCAGCCGTCGTCCAGCTTCTCCAGACCCTTGTCCAGAAGACCGCCCCAGTCCGCCATCAGCGCTCACCGCCCGATGGCTGGGGCTGCGGCGCCGGACCGACCCAGTCGTCGACCGCCGCGTCCACCTCGTCCCGCAGCCCGGCCGCGTCGATGATCTGGTTGCTGAGGAGAATGTCCGAGCTGTTCACGTCCCGCACGGCGCCCTGCCAGGCCTCCTTGCTGTTCTCCCGCGCCCGGTCGAAGGACTCGTCGCTGTAGTCCGCGTCCCGGACCTGCGTGTACACGTTGTTGGAGAGGACGCCGCCCCAGTCCTTGTCGATGATCTCCTGCTCCGACGCGTACGGATTGCCCATCGCGGAGTTCGTCAGCACCTTAAAGCTGCCCTGAATGTACTGGTCCTGCTCGTGCATCACACCCGCCGACAGACCGACGTCGAACGCGAACTGGTTACCCTGCTGCACCAGCGCGCGCACACCCCACTCCCAGCGCTCGCAGAAAGTCTTCATCGACGCCGTCAGGCCCTCGTTCCCGCTCTCCATCCCCGACAGCGCCAGATCCGAGAAGCCCCGGCCCATGCTGGCCGAACCGACCATCCCGAGCTCTTTCAGCTCGCCCAGCGTGTCCGTGATGCCCTGCGCTATCTGTGCCAGCGCCTGCTTCGAGACATCGATGTCCGCTCCGTCCCCGCTCACGCCTTCTCCCTCCGTCCGTCCCCGTCGAGCGCGGCACCGTCCGGCACCAGCCCCCGCACCGGCGGGAAGACGATCCCGTCCGGCCCCGCCGCGTCCAGCGCCACCCCGCACGGGAAGTCCAGCGCCGGGATCACCTCGTCCAGCAGCCGTTCCCCGACGATCCGCCGGTACGGCCACTCCCGCTCCGCCTCACCGCGCGCGTCGGCGAACCGGGCCAGCGTCTCCAGGCCCGAGAACGCGCAGATCCAGTCCAGCCCGCCCAGCTCCGCCGTCCACAGACCGCCGCGTTCGTCCAAGGGCACCAGCACGACGCGGCTGCGGAAGTCCGCCAGCCGCTCCAGTACCGCCTTACGGGCCGCGGCCGCGTTCACCGCGGCGGGTTCGGGCTCAGGCACCCGCGCGACCGGCTCCGCCGGCGCCCCCGAGTTCACCCGTGCCGTCGCGGCGGCCCGCAGCTGCCCCCACTCCTCGTCGAAACCCACCCCAAGGCCTTCCTGCCGACACCGAGCCGCACTTCACGGCTCGTTGCAGTCGAACGTGATTCTGCCTGAGGCGCTGATGTGCACCAACTTCACCTTCCGGAAGGCACAGGACGAGACGGGACCTAGGGTCCGTCTTCAAATTGATCTTGCCCGGAGCAGGAGTGATGCGAGTGTGACCGCTGCTTCGTAGGAGGTGGCGGTCTTCTCGTAGCGGGTGGCGATGCCGCGGAAGCCTTTGAGCCGGTTGAAGCAGCGTTCGACGGTGTTGCGGCGGCGGTAGGTCTCGCGGTCGAAGCCTGTGGGTCGGCCGCCTCGTCGGCCTCGGTTCCGGCGGTGCTTCTTCTGGTCGCTCTTCTCCGGGATCGTGTGTCCGATCCCGCGTTTGCGCAGGCAGGCGCGGAATCCGCGTGAGCTGTAGGCCTTGTCGGCGATCACGTGACCGTGTCGGCAGCGGAGCCGTCCGAGGCCGGTGCGGGGTACTCGGATGCGTTCGAGCAGGGGGCGTGCGCAGATGCTGTCGTGTCGTTGGCCGGGGGTCAGGAGGACGGCCAGTGGGCGGCCGCGGCCGTCGCAGGCGAGGTGGATTTTGGTGGTCAGGCCTCCTCGGGATCGGCCGAGGGCGTGATCGTCCGGTTCGTCCGTGCGGTGCTTCCCCCTTTTCGGCCGGTGGCGGCGGCGTGCTGGTGGGCGCGGACGATGGTGGAGTCGATCTGGACCAGCCAGTCGATGTCGCCGGCGGCATCGGCCCGGGCCTGGATCTGTTGCAGGGCCCGGGTGAACACGCCGTCGATGGCATAGCGGCGGAAGCGGGTGTAGACCGACTTCCATGGGCCGTAACGTTCCGGCAGGTCACGCCAGGAAACCCCGGTCCGGATCTTGTAGACCATCCCGTTGACGACCCGGCGGTCCTCCGCCCGAGGCCGGCCTCTGCTGGCGTTCGGTATCAGCGGAGCCAGTTGAGCCTTTTCAGCGTGGCCCCTGATCGGGTGATGCGGCGATCCCATCAGCCGGTACGGCCGCCGGCGTTCACCGGCTCGAACGCGTGGCCGACGAACGGGTCCTGCGCCTCGACGCCCGATTGGGCGGTACGAGGTGGGGCAGGCTGAGGGGCGTTCACGCACTCCCCTTCGGCGGCAGGAGACCGGCAGGTGTTACGTGTTCACTTCACCGCGGAAGACCTCGCCAGGACCCGGGTGGCCGCGACCATCGGCGTCGCGGCCGAGGTCTACTACAGCCTGGAGCTACTGAGAGGCAACCGGGTGCCTACGCACCTCCACACCTGGCGCTCGGCGGTGGCGGGCAGGACGGGGGCCGACACGCTCCCCTTGACATCCCTCGTCCCGACGCGCGGTCCCGGGCTTGATCTGCTGGCCCTGACGGGCGATGTGCCCTCTCTGGACCACGCCGTGGACAATCTGCTGCACGCCCCGGTGTCCCAGCTGCGCCGCGAGATCGAGTGTCTCGACTTCCGTCCCGGACAACTGCCGTGGGCCAGACGGGTGGCGGAGGGCGACCGTGACGCGCTGCGGGAGCTGGCGAAGGCCCTGCGCGCCTGCCACCGACTGACCGTCGAGCCCTACTGGGACAGAGGACGGTCCGAACTGGTCGCGCTGTCCACCCGTAGCGCGAACCTGATGCTGGAGGGAGGCGTCGATCTCCTGCTGCGCTCGATCTGTGCACCACTGGTCCGCTGGCGTCCGCCGGTGCTCGAAGCCCCCTACCCGCGCCGAGTCGATGTGCACCTCCAGGGGCGGGGACTCATCATCACGCCCACGGTCTTCTCGAAGCACCCGGTGAGTTTCCTGTGGGACCCGCTCGACACCGCTCAGCCACCCCGCCTGACCGTACCGGCCCTCCGCCGGCCACTGACCGGCACCGGAGCGGCGGAGTCGGACGGCGCGACCGTCCGGAACCTGGAGTCCCTGCTCGGCCGCACCCGAGCCGCCGCCCTACGAGTGACGGCGGAAGGCTGCACGACGAGCGAACTGGCCCGCCGCCTCAACGTCACGGCCGCCGCGGCCAGCCAGCACGCGACCGTGCTGCGCGACACGGGCCTCATCACCACCAGCCGCCGCGGCAGCTCCATACTCCACCTCATCACCCCGCTCGGGCTGGCCCTGCTGTGGACGGGCGCCCTGACGCAACCGTGACGGCGCGAGGACGCCGCGAACGAACGTCGCCTCCCCTGTCACACACCACCGAACAAGCGCACCGAGGTGTGTGAGGTACTGCCGCACTCACCGCCCTGGCAGCCCCTTTAAGCGGTGGCTTAAAGGATGGGCAACGGATGGTCGACCTGCCCAGGATGTGAGGCGACAACCGACTCGTCCCGTCTGGAGGACCACTTGAAGCCCCAACTCGCCGCCGCTGTCGGCTCCGCCGTTCTGACCGCGGCCACCGTACTGGGAACGCCGGCCGCGGGCGCGCAGACTGCGGCGTACCCGACCACGCCCATCACAGGCGTCTCGTATGGCGCCAGCTACATCAGCGGCACTCTGACCTGGTACAACCGTACGGTCGGGGTCGACGGAGCACTCCGGGCCGTCGGCTGCCGCAGGGCGTGGGTCGGCGCGTACGACGCCTCGGGTATCCGCCTCGGCGCCAAGAGCACCAGTACCAAGTGCGACGTGACGTATTCGCTCAACGACTTCCCGGCAGTCCCCGCAGACGTGCCCGGCGGGGCCGCGTACGTCGTCGTCTGCCTTGACGACGCCACCGCGTCCCCACTCGATTGCGAGACGTTCTACCGGCCCTGACCACTCCGACCGCTCGATAAGTGACCTTGCGCCGACACACATACCCGGCCCCGGGGCGGCATGACACGCGCCGCCCCGGAAGCTGATCCCGTCGCCCGACGAGGCAGAGCTACGAGCCATCAACCGTCGAGCCTCCGTAGATGACCGGGACGACGGCAGGCGTGGGATGTTCGGCTGTGTGACCGTGGGAGCAATGGGGCTTCGGTCCTACTCGAAGTCGGCTGCCCCTGCGGCGAGCGAGGCCGCCGAGTGCGTTGACGAGGCCGCCAGGCAGAGCAACCCGTCGCCCGGGGCGCATCGGGCCGCCGTCGCGGATTCACCCGATCGGTGGCTGTTCCGAAAGGGAATCAATGAGGTCTTTCAGCGTTTGCCGCTCCAGCGTGAGGACGGCTGCGGCGATTGACGTCATGCGATTCGGGCTGCACCGGGATCTGCGGAAGATGCGCCAGGACTTCAGTCGTGCGACACCGCGCTCGACCGGTGCCCGTGCCGCGGACAGTGCACGGTTGACGGTTTGCTGGGTCGGTGTGAGCTCGCGGCCTGGTGGGCGTCTGAGGGGTGTCGTCACCCACGAGCCGGCTCCCATGTAAGCCCGATCAGCGAGGACTGGGACGCCTTGGCGCTCGCAGATCCGCATGATCCGGTGGTCACGCGCCGCCGTCAGGTCGTGGGCACGGCCGGGCAGTGCGGGCGAGATCCACAGCAGCCGCCCGGCTGGATCGGTCACCAGCTGCACGTTCACCCCGTGGCGGCGGTGCTTGTGGGAGTAGTCGGCGCGGCCGTCGCCGATCCGGTCGCACTCGGCGAGCGTCCCGTCCAGCAGGACGTAGTCGGGGTCGGCTTCGCGCAGGGCACGCAGCAGGCCGGGTGCGCGGTCGGCGAGCAGATTGATGACGGCAGCCGTGTAAGCATGGGCGGTGCCGACAGATATGCCGAAGCCGACCGCGATCTGCGTGAGGGTGTCGTGCCGGCGCAGGTACACCAGCCCGACCAGCGCACGCTGGTGCGGCGGGAGCTTGCAGCGGCGGTCACCCTCGCGGGTGACGATGAGCATCGTGACCCACTCGACCAGGGCGTGAGGCAGGTCTAGTGCGGCAGAATACGGAACCAACGCTGCTCCTGTGCCTGTGGGTTGAGACTTCGAACACCTCCCCCAACAGCACGGGAGCCTCGTGCGTTGCGGGCACCGATCCCGTCACCCGATCAGTGGCCATGCTGAAAACGCTCAGTAACTCCCACTCGGAGTCGGTCAGTTCATGACGGCGAATCACGACACCATGATCCACCATCGAACGCTCTTTTGAAGACGGACTCTAGCTGGCCGGAGTCGCAAAGCCGCCGAGCCGGAGGCTCGACCGGTAACGCGTGAGTCCGGGAAATGGAGGTGACCTGCGTCGATGCGTTCCTCGGCCTCCTCCTCGCCGGCGTCGCCGCCGACATTGTCGACCTGTCGGTCCTGCAGACCGCTGCCGTCGCTGTCTGGCGCGGTGCCACTGCTCCGGACGGTGGGCAGGTCCGGCTCCGTGCACCTGCTCCCTGACGGGATGGCAGGGTCCAGTAGCATGCACCCCACTAATTGAACGTGCTCAAATCCTGGGGGCTTTGGTGGGGGAAGAAACGACGGGCCGCCGGCTCGCCGTCGTGCTGTGGTCGGCGCTCGCGGTGGAGGTCGCGGGGCTGGTGGGGACGTTCGCTTTGGCGGACACCACCAGGCTGGTGCCGGATTTCGACGGGACTCTCGTCTTGGTGTGCGCAATGCTCCTCGCCATGACCCTGGCGGTCCTGCCGATCGTGGTCGTGGTGCTGACGCTGCGCAATGCCCGGAACACCACTGCCGTCTGGCGGGCAGCCGCCTCGTGGATCCTCGCGCTCGCACTCCTGGTCATGCTGGTCAGGGCGGGCTCGGGGCCCTGGGTCGTCTGGTGCGCCGTCGCGATGGCCGCCTCGAGCGCGGCCACTGTCCTGTGCACCGGCAGCCCGACGGGGCTGTCGATCCAGCCGCCCCGCGCCGCAGTCGCAATCGCCGTCGTCGTGCTGGTGGCGTCGGTCTGCGGCTCCTACTCCGGGCCGTACACGGACTATCCGGGAGTGTGGACCGCCTCGAACGACGCTGCGTCTCTGACCCTGGCCGGGCAGATGGAGCACGGGGAGGGTGGTGAGTACACCCTGCGGGTCGGGACGTGCACGGAGCAGGGCAGATGGGTCTTCGACTACCCGCAGATGTCGACTTCGGTCCAGCTGTGGCTACACCGCGAGGGCGCGCTCGCGTGCATCCCGGGCGGACCTGCGACCCAGGTGCACATCGTCGACGGCAACCGGGCGGCTCCGGTCATCGCGCTTCCCGGGCTGCTTCTGACGAAGCAGTGAGCGGGCCGCTCGGGCGGCCCCCGGCCACGGGGCGCGGCGTGGGGGCCGGGTTGCCGATCGGATCAGCGGCGAACCGGCCGAAGCGGGAAACCTGGTCATCAAAGAGGACTGGCAGAACCGGAACGGAGAACCCCTGACCTGGCAATACAGCCCCAGTCACCGAACCGGTATCAAGCTCGCGGATCTACCGCCAAAACCCGGCCGGATCCTCCCCGGGGCCGCTGCGGCGGCCCCCGATGTGCACGGGACCACCTGACTGATGACTCGCGGCTGAGTAACCGGTTGGCCAGGCTGGCCAACTACGAGGTTCTGACCGCTCTTCCGGACGCTGTTGGTGATCTTAGGTGGGCAGGTTGCGGCAGAGCTGCTGGAAGCGGCTCCTCGGCCGCGCTTTGCTGGGCGGTGCGATGCCCGGTGAGAGGTAGCCGCTGAGTCGGATGATGTTCGTTCCGGCTGCCGTCAGCACGTGTTGGACGTGGGTTCTGGCCATGCCGCGGTAGCGGCAGTTCCGCAGGCCGTGGGCATGAACGGTTTCGGACACGGTGGCCTCGCAGCCTGCGCGGATCGCGTATCTCCGGCGCCACTCGGTTGTCGTCTGGTCGGCCCTGTTCTGCGTCTGGATCTCCTGGAGAGGTTGTGGCATCAGGAAGACGTGCCGGCCCTTGCCTTCGACGTTGCCGGTGCATTTGAGCCGGTCGGCGCATTCGCGGCAGGCCTTGCGTGGGAAGAGCACAGAGAGCCGGGGGTGGCCGTCGCCGAGCGTGGGCTTCCATGGCGGACTCGTCACGCCGTTGGGGCAGGTCAGGGTGCGGGCTTGCCAGTCGATGTGAAAGTCCTGCTTGGCGAATCCGGGCCGTTTGCCGGCCTGCGGGTCGTCACGGACTGGTCCGAAGAGAGTGATGTCCCACTGCCGGGCGGCGTGGTGGATGCTGTCCGGCGAGATGTAGCCGCTGTCAACGACGTGTTCGGTGGGCTGGAACCCCTGCGTGGTCAGTCCCAGGTGGATCCGGTCGAGGGCGTCGATGTCCTGCTCGGGCGCCGGCCGAGTGGTGACCTGGACGATCACGTTCGGGCCGGTCTCGTCGCAGGTCTCGGTCTGGTGGTCGCGGTAGCCGATCCAGTCCTGCTGTCCGGCGGCGGTGACTTTCTGGCTGTATCGGGCCTCGGGATCGTGCGGGGTGACGATCTCGAGGCCCGACCATGGCACTCGCGCCGAAGCGGGATCGGGTCTGCCGTCCGCTGATGCCTTGCCCGTGTTGCGACGTTCGGTTGTCCTGCGGCTTGCCCGGTCCCGGCTGGATTTCGGTCCCCGCCAGCACAGTCGTCCGTCCTCGTCGAGCCAGTACTGCTGGACCCAGACCTGCCGCAGAACCTCAACAGCGGGCAATGCACGCAGTCTGGGTGGGGCATCGGCATCATGGACGGCTCGCAGGATGTGCATGCCGTCCCCGCCGACCCGCAGGACGTAGGCGATCAGGGCATCTCCTCCGCGGGGAAGCCGGTCATAGCGGACTGGGCGGCCGTAGCGGTCACCCCAGTCCGCAGTGACGAGCCCAGCCAGCCATTCCTCGCCGTGTGCAACGAGCTCGTCCAGAGCCGCCCGCAGTGTCTCGGCGACCAGTTCACCCCGATTGAGCCGGCGTACTGCCGCCAGCACGTGGGTCGAGTCGGTGCGGACCCGGCCACGGCGTTTGACCAGGCCCGCAGCCGCAAGACGTTCGACCATCACAGCCAGCAGCCGGTCTGCGCGGTCCTCTTCGGCCAGCCGGTCACGGAACTCGCTCAGCACCGAGAAGTCGAAGCCCGCATCGTCCAGCTCCAGGCCCAGGCAGTACTTCCAGTCCAGGCGGCACCGGACGGCCTCTGCCGCCTGCCGGTCGGTCAGATTCTCCGTGTATTGCAGCACCGATACCAGCGCGAGCCGAGCCGGCGACAGACCCCGGCGCCCGTCCGCCGGATACCAAGCAGCGAAGTCCTCGTCGACGAACAACTCGTCCAGGCGGTCACGTATCCACATCGCTGCCGTGCCCCGCGGATTGCTCGCCCGGGCCATCTTCACCGTCAGCGGCGGAATCACCCGACCGGAACCACACCCCATTGCCATCCCGGCCCCCTCCGACCGGCAGAACTACCCCGCTCGACAACAGCAGCACACCAACCGCCAGCACGAAAGCACGTCGAAGGGGGTTCACCCCACCGAGCGAAGATCACCAACAGCATCCGGAAGAGCGGTCAGAACCAACTACGACGCTCCTTACCTTGTTGGCGGGTTGATTCCGGTCCTTCGTACGATCGGGAGACCCAGGGGCCTGGGTGTGGCTGGACGGCGCTCCTGCCGAAGGTGTGGCTTTGACTGATTGGCCGCCCAGTGCCCCGCGACGACACGGCCACTCATTGGGATGAGCGAACAGAGATCGCTTCGTAAGGACACGTCGGCGTGGTCGTCTGCAGGGACCAGTCAACCGATCGACGAGGGAGGCTCGGGTGCCCGAGCTCTGGGCGGGGACGGATGCCGGCAAGGCCGCGCATCACTGCACCGTGATCGACGCGGACGGGACGAAGGTGCTCTCGCGCCGGGTGCCCAACAATGAGCCCGAGCTCCTGGAGCTGCTCGGCGATGTGCTGGCACTGGCTGAGGACGGCCCGGTTACGTGGGCCGTCGACCTGAACGCCGGTGGGGGCGCTCTGCTGATCGCCCTCCTGACCAGCCACGGACAGCGACTCCTGTACATCCCTGGCCGAACCGTCCACCACGCTTCCCGTGGCTACCGCGGGGACGGCAAGACCGATGCGAAGGACGCCTACGTCATCGCCGACCAGGCGCGGATGCGCCGGGACCTGCAGCCTTTGCAGGAGTGGGACGAGATCGCGGTGGACCTGAAGATCCTCACCGCCCGCCGCTACGACCTCGCCGCCGATCGGACCCGCGCCATCAACCGGATGCGTGCCCAGCTCCTGGAGTACTTCCCCGCCCTGGAACGGACCTTCGACTACGCCGCCTCCAAATCCGCACTCATCCTGCTGACCGGCTATCAGACCCCGGCTGGCCTCCGCCGGGTCGGCCCGAGCCGACTCGCGACCTGGCTGAAGAACCGCAAGGTCCGTGGCGCCCAGGCCATGGCCGATGCAGCCGTCGCCGCAGCGCAGGCCCAGCACACCGCCGTGGCCGGGGAGAGCACAGCCGCAGCCGTGGTGAACACGCTGGCCCGGTCGGTCCTGGCTCTGGACGAAGAGATCGCCGCCGTGGATGCAAGGATCGCGGCACGCTTCCGAGAGCACCGGGATGCCGAGGTGATCCTCAGCATGCCTGGCATGGGCCCGTTGCTGGGGGCGGAGTTCGTCGCTTGCACCGGCGGGGACATGGACGCCTTCGGAACCGCAGGCCGACTCGCCGGAGTCGCTGGTCTGGCACCTGTCCCACGAGACTCAGGCCGGATCAGCGGCAACATGCGCCGGCCGCACCGCTACCACCGCCGACTCCTGCGCGTTTTCTACCTATCCGCCCAGATCGCAGCCCGCTTCTGCCTGACCTCGAAGACCTTCTACGACCGCAAACGGGCCGAGGGAAAGAGTCATAAGACGTCGTTTCTTATGGCGTGATCGTTCGTTGAACCGTGCATGACGGACTTGGTTGAGCGGCTGGTGCCGGATGAGTTGTGGGTCCTGTTTCGGCGGGTGGTGCCGCCGACTGAGGTGATACGCCCGCAGGGCGGGGGCCGACGGCGGGCGGGTGACCGCGAGGCGCTGGCGGCAATCATCTTCGTGGCGACGTCGGGCTGCACGTGGCGGCAGCTCCCGCCGGTGTTCGGCCCGAGCTGGCAGACGGTCTACCGACGCTTCGCCCAGTGGAGCAGGGCCCGTGTCTGGGCTCGGCTCCACCGAGTGATCCTCGACGAACTCGGAGCTCGAGGCGATCTGGACTGGTCGCGGTGCGCGATCGACTCGGTCAGTCTCAGGGCTGCAAAAGGGGGCCACTGACAGGACCGAATCCGACCGACCGCGGCAAGCCGGGATCGAAAATCCACCTGATCACCGACCGGAATGGACTGCCGATCTCGCTGGGGATCTCGAGCGCCAACATGCACGACAGTCTCGGCCTTGAACCGCTCGTGCGCGGGATCCCGCCCATCCGGTCCCGCCGCGGCCCACGGCGACGAAGGCCGGCGAAGTTGCACGCCGACAAGGGTTACGACTATCCCCATCTGCGTCGATGGCTACGCAAACGCGGCATCCGCCATCGCATCGCGCGCAAGGGGATCGAGTCCTCAAAGCGGCTCGGCCGACACCGCTGGGTCGTTGAGAGAACCGTGTCCTGGCTCGCCGGCTGCCGTCGGCTCCACCGCCGATACGAGCGCAAGGCCGAACACTTCCTCGCCTTTGTTGGCATCGCCGCTGCCCTGATCTGCCACCGCCGCCTCACCAAATGAAACGATGTCTAAACAGGCGATCCTCGCCCTCGCCCGACGACGCCTCGACGTCCTATGGGCCCTCATACGCGATCAGCGAACCTTCGAGGCTCAGCCTCCCCAACGGGGTCTCGCTGCGGCCTGAGCCTCAGACTGTGAAGAGCGGCTCGTAGGGGTGCCCCTCCGGCGTGTAGATCAAAACGAAGTCTTTCCCCAGCTGAGTGGTCACCTCCCTCAAGCGAGCCAGGATCTCGGCCTGACCCGGAAGATCGAGGCCAAGGGCCGCGGCAGCACGGTCCCTCCTGGCCGCGAGGTCCGGCATGTCCTCCAGATACTCAGCCTCAAGCTCGCGACTCTCCTCGTCCGTGAACGCCTGGCAGTCTTGCCACCACGGGACGACCAGCAGAAGCCGCACCAGCTCGTGCAGGCCGATGGCAACCAGAGCCGCACCTCCTTCGGAGTCGGCATAGAGGATCGGACGTTCCTCGCCGCCTTCACCGCAGAAGAAGAACGTGCCGCCGGCACCGTCGCCGGCGAACCCCTCAAGTGCGGTGCCCGAGGCGAGGTGTACTTCCTCGACATGATCGCCTCGGTCAAGGTCGAAGTCACCCGGCCAAGCGAGAAAACGGGCAGCTTCTTCCTGCTCACGGACTGCAGCGATCAACGATTCCATGGGCCGCAGCCTACGTCCCGCTGCTTGACAACCATCATTGGGAATCAGTCACAGGCGGGCTGCGTCTGCACCACCAACGCGATCGAGTCCGTGAACGCCAGGATCCGGCGGGCGGTCAAGGCCCGCGGACACTTCCCGAATGAGACCGCAGCGTTGAAGTGCGTCTACATGGCGATCATGTCGCTTGACCCCACCGGCAAGGGCCAGGCTCGCTGGACCATGCGCTGGAAGACCGCCCTGAACGCCTTCGACATCACCTTCGACGGCCGACTCTCCGCAGCCCGCCAGTAACCCCAACCACCCTCGATACACCGTTCGATTGACAGACCCGCTTGACATCCTGATTGGGAAGTTATTTGGCGATGATTGCGACCGGGGCGTCCCAGGTGCTGCGGTCGACGGTGAGGGTGACGCCGCCGCGGGTTTCGGTGCTGTTGGCTGCGTACTGGTGGGCGCGGCGGTGGCCGGTGTACAGGTTCGGGTCCCAGCGCCAGTCGTCGGTGGTTGTCTCGTTCTTGTCCCACAGGGCGTACCAGAGAATGGCGGGGAGGTCTCGGCGGTCCGAGGCGTTCGCCACTGCGGCGGCGCTGCTGCTGGTGAACCCGTACATGCCCGGCCAGTAGCGCTGTGTGCGGACAGCTTTGTCCCAGGCACGGACATAGGTGAGGACGGCGTCGAGGCAGGGGGCGTCGGAGAGGTTGAAGGGTTCCATGTCCAGGTAGAGGGCGCTGCCTGGCTTCATGCCCAGGGCCGAGGCCTTGGCGACGGCGTCACTGCCGTTCGCGGTGCCGACGGCGGCGGCATCGGCTGTGGTGAACCGTTCCGGATTGCTGCCGGTCTGGCATGGTGGCTGGGCGCCGACGTAGAGCGGCACGAGCTTCCAGCCGGCTGCGTCCACTGACTTCACCCAGGAAGCGGTCAGTTGCGGCTGGGCGCAGCCTCGGTTCTTCCCTCCGATGTAGACAGCCGCGCCACCGTAGAACTGGTCGGAGCGCCATGCCTTCATCGCGGTGAGGGAGGGTGCGGTGCAGGTGTCGAACACACGCCCTGCGTAGAGGGAAGGAGTCAGGAGGCCGCGCCCGACCACAGCGCCGCGGAAGGTCAAGGCGTTGGCGCTGACTGCCGTCGTCGCGGCAAGTGTCAGCCCTGCGGCCATCCAAATCAGGATGCGGGCGCGCCGTGATCGGCGGTGCTCGGACATGGATGCCCCCAGGTGCTTCGAATCGTTGGTGCCGCAGGCCGTGCCATGCCGACCCACCTTGTTCGGAAGACAGGGGGCCCTGCGGCGAGGTGATCCTAGCGCCACAGGAAGCGGACGGATGCGCGGGGCGGTTCTGTCGCCTCGGGCCGGCGCGCTTGCCTGTCTGCTGCAGGGCATGGCTGTCGTTGTCGTAGTGAGGTGCATTCCGTTTACCGCGACGTTGGAAGCTGTGACGCCGGAAGCCGCGGCGCCTGGCCGGACGACGGCTCAGGGTGGAGCAGCACGTCGGGGGCCATAGGGCGCCCCGCGAACGGTGGGGTGGCCACGCACTTCGAACAGAGGCGGACGGGCATCGCTCCCGCGCATCGTCTCGGCATGCAGGAGGTTCCGCTTCACAGCTCACCTTTACGTAACGCTTAGCGAGTCCGATGTCGGATAGCTAATGGTTCGTCTGTTTAGACGGGCTATGGCCCACGCTATGTTCTGCCTGCGCTAGATGATCTTCAAGCGCTCACGAAATACATCCCATGGGGGGATTGTGTATTTGCGCAGCAGATCGGGGACGTCATGGAGACGTTCCCGTTCGGTGACAGGCACTCCAGGCAGACTCGGAGTGATTGCGGCGGGGCTGGCCGTGGTGATGTCGGTTTCGGTGCTTCAGGGCTCCGACCCGGCGATCGCCGCGCCTCAGCTCGAGCCGCAGGGCCAGGCTGGAGCCGCTACGGCGACCACCGCCGCCGACATACCCTCCGCGCGAGTGGCCGCCCGCCTGTCGGGCAAGCGGGTCGAGGCTCTGTCCGAACGGACCGAGACGTCCACGACGTGGGCCAACAAGGACGGGTCGCTTACCACCGAGGTGTCCGCCGGCCCGATCCGTTTCAGGGATCCCCAAGGGCAGTGGCGCGATGTGGATGTGAATCTGACCAGCGCCGCTGACGGCTCGGTCGTGTCCAAAGCGCACCCGCAGGGGCTGCGGCTGTCGGGCAAGAAGGGTACGAAGGCTCAGTCGCTGGCGGCAGCCCAATCCGCCACCGCCACCGACCTCGTCACGCTGGGGCAGGGCGACGACGCCATTACGCTGCAGTGGCGTGGCGGGCTGCCGGCACCGGTGCTGGACGGCACCCGGGCCACCTACACCGATGCCGTGCCGGGCGCTGACGTGGTCGTCGAGGCCACGCGTACCGGGTTCGAGCAGTTCGTCGAGGTCAAGGCGAAGCCTTCGGCGGGCTTCTCGTACACGCTGCCGCTGAAGACCAAGGGGCTGAAGGTCGAGCAGCAGGCCGACGGCAGCGTGCTGTTCACCGACAAGAAGTCGAAGAAGACGGCGACGATGCCCGCGCCCGTCATGTGGGACGCGACGGTCGATCCGGTCTCCGGGGAGCACACCCGTCGGGCGAAGGTCGGCTTGAAGGTCGTCAAGACCAAGGACGGCGTCGACCTGGTCGTCACGCCCGATGCGGGCTTCCTTGCGGACGCGGCGACGAAGTACCCGGTGACCGTCGACCCGTCGACCTCCTCGCTGGGCAACCTGTTCGACACCTACGTCCAGCAGGGCGAGACCGTCGACTGGTCCAACGACACCGAGCTCGACCTCGGCAACCCGGGCACCAAGAACGCCGACGGCAGCTGGCGCACCGCCCGCTCCTTCATCACCTGGAACACCGCGCCGGTCGCCGACGCGCTGGTCTCCAACGCCCAGCTGTCGCTGTGGAACTTCCACTCCGGCAACACCGACTGCACCGCCCAGCCCTGGGAGGCGTGGACCGCCAACAACGCCTCGACCGCCTCGCGCTGGACGAACCAGCCGGCGATGGTCACCAAGATGGCCACGTCCACCGAGACCAAGGGCAACCCCGGCTGCGCCTCTGCTCCCGACGGCTGGATCAACTCGGACGTCACGAGCCTGGTCCAGCACTGGGCGAACAACAAGTGGGCCTTCTCCGGCATGGGCCTGCGGGCCACCGACGAGAACAACATCAAGCAGTGGAAGCGGGTCAACTCCGCCAACGCGGCCTCGAACCCGCCGAAGCTGACCGTCACCTACAACTACCGGCCCCGTACCGGTACGAAGCAGGAGGCGGGCGCGCCGTTCTTCTCCTACGGCGGCGCCTACGTGGTCAATTCGGTCACGCCCGTCCTGCGGGACACTTTCGTGGACGCGAACGGTGACAAGGTCAATGGCACCTTCCAGATCTTCGACTCCGCCACCGACACCCAAGTCGGCAACGTGCTGGTCTCCCCGTACGTGCCGTCGGGACAGGTCGCCTCGGTGACCGTCCCTGCGGGTGTGCTGACGAACGGCAAGACGTACAAGTTCCGCACCAGCCCGTACGACGGCAGCCACTACAACCTCGGCTGGTCGGCGTGGAAGACCTTCACGGTCGACACCTCCGCCCCGTCCGCCCCGTCCGCCGTCACCTCCACCGACTACCCGTCGAACGGCTGGGTCAAGGGCGCAGGCCAAGCCGGAACCTTCAGCATCACCCCGCCCGCGGCCGACCACAACTGGCTGGAATGGTCCCTGGACGGCGAGACCTGGACCAAGGTCCCCACCGATGGCGCCTCCGGCGCCAAGGCCATCTCCGTCACCCCGCCCAAGGACGGCACCCACACCCTTGAGGTACGGGCCGTCGACAAGGCGGACAACAAGTCCGAGCCGGTCGCGTACACCTTCCACGCGGGCCCGGGCGGTTTCGTCCAGCCCGGCGCCGGCGACCGTACCGCCCGCCGGTTGCCGCTGCTCGCCGAGGCGGACGGCGCCAAGTACGACAAGGCGTCCTTCTCCTGGCGGCGTTCCGAGGCCGACGCGTGGACGCAGATCCCTCCGGGCCACGTCACCACCGGCGGCACGCCGCTTACGGCCTGGCCCGTCCCGCTCACGGGCGGCAAGACCGCGCCGCTGGTGTGGAACGCCACCGACACGGTGGATCCGGACGGCAGCGTCCAGATCAAGGCAGACTTCACCGGACCCAACGCGGCCACCGGAGCGACGGAGCCGCTGACCGCGGTCGTGGACCGCAACGCCTCCGGCGCGACGTCCTCCGAGGCCGGACCCGGCTCGGTGAACCTGCTCACCGGCAACTTCGGTCTATCCGCCGATGACGCCTCGGCCTTCGGCCTCTCCGTCTCCCGCACCGCCTCCTCCCGCACCCCGGACAAGGGCGCCACGCAGGAGGGACAGGCGCCCATCTTCGGCAAGGAATGGGTGGCCGGCACGGTCGCCGAGGTCGGCACCGCCGACTACTCGCACATCCGGCGGATCTCCGACACCTCGGTTGCCGTGATCGACTCCAAGGGCGACGAACTGCACTTCACCGCCAACGCGGCGAAGAACGGCTGGATCCCCGAGCCGGGCGCGGAGGGTCTCGTCCTCACGGGCAGCGTCACCGGGACCTTCACCCTGTCCGACAGCCAGGGCACGGTGACGGCCTTCACCAAGCCCGATCCCGCGGTGCCGACCTGGCAGGTGTCCTCGACCCTGCGGGACGGACTGACGAACACCGAGACCAAGATCGTCTCAGGCAAGACCACCTACCAGGGCAAGGCCGTCGCCTTCCCGCAGTGGATCATCGCGCCCACCTCGGCGGCCCAGGCCGCCACCTGCGCCGCCACGCCGGCGACCAAAGGCTGCCGGATGCTGGAGTTCGTCTACCCCGCCTCCACCACCGCCACCACCTTCACCCTCGGTGACGTCCTCGGCCAGGTGAAGAGCGTCCGCCTGTGGGCCACCGCGCCCGGCGCCAACGCGTCCACCGCCCAGGAGGTCGCCGCTTACGCGTACGACAGCTCCGGGCGGCTCCGCGAAGCATGGAACCCGCAGATCACTCCGACGCTGAAGACCGCCTACGAGTACGACTCCGCAGGCCATGTCACCCGGCTGACCCCGCCCGGTGAACTGCCGTGGACCTTCACCTACGGCAAGGCCGGCAACACCTCCACCGCCGGAGACGGAATGCTCCTCAAGGCGGCCCGGTCCGGCCTGAAGCAGGCCACCGCCGACGTCGAGGAAGGCACCGCGGCAACCGCCGTGGTCTACGACGTACCGCTGACCGGCCCCGCCGCGCCCTACGGTATGGGCACCGCCGACGTGAAGGCCTGGGGGCAGCTCGACGCCCCGACCGACGCCACCGCGGTCTTCCCCGCGGACGCCGTCCCGGCGTCCAACGACGGCGGTTCCTTGACGGCAGCCGCCTACAAGCGGGCCACCGTGCACTACATGGGAGTCTCCGGCCGGGAGTCCAACCTCGCCGCCCCCGGCGGCTATATCTCGACCACCGAGTACGACCGCTTCGGCAACCCGGTCCGTGAACTCAGCGCCGGCAATCGGGCCATCGCCCTCGGCAGCGACTCCACAGCACAGGCCACCCGCGCCGACCTCGGCATCGAAGGGCTCACCACGGCTGAGCGGGCCGACTTGCTGGCCAACCGCACGGTCTATAACGACGCCGGCACCCGCCAGTTGGAGGAGTTCGGTCCGCTGCGCCGGATCGACCTGACCGCCGACCTGAAGTCAGGCACCACGGTGCTCGTCCCCGTCGGCTCCTCGGTGACCGCGCGCTCCTGGACCGTCACCGAGTACGACGCGGGCCGGCCCACGAACGGCACCGCGAAGGTCAGCGACCAGGTCACGAAGGTAACCACCGGTGCGCAGGTGCGTGAGTACCCGACCGTGCAGGGCGAGACGCGCGCGGTAGAGACCGTGTACGACTGGGCCAAGGGCCTGCCCATCCAGACGATCAAGGACCCGGGCGGGCTCGCGATCACCGAGACCACGGAGTACGACGCCCAGGGCCGCGTCACTAAGCAGCTCCTGCCCGGTGCCACCGGCACGGACGCCGCGACCCGAGTGACCGCTTACTGGTCCGCGACCGGTTCCGGCACCTGCCAGGGCCGCCCCGAGTGGGCCGACCAGGTGTGCTCCACCGGACCGGCCGGCACGGTGACGGGCAGCGGCTCCCAGCCCACCCAACTGCCGACCACGACCACCGAGTACGACTGGTACGGCAATCCGGCCAAGACCATCGACACGGCGAACGGCTCCACCCGGACCTCGACCACCACCTTCGACGGCGCCGGCCGCGCGACCAAGGTCGCCATCACCGGCGGGGTCGGCCAGGCGGTCCCGGACATCACCACCGAATACGACCCGGTCACCGGCCGGGCCGTGAAGACCACCTCGGCGACCGGTGGGTCGGTCACCAAGGCGTTTGACAAGCTCGGCCGCCTCATCTCCTACACCGACGCCGACGGCGGCGTCACCACCACCGAGTACGACCTGCTCAACCGGCCGGTCAAGGTCGCCGACAGCGCGCCCTCGACGGTCACGTACACCTACGACCACACCGCCGAGCCTCGCGGCCTGCCGACTGCGGTCTCCGACTCCGTCGCCGGTACCTTCCAGGCCGTCTACGGACCGAACGGCTCCGTGGCCACCGAGAAGTTGCCCGGCGGGTACACGGCCACGGTCAGGCAGGACCCGACCGGGGCAGCCGTGGCCCGCACCTATACCCGTGACAGCGACGGAACCGCCGTCTACTCCGACACGGTGACCGAGACGGTCCACGGCCAGGCCGCATCCCACGCGGGCTGGTCCACCCAGGACTACCGCTACGACAACATCGGCCGCCTGACCGGTGTCGACGACACCTCCGACACCCTGTGCACGCGCCGCGGCTACACCTTTGACGCACGCGCCAACCGCAAGTCCCTGACCACTGCCACCGGGGCCCCCGGAGCGGGCTGCCCCACCACTGGAGGCACCACCACCAACAGCACCCACGACAGCGCCGACCGGCTGGTCGACACCGGGTACACCTACGACGCGTTCGGCCGCACCACGGCTCTGCCCGGCAGCACGCTCGGCTACTACGCCAACGACCTCGCGTACCAGCAGACGGTGAACGGCACTCGTCAGACCTGGGCGCTCGATCCCGCCCTGCGGTTCCGTTCCTGGACGGTGGAGACGAACAACGGCTCGACGTGGACCCAGACCGCGTCCAAGCTCAACCACTACTCCGCAGACGGCGACAATCCCCGGTGGATCGTGGAGAACGTCTCCACCGGCGCCCTGACCCGCAACGTCGACGGCATCGCGGGAGGACTCGCGGCCACCACGGGCAAGAGCGGAAGCATCGTCCTGCAGCTGACCAACGTCCACGGCGACGTGGCCCTGCAGCTGCCCCTGGACGCGGGCCAGGCCCCCGTTGCCCTCGACCACGACGAGTACGGCAACGCCCGGGCCGACCAGGCGGCCACCCGCTATGGCTGGCTGGGCGCCAACCAGCGCTCCACCGAGACCGCCGGCGGACTCACCCTCATGGGCGTCCGGCTCTACAGCCCGGCCGTCGGCCGCTTCCTGTCGATCGACCCGATCGCGGGCGGCAGCTGCAACCGGTACGAGTACGCCTGCGCCGACCCGCGTAACAAGTTCGACCTGGGCGGCACCTACCTGATGGAGCGCGTCCAGACGGACTGCAACTCCTTCAACTGCGTCCGTATGCGCCGCATCTGCGAGAGCTCGTCGCACAAGTGCTCGCTGCAGTGGGACATGTGGTTCCGCAGGGCTTGGAGCGGCGCCTCTATCGAAGCCGGCTGGCGCTGGGAGCTGTCAGTCGGCGGGCACAGGGTTACTTCCAGCAGCTACAACCACACTGAAGTGGGCTGGTACAACTTCCACGGGTACTGGTATGGCAACGGAGCCCGAGGCAAGCACAGCTGTTGGGGCTTCACGTGCTGGAACGATCCGGGTGACTCCGTACAGTTCCATGCCCAGGGCATCGCCAGGTTCGGCTACACCAGATATTGGTGGGACCGGTTCCAGAATTTCGGTGGCGGAGGCAGCTACCGCTAACCACCCGCACTGAGACGCGCTGATCCCTGCTGAGCCGCCCTGGCGACTCCACAGGGAACCCTCGCCTCGCTTTCTCCTCGGATCGCGCGGCGTCGTACCACGTCGGCTGGCCCGGCCGGAGCATCCGGCCGGGTCAGCCGACTCGTTTATCATCGAGAGGTGGAGAATCACATTGGCTGACAGCGAGCTCGAGCGCCGCCACGAACAGGCCTTCGAGCAGTGGCTGAAACGCGTCGAAGGCGAACTGGGCTGGGAAGTCGTCCAGAGCGGGCGGGTCGACTGGATTCGGGACGTCTACCACGAGCACGGGGACCTGCCTGCACACCGATTCGCGCGGATCGCGTTCGAACGGAAGGCGCGGTCCGTCCTAGACGTGCTTCTGCCGTTGACTGGATCCATAGAGCGGGAGACGGACCTCCGCATCGATACCCGACCGGAATTCATCCATCCGTCGACCGATTTTCCCGGGGGGATCGTGACGGTGGCTGGGTCGGCCATCCAATCGTTCGATCCTGTCGGGGTACTCGCTGAAGTCGCCGACGCCATCCAGACCTACCTCGCGGATCGCTACGGACGGCTATGGCCGCTCTGCCCCGAACACGGGACGGGTTTGCATGCCATCACACACGAAGGCGAAGCGCTCTGGTGGTGCAAGGCGAAGGACCACCCGAGCATCCGTATCCTGCTCGGATAGCCATCCCCTACATTTCCCCGCACGCGGACTACCTGGAGCCGATCGTCCTACTGACCTTTCCGTTGAGTTGTCGCGTTGAGCGAGAGGCCGGTTTCGGCGAGGTACCCCTCGATGAGGTGGGGTTGTCGTTGGATGCGACGCAGACCGCTGCGGACTGCTTGGACGAGGTGGTCGCGGTCGGTAAAGACCACGTTGGCGGTAGTGCTGCGTCGGAGCAACGACCAGATGCCTTCGACCGGATTGAGGTCAGGCGCATAGCTGGGCAGCTGGACGACAGTGAGCCAGTCATGCTCCGCCGCGTACTCACGTAATCGACTGCAGCGGTGAACATTCAGATTGTCCCAGATCACCACGACGGGACCGCCGAGCTGAAGGTGAGCTCGCACGAGAAGATCACGGTAGTCCTGCCAGGTGAAGCCTCGGCGGGCACCTCGGTGATGGCCCTGGATGCGAGGACGGTAGATCAGGCGGCTGCGTTCGCCGGCCTTGAAGCACACCAGCGCGGCCATCGAGATGCGGCCGCGGGAAGCGCCGTTGAACCGCACCACGGGCGTGCCCCCTCTGGGCGCCCAGGTGCGTGAGCGGTGCGACGTCATCGAGACGGCGGCCTCGTCCTCGAAGACCAGCCATGCCCCGAGCGCCGCCGCGGTGGCTTTGCCTGGGGCCAGGTCTCCTTCACCCAGCCGGCCACCGCCGCATCGTCCCGTTCCACTGCCCGCCGCGCAGGCTGCTGACACGACCAGCCGTGCCGCCGCAGCAACTCCCACACTCCGCGGATCGACAACGACACCCCCAGCTGGTCCGCGATCAGCATGCGCACCCTTGAGAGCGTCCACCGCTCATCCGCCCAGCCCTCGGCCATCGCGCCATCCAGCAGGAGCGGCTCGAGCACGGCGAAATCACTGTCGTCGACCTTCGGCCGCCCGGCTGGGCCCGAAATGCACAGTGCCTGCCGTCCTCCCTCCCGCCAGGACCGGCGCCACCGTTCCACCGACCGCACACTGACCCGAAGCCGTTTGGCTATCACCACGTTCTTCTCATCCCGCGCAAAGTCGTCGGCGGCGAGCATGCGCACCCGCTCCCGCGCGGCCTGCCTCTGCGGAGTGAGACCACCACCCTGGGCATACCTCATGGTCACGAACTACCGCAGGGATCATGCGATGTCACCCCCGACAACTCAACGGAAAAGTCAGTAGGTCATGTTCCGCCCGGCCGGAGCCCCAGGAACAGGTTCCGATGGCCGGACAGAACAACAGCAGGACAGCCCAACAGGGCGTCAGTCAGACCCTGAGCCACGACCACCGGAACCCGCTACGAGTATCAATGTCAGACCGGCCTCGTAACGTCGAGACGAAAGCTCGGATTGACCGGGTATGTGAGGACGAGGGGAGCAGGCCATGGGCGAGATCCGTGTCGACAAGCAGCACCTTGACCGGCTGCTGGCCGACAGCGCTGGTACGTACGGAGCTCCCTATCAGCGAGCCTTCGCCGCGCTCGCCGAGGCGCATCGAGACCAGCCCGTCGCCAAGATCCTGCCGCTCCTCCGACATGCCGCCAACGAAGCGCTGCTCGGCTTCACGGACGCTGACCTACAGGAACAGGCACGAGCCATCAGCACAGGCGAGCCGTACGTCCTGCGTGTCACCGTCACCTGAACCACGCAGCCGGCCTGAAGGTTCCCAGCAGGGATGAGGTCGTGGTGCGGCGGACCGCCCGAAGCGTTCCCCCGTCGGGCTGTTCGCCGTGGCATCAAGTGCCTGTGTGCGGTAATCCACGCACGAATACCGCGTGGGAACTGACGGCGCTCCCACCGGCGAGAGCGCGGCGCGGCCCTGGCCGGGCTGAGCGAGACGTAGGATCTCGCGGTGGCAATCGAACTGACCGACGAACTCATTCGGCTTCGCCGTACTGCAGACGCAGCCCGGGCCCGTGCGACGGCCAGCCCCTACAGCGTGGAGGGATGGCGGCCGTGGCTTGAGGCTGCGGCCGCGGTACACGATGCGGTCACCGAGCACGCGAAAGCGCCCGGGCAGAACCGCTACGAAGTGGAAAAGGCGCTGGTGACGGCGGCCAAGAGCGCGGAGGCTCCGCACGAGGGCTGACTCGTGGCATCACTCTGGATCTCTGCACAGCCACGCCAGCAGGCAGTCTGACAGCTCCATTATTGACCAGGGGCCAGTTAGCGGCGATATGGCTGGTCGATACGTGGGTTGAGGGTTGCCGCGCCGTTGACACTGTGGTCCGCCCCGTGCGAAAAAGGGCATCTGGCAGTCCGCTTGCCCGAGGGCACCTGGCCGGAGTGCGGGGGCTGTCCGTGCTCTCGCCGCGCCGCCTCCGGCTGAGGCGAGCGCCTTCCCCACGCCGACTTCCGCAGCCGCATCAGCGCTCTTGAGTCATCTGAACGACGACGACGGGAATGCCGACTTGACCCTCATGCCCGGTTCGCGTGTGCCCGGACGGACCTGGTCTGTCCGGCTCACCGGCCATGCCGACCACACCGTGTCCGTCACCTGCAGCACCGAGGCCTGCCGCATGCCGCCACGGTCGAAGGACACCACGACCCTGCGGCGCTTCGCCGCCGAACACGTCAAAGCCCACGCCCGGCTCGCCGTGGTCCGCCCCAACGCCGCCTGCTCCTGCCACGCCGCACAGTGCGCGTTCCACGAGACCAACGTCCAGTGCAGCGGACCCACACTCCTCGTCCTCGTACACAACCCGTCCGTGGGACAGGTCTGGACCCTGGCCGAGGTATGCCAGACCTGCGCCTCGCAGATCCCCCACATCTCCATCCTCGCGCGAGCGCAGAACCCGGCCCGCCCAGGCGCGTCACCGGCCAACGCGACCACGCCGCCAGCAGCCCGGTCGGCGGTGCCGAGCGGGTTCTCCTCCCCACAGGCCGCTCCCGAGGAGCCCATAGGCCGACGCCGACCCCGCCGTCCTGGGCCACGTCGCGTGGCCTGAAAGGCGCCCGCGCCCCTGGGGCCCGCCAGCCTCCCGACCGCTGATGTGGCAGCCGCGGCTTTGAGGCGGGCCTGCGGTCTCGGGCCGTCCAGGACTCGTTGTCAGTGCCGGGCGCGAGGCTGTGACCTGCGGCTGTGTTGCCGTCGAGTGGGGCAGCGAGTGAAGGAGAGACCGTGGCGCTGGTGAACTACCGGGTGAAGTGGGTGCGCCGCCAGGACGGCAAGCGAATGGTTTCCGGGGTCAGCTACGACCTGCCTAGCGCCGAGGACCGGAAGGCGGAGCTGGGGGCCGAGGGCGCTTCGGAGATCGAAATCGTGAAGGTGAAGCCCGGCCAGTAGGCCGGGCCCGTATCGCCAGGGCGGTCGGCAGAAAGAGCCGTGGCGCGCACGGTGGTGCAGCCGCGAACCCCGATCTGATGGCAGCGGTGCCAAACGTTCGTACGGCGGGTCACGGCGCCCGACCTTGACGCCGCCGCGCACGGCGTAGACCGGCCCCGCCACCAGTCAGGCCTTGTGCCGGCCGCGGCCGGTGTGGGCGAGGGCGTCGGCGAGCTGGTCGTGGTTCATGGATGAGCGGCCCGGGATGCCGGCCGCGGCAGCCTTCTCGTACAGCTCGGCCTTCGTCAGTGCCATCAGCTCCTGGCCCTTGGCAGCGGCTCCGGAGCGCGCCCGCTTCTTCGGAGCCGAGGTCTTCTGCCCGCGCGCCGCCCGCGCGCCGCCCGCGCGCCGCCCGCGCGCCGCCCGCGCGCCGCCCGCGCGCCGCCCGCGCGCCGCCCGCGCGCCGCCCGCGCGCCGCCCGCGCGCCGCCCGCGCGCCGCCCGCGCGCCGCCCGCGCGCCGCCCGCGCGCCGGGGGAGGCGGCCCGCGCAGGGCTTCCATGAGGTCGAGGGCGCCGGTGGGCTCCGCCGCCGGTTCGGCCTTCTCCACGGTCTCCCCGGTGGCCTTCGTCTTCACCAGGGCCTCGACCTTCTCGCGGAAGGAGTCGTGGAACGACTCCGGGTCCCACTCCATGGCCAAGGCGTCGATCAGCTGCATGGCCATCTTCACCTCAGCCGCCGTCGCCTCGACCTTTCCCGGCAGGTCGGGCACCTCGGCGTGCGGATCGCGCAGCTCGTCGGCCCAGTGAAGGGTGTGGATCGTGAGCAGGCCCTCCGTTTCCTCAGCTTTCAGCGCGACCAGGTACTCCCGCCCGCGCATCACGAACGTGGCGATGCCCGCCTGTTCGACTCGGCCAGCGCCCGCTCCAGCAGGGCGTACACCTTCCCGTACTGGGCTCCCCGGGGTCCGAGGAAATACGTTTTGTCGAAGAAGACCGGGTTGACGGTGTCCAGGTCGACGAAGCCGGCGATGTCGATCGAACGGGACCGGCCGGGAGCGATCTCGTCGAGCTCCTGCGGCTCGACGCTCACGTACTCGGCGCCGGTGTCGTAGCCCTTCACGATGTCCGAGAGGTCCACTTCGTCGCCGGTGCGTTCGTTCACGCGCCGGTTCCGGATCCGGTCCGCCGTCCGCGCTGGAGCTGGTGGAAGCGGATCGTGTGCTGTCGGTGGCCGTGTAGAGGCCCACGGGCAGGCTTATCTAGATCCCGCGCCTATCTGCCCAGGTCAGAGCGATGTGGATGACTGAGGGACGTGAGGTCAGTCTCGTCAACGCAGACGGTCAACCGAGTGCAGTCTGTCTTCAGGTTGGTTTGTGGTGAGAACCCCGGCCTGCGTTGATCCACAGCCCCGGGGGAGCCCCGTCCCGGGCCGGCTGAACACCGCAAGCGTATTGCTTCTCGGATTCTGTACGGGTCGAACGCTGGGTTGGGGGGCCGGGTCATGGTCGAGAGTGGCCGACTGCCCCAGCGCCTGACACGAGCGGCGTACAACGACAGGTGGTCGGTTGCCCGGGGCGGTCTACTGGGCAGGGCACCAAAACTGGGCGATCTCGGAAGACGCGGCGCCGGGCGAGGTAAGGAGCAGTGCATGATTCTCCAAGTTGTCAGAGCATCGATCAAGCCGGAGCGGCGTGACCACTGGCTCGAGGTGGTTCGCGGCAACGCGGCTCGGACCCGTGCTGAGGAGGGCTGCGAGGGCTATCAGGTCGCCGAAGATCTCGAAGCGCCGAATACCTTCGTGATCATCGAGCAGTGGGCCAACCTCGACGCCGTATACAGGCACTTCCGGAATGAATTTGAGGCGCTCATGGCCGCTTTGGGTGACGTCTTCGCAGCACCGCCTGAGGCCTGGATCCACGACCTGGCCTCGACGCTGACTCTCGATGAAGTTCTTGCGAAAGCTGGACTGAACCGGTAGTCGAGCAAACCAGCGGGCAGCGCGGGCCCGTCTGGGCCAGACCTGCTTCGTGTCTGCCCAGGTCATGGGGGGTGTGACGGTGTGAGGGACGTGAAGTCAGGGCCGTCAACGTCGGGCGTCAACTCTCCGCGTGGACCCTTTCGCTGCTGCCCGCGCCCAAGGTGCTCTCCGCGATCACCCCGGCCGTTCGCCAAAGCCTGCCGGTCCCGCCCCGGTTCAGGAGTCGAGCCCATTGCCCCCGGGGAGAGCCGAAGCGGGAGAAGCGAAAGGGGCTGCATTGGTCGGGTGCGCTGCCTGGTGCCATGGTGGGAGGAGCCGATGTGACCGGTCGCCGCCGCGTCCAGCCCGCGCGGGAGGCACCCTGGTGCGGTGTGTGCCGAGCCAGGGGGCGTATCTCGCAGGCCGTGGCGAGAACGCCTTCCAGCGCGCACTGACTGTCGCGCCGTGTCGACCTCGGTAGCGCACAGGGAGGTGTCGGGTATGGCGATCGACAACGGTGGCGCCCAGGCCAAGACCCGGGGGCAGCGTGTGGCTGACAGTCGCGCCATGGAGGTTGCCTCCAGGGTCGGGCTCTGTGCCCGGGGAGTGATCTACGTTCTGGTCGGGCTCCTCGCCGTGCGGATCGGTTTCGGTGGCGGCAGCGGCAAGGAGGCCGACCGGTCCGGGGCGGTGCGGACCATCGGTGAGCAGTCGTACGGCCAGGTGCTGCTGTGGGCGCTGGTGGTGGGGCTGGCGGCGATGGCGCTGTGGCGCCTTTCCGAGGCCGCCTTCGGGCAGGCGACGGAAGGCGGTGACAAGTGGACCCGCCGCCTGGGCTCCCTGGGGCTGGCCGTCTTCTACCTGGTGATCTGTATCGGCGTGGTGCAGACCGCGCTGGTCGGTGGGTCCGGCGGGGCCCGCGGCGGTGACGAGTCGTCGAAGGACTACACCGCGAGAGTGCTGGAACTGCCCTATGGCCGGGTACTCGTCGGCGTGTTCGGGGCCGTGCTGGCCATCGTGGGCGTGGTGATCGTGGTGCGCAGCCTGATGCGGAAGTTCGAGAAGAACCTCCGCACGGAGCGAATGAGCCGGACGACGCGGCGTATCGTCGCGGGTCTGGGCATCATCGGCGGCGTGGCGTGCGGGGTGGTCGCGGTGGCGACCGGCCTGTTCATTCTCCTGGCCGCGGTGCGCTTCGACGCCGGCGAGGCAAAGGGCCTGGACGAGACGCTGCGCTCGTTCGCTGACACGCCGGCCGGGCCCGTGCTGCTGATCGCCGCCGCGGTGGGCCTTCTGTTGTTCGGCCTCTACTCCTTCTGCGAAGCCCGCTGGCGCATAGCCCCTGACCACGACGCCCCGGCAGAGCAGCAGGTCAGGAGCCGCGGTGCAGGCTGACAGGCCCGTGCGTGGCCATGGCGAGTGTCGTATGGCCATTTGGCCGGTACGGATAACCCGCCCCAACCGTGGCCACCACCAGCGCCATGACGTGGCCCCCTGGCCGGGCCTGCTACGTCCTCACACCGCGCTGAGCATGATGCGTGACTCCCCTCGCCGCCAAGCTGGAAGGCGTCTCCCGAGCGGCCTCACCCCCCGCTGAAGAGCACGCTGTGCTCGTTCACCACACGTCCGGCCGGGACCGACGCTCTGACGTCGTTTACCGCGTCAGTGCACCGCTCCCCCCTTGCGGTGGCCGCGGCTTTTGGCCCCGAGACACCCCCCGGGCCTCGCCGTAGCCTCCCACCAACGCCGTGCCGGTTCCGGTTCACTGCGGCCGCCGGGCTGTGTTTGAGGGGTCAGGTGGTGGGTGCGCCCTGTGCGGTGCACAGGGGGCGGACGACCTCGGCGGCGTGGATGATGCGCTCCCTCGGTGTCGTGGCGCGTAACCTGCGCGACCGGTTCGCCGCGCGGCTCCCTCTCTCCGACAGCGGCGTCTACGACGAGGTCCTGAGCAGTCAGCGCCTGGTGCTGGCCGCGGATGGCGGGCAGGGGCAGCGGGGCCTCGCCCCAGTGACGAACCGCGGCGACACCATCGGTGTCCTGGAGCTGTTCCTCACCGAAGTAGTCACCCCGGACGTGCTCGCCCAGGTCGGGGAGGCCGCGCACGCGCTGGCGTACATCATCGTCACCGACCGCCGCTTCACCGACCTCTACCCCTGGGGCAACCGCACCACCGCCGTCAGCCTGGCCGCAGAGATCCAGCGCCGACTCCTGCCTTCCGCTGCCTCCTGCGAAGCCCCTCAGTTCACGCTCGCGGGCGCCCTGGTCCCAGCCGCCGCCATCGTCGGCGACATTTACGACTACAGCCTCGACACCCACAACCTGCACCTGTCGATCACCGACGCCATGGGTCACGACACAAGCGCTTCCCTCATGGCCACCCTCCTCATCAATGCCTCCCGCGGCGTCCGCCGTGCCGGGACCGACCTTGCCGAACAGGCCCGCCAGACCCACCAGGCCCTCCTCGACCACGGCAACCGCACCTTCGCCACCGGCCAGCTCCGGGGCATCGCCCTCGACGGAAGCGGCGCTCAGCTCGTCAACGCCGGCCACCCCTGGCCGCTGCGGATGCGCGATGGCGCGGTCACCGAATGGCTCTGACCGTGGACATGCCCTTCGGCGTACACAGCCTTGCTTACCTCAGGCCGGGAGAGCATTTCGCCGCACAGCAGGACGGGCGCGGGGCGCTCAGCCCGCCGGCGTAGCACCGGCTGCTTCGGGCAGGCGCCCGGTGAGGCAAGGCAGACCTCGGGGTGGGGGTCGGTATCAGCCGTCACTCATGCCGTAGCGGGGGTGTGGCCGAGCCCACCGCCGACGCCCGGCGGCGTGTGGAGGAGCGGTGCGCTCCTTGCGTCGCCAGGCGGCGAGTGCCTCAGACATGGACTTGGCCCCCACTACGCCACTGAGGGGTGCTGCGATGAGACGCATCGCGACGATCGGCGTCTACGGCTTCACACGGGTGTGAGTGGGGGTGAGACTGACTTACGTGACCGCTGACACTTGCTCGCGGCGGCTTCGCCTCAGCGGCAACGCCGTGTCGGCGGGGGCTGGCATCCGGTCGCCGGGAGTGGGAACGAAGGGGCGGGGCCGAGGCGTACGTCGATTCCGTCATCCCGGGTATACGCGGTATGGGGAGCGCCACCCGCGTGCCGGGTGGAGCCCCGGGTAGGCACCCTTGCCGTGGCCTGCTCTTCTGTCCGGCGGAACGGAAAGTGGCTTATGATCATGAATTCCTCCCAGACGGTGCGTCCCCCTCCCGGACGGGCGGATACGGGGAGCGACTTCGCCCGGCTCTCCCGGAAGATCCAGAAGGCCGGGCTCATGGCGCGGCGCCCCGGCTACTACGCACTGCGCATGGCGGCAGTGGCGGCCCTGTACGCCGCCGGGTGGACGGCGTTCGTTTCGATCGCCGACAGCTGGTGGACGCTGCTGGTGGCCGGCTTTCTGGCCTTCGTCTTCGGGCAGGTGGCGCTGCTCGCGCACGACGTCGCCCACCGGCAGGTCTTCCGGCTGCGCAAGGGCAGCGAGGTGTCCGGGCGCGTCGCCGGCAACCTCGGTATCGGCATGGGGTACGGCTGGTGGCAGGACAAGCACACCCGCCACCATGCCAATCCCAACCACGAGGACCTCGATCCCGACCTCGACCCGGACATCCTCGTCTGGACGCAGGACCAGGCCCGCGCGGCCAGGGGACTGCCGCGGCTGCTCGGCCGCTCGCAGGCGTTCCTCTTCTTCCCGCTGCTCACGCTGGAGGGGTTCAACCTGCACGTGTCCGGGGTGCGGTCGCTGTTCGACCGCTCGCTCAAGCACCGCATGTGGGAAGGGGCCCTGCTCACTGCGCACCTCGCCGCCTACCTCGGCACGCTGTTCCTGGTGCTACCGCCCGGCAAGGCGGTCGTCTTCCTCCTCGTCCACCAATGCCTCTTCGGCGTCTACCTCGGCTCGATCTTCGCCCCGAACCACAAGGGCATGCCGATCCTGCGAGGCGCCGACCGTCCCGACTTCCTGAGGCGCCAGGTCCTGACCTCCCGCAACGTGCGCGGAGGCCGGTTGACCGACATCGTCCTCGGCGGTCTCAACTACCAGATCGAGCACCACCTCTTCCCGAGCATGCCCAGCCCGCACCTGCGCAGGGCCCGGAGCATCGTCCGCGGGTATTGCCAGGAGCTCGGGGTCAGCTACGCGGAGACCAGCCTGATCAACTCCTACCGGCAGACCCTCGCCAGCCTCCACGCGGCTGGAGCCCCCCTGAGAAGGCCGCGGACCACCTGACGCCACCACCCAGCCGTGGCACGCGGGAAGCCAGCCGGTACGTGGGACACCGGCCGGAGTCAGGGGTGCGACCGCCGACGCGGGTCGGACCGGGCGCAGCGGACACAGGTGGGTAATGGCCGTACCGGGATAATTCCCATGCGGCGCCAACGGGCCGCGGTTCCCGATTCGGTGACGCAGGCCAGGATCGGGCGTCGAGCGTGTCCCGGGACAGGACCGCGAGCTGGACGCACTGACGCTGCCCGGCCTGCGCCGACCTACCGGAGCGTGTCTGAAAGATCGTGTAAGTCCGTGATGTGACAGCCTGGCCCGGGGCTCGGCCTCGGGCCTGTGGGCCAGGCGGATCGGACGAGTCATGGCAGACAAAGACGAAGCGGCCGCGTCCGTGGCCGGCGACAAGACGGTCGACGAGGTGGTCGAGCGGCTGCTCGACAAAGCTGACTCCTCGGGAGCGGCCCTGCTCGGCGAGGGCGGGCTCCTGACGGAGATCACCAAGGCTGTTCTGGAGCGGGCTCTGGAAGCCGAGATGAGTGAACACCTCGGCTACGAACGCGGAGATTCCGCAGGTCACGGCTCTGGAAACTCCCGGAACGGGACGTCGCCCAAGACGGTCCTGACCGATGCCGGCGCCGTCACTTTGGCGGTGCCCAGAGACCGCAACGGTGAGTTCGAGCCGCGTCTGGTCCCGAAGAACGCCCGCCGGCTGGCGGGATTCAACGACCGGATCCTCTCGCTCTACGCGCGCGGGATGAGCGTGCGCGACATCCGCTCCCACCTCGCCCAGATCTACGGAGTCGAGGTCAGCCCAGACCTGATCAGCAAGGTCACCGACGCCGTGATCGACGAGCTCGTGACCTGGCAGAACCGGCCCCTCGACGCGGTCTGGCCGATCATCTACATCGACGCATTGTGGGTGAAGATCCGTTCTGGCTCGGTGACATCGAAGCCGGTCTACCTGGCCGTCGGCGTCGACATGGACGGCCGCAAAGACGTCCTCGGCTTGTGGGTTGGAGCCGAGGGTGAAGGCGCGACCACGTGGATGGCGGTGCTGTCGGAACTGCGGAACCGGGGTATCGAGGACGTGTGCATCGTCGTCTGCGATGGTCTGAAGGGCCTGCCCGACGCCGTCACCGCGACCTGGCCCAAGGCCACGGTCCAGACGTGCGTGATTCACCTGACCAGGGCCTCGCTCAGACTGTCGTCCGTGCGGGACCACCCGAAGCTGGTGCCGGCTCTGAGAGCGATCTACACAGCGCCGACCGAGACGGCCGCCGAACAGGCCCTTGACGCGTTCGAGGCCTCTGACCTGGGCGAACGCTACCCGGCGATCGTGCGGACCTGGCGGTCGGCCTGGCCGGAGTTCACTCCCTACCTGGCGTTCCCACCGGCCATAAGGACGGTGGTCTACTCCACGAACATGGTCGAATCGATCAACTCGCGGCTCCGCAAAGCCACCCGCAACCGCGGCCATTTCCCCTCGGAACAGGCAGCGTTGAAGGTCCTCTACCTCGCAGTCCGCGAGCAGATCAACCCCAAAGCGCGCGATGCCAACCACGTCGCCCCACACTGGAAGGAAGCGCTGAACCAGTTCTCACTCTTCTTCGAGGACCGGCTCAGCATCCAATGACACCAACCGACTTACACAAGATCGCTGACACGCCCACCTACCGTCGCCGGTTACTGACTTCCGCTCGTTGGGGTGAACCGTTGTGAAGTCCCTGATGGGTGTGGGTGGGTGCCTGTATCCGTGGTGTGTGAGATATGCGGATGGGGGCGGGCTGACACCTGCGGGGCGTCAGCGCCGGGAGACGGTACGGATGCAAGCGGCCGAACTGTTCGAGCAGCAGATCGCGGTGTCGGAAGTCGCACGTAGGCTGCGGGTGAGCGTGAAGTCGGCGTATCAGTGGCACCAGTTGTGGCGGGATGGTGGCGTTGAGGCTCTGGCCTCCCGGGGGCCGAGCGGGTCACGGTGCCGCCTGTCCCCGCGGTGCCTCGAAAAGCTGGCGGGGTTCTTGGAGGAAGGTCCGGCCGCGCATGGCTGGGTGGAGGACCAGGTGTGGACCGCATCAAGGGTGGCGATCTTGATCGGCAGGAAGTTCCACGTCTCCTACAGCGTCTCCGGTGCCACCCGGTTGATGCACCGGCTCGGCTTCAGCCCTCAAGTCCCCGCCCGGCGGGTCGCTGAGCGCGATGAGCAGGCCGTGACCGCGTGGAAGGTGGCGACCTGGGCGGAGGTAAAAGGGTCCGGGCGGCCTGCGGGGGCTACGTCTGCTTCGAGGATGAAGCCGGCTTCACCCGACGGTCGCCCCGGGGAGGGACCTGGGGCCGGCGGGGCCGCACTCCGGTCGTGACGGTCAGCGGCCGGCGTTCGGGACGGCTGTCGGTGGCCGGGCTGATCGCGATGCGGCCGGGTTCGAGAACCCGTCTGTGTCACCGCCTCCAGACTCACCCAGCCGGCAAAGGAACACGTCGCAGTATGAGCGAGCGGGACTTCATCGCGCTCGTCGACGGAACCCATCACCTGGTCAGGGCGCCGATCGTGCTGGTCTGGGACCGGCTCAACACCCATGTCTCCCGCGGGATGCGGGAACTCATCGCCGAACGCGAGTGGCTGACGGTGTTCCTGCTGCCCGCCTACTCACCCGACCTGAATCCCGTCGAAGGCGTCTGGGCCCACGTCAAGCGCAGCCTCGCCAACCTCGCTGTCATGGCCCTCGACCGACTCGAAGCCCTGGTCCATAACCGGCTCAAACGCCTTCAATACCGGCCCCACACCCTCAACGGCTTCATAGCCGGCACCGGCCTCACCCTCGACACCCCAGCCTCACCTTGAAACGCCGAAGTCAGTAGCGGGTCCAGCGGGGGAGGAGGGCGCGTACGGTTTTGCCGCCTTCGGGCCTGGGGGTGACGACGGTGGCGCGGGCGAGGTCGTTGACCATGTGCCGGCCGAATCCGCTGCTGCCGCCGTCGACGTCGCGGTGTGCATGCGTGGCGGGTGGGGGCTGAGATCGTCGACGGCGATCTCGATGGTGTGGGGGTGGGCGGCCAGGCGGAGCGTGTAGGTGCCGCCGCCGTGGCGCAGGGCGTTGGTCACGAGTTCGGAGACGACCAGGACGACGGTGTGGGCGTGCTCCGGGTCGATGGCCGGCTGCCCGAGGGTTTCGAGGAAGGCCCGGGTGGCCTGGCGCGCCTCGGCGACGGCAGACAGAGAAAGAAGGGGGGCTGTGTGCTCGGCGCTCATCGTGGTCTTCTGGCCCTTGGGGTCCCGTGATGTGAAGTCCGGCTCTGCCTGCCCGGTCGTGGTGCCCCCGCCCACAGCCGTTCAACCCGCCAGCACCCGATTACCTCAGGAGCGGGAACCTGAAAATCTATGTTGGCCCGAGTAGACATTGGGCGGTGGCGTGGATATGGTTTCTCTCGTAGCCCAGAGAGACAGCAGGGCCCGGCAGAGACGAACTGCCGGGCAGTAGTACTCGCAGTAAAGGTAGTTGCAGTTGTTGGACGGTCCGGTGGTGGAGTGTCGAAGCCAGGGTTGTTGCAGGACGGCGACGGGGCTGACGACCGGACCGGGTGGCCCGCAGTGATCAGGGGCCGCCGTGAGCAGTACCGCAGTCAACGCAGTGGTGAAGTTGGCAGTACCCAGCAGTGAAGTGAATGAGCAGTACCTCGGTGAAGGCGTCGGCTGCGGGCGCGCGCGCCGGGAAGTTCGGCAGTGGGGTTCTAAGCCAGAGCAGACGCAGGATGGGCAACGGGGCTGGCTGCCGGAGTCGTGACGCTTGGCCAGGTCGCGAGCAGTCCAAGCAGTTCGCACACCAGCAGTACCAGAAGTAATGAGTGGAGCAGTACCCGCAGTTCGCAGTACCAGCAGTACAGCAGTTCCCGCAGGTAGGCAGTTGTTCACCAGAGGGAAGAACGGAGGAGTTGAGGCGCCATCAGGATCGCCCGGACGCCACGCGAGTCCGGGTACCGCAGGACATCGATAGTGAGGTGGTCTCCGGTCAAGCACCGCGATCCCCGCACCACTCGTCCCCGTTCGGACGGGTAAGCGGATACAGAAGGCCGGCGCAGCATTAGGGCCGGCAGATGGTGTAGCAGTTCCTTCGGGGCCCGGATGCCAGCAGGCATCCGGGCCCCTCCATGCGTTCCACAGAGAGGTGCAATGAGCGCAGACGACATGCTTGACCGTCTCGACGACGACGACTACCCCGCCTATACGATGGGCCGGGCTGCCGAGATGCTCGGCACCACCCAGGGTTTCCTCCGCGCGATCGGCGAAGCCCGCCTGATCACCCCGCTCCGTTCGGCGGGCGGTCACCGCCGTTACTCCCGCTACCAGCTGCGTATCGCTGCCCGTGCCCGCGAGCTCGTCGACAGGGGCACCCCTATCGAGGCCGCGTGCCGCATCCTGGTCCTCGAGGACCAGCTCGAAGAGGCCCAGCGCATCAATGCCAAATACCGCGCCGCACAATCGCCGGATTCCGCGGCCGCGGCTTGAACTCGGGCGCGTGTGCCGGTCTACCAGCGTCGACACCTCCATCGACCGGGGCGGCGTCTACCGGCACCCGATCCGGTGCGTACGCCTGCGCCTGGCGCGAGCATGGAGGACGTGCCCCAGTTCGGCGGGGGCCCGGCCACGCCCGCCGGGTGAGCCGCACGGCCGGACGCGCGTCGTGCGGTCGGCTAGCCTCGCGCTTTCAGCAGAGTGCGACGTCTGCTCATGGAGCGCTCCTCCGACCTGGGAGGATCGGGTATTCCGATGAATCTTCTTGCCTCAAGCTGGGGGCACTTGTCAGGTGATGGAGCCCGGGGTGTCTCCGCGATGCTCCCAGGCTGGGCGGAACGGCCCATGGATCTCAGGTGAGAGCGAGGAGCACTTCGTCGATCTCACCGCCGCGTGCTTGGCCGAAGCCCCTGCCATGCCCGGTGATCACAAAGCCACACTTTTCCAGTACGCGGATCGAGCCTGCGTTATCGGCTGCTGCGTGGGCGTGCAACGGCCGGGTTCTGACGAGATCGACCAGCACCGTGAGCGCCGCTGTGGCGATGCCGCGGCCCCAGTGATTGCGGCCGATCCAGTAGGTGACCTCGCGTTCGTTCGGCGGCCCGTACACCGCAGCATGGCCGACCACCTCATCGTCGGCGAGCACAGTGCGCATCAGGACATCGGGGTTGGAACGGATCCTGGCCCAGTAGCTGTCGAAGAGCGCCCTGTCGTAGTGGTACTTCCTGGTGACTGCGGCCACGTGCTGCGCCTCGGGATCAGAGAGGTGCTCCCAAAATGTGGGCAGATCACTATCGAGTACTTCGCGGAGGGAGATCATTTCGGTGGTGGCTCCTGCGGCTGGTCGAGGACGTGGTACTTCGTCGAGTGCGGCGTCCGATAGCTGATCAAATTCAGTGAGTGTACTCCTGGCCTGGGAGGATGGCACGTGTCGAAGGCTCTGTCCGCAGGAGGAACTAGGCGCGCTCCAGGTGAAGAAGAGTTGCGGGTGCTATCCGTCTGTCCGTGTCGAGGGCAACGGCCGCGGGGTGGTCTCGCAGGCCGGGGCGGCGCTGCTGGTCGAGACGGTCCGCAAGTCCGGGCTGGACGGTGCGATATCGGCGGCATTGGCGCCGTGGCGCAAGAGTCGGGCGGTGCACGACCCGGGCAAGATCCTCCTCGATGTCGCGCTCGCGACGGCGCTGGGCGGAGACTGCCTGGCGGACGCGGCGATGCTGCGGGCCGAGCCCGAAGTGTTCGGCCCGGTGGCCTCCGACCCGACCATCTCCCGACCGGCCGCCGTCCACGCCTGCCGCGGCCGTCTTCTGGCTCGGCGTGCACTTGGTCCCGCTCGTCGACGTCGCCCTCAGTGTCGCCGTCGTACGGCCCGAAGGGCCCGATCTCCCCGGCGGTGTGGGCGCCCAGCAGGAGGGCGGCCCCTTCATGCGGCGGGCCCGAGGACCCGAAGGACGCGCACGGGGTCCTGCTACTGAAGGCGGCCGACGTGGCCTCGGCCGAGCTGATTCTAAAGTGCACTTGAGATCAAGGCGAGGAGGAGACCGTGGGGGTCGAGCTCGAACTGCATTCCGGGCGGCCGGCGCGGAACGACTGGGACAAGTCCAGGGCGACCTTGCTCCGGGGCTCGTACGAGCACGGCAAGGGGCTGGCGCAGGCGCTGGACCGGCTCGCGCCGAACAGTCCGGGCAAGCTGTGGTGGGTGGACCCGTACGGGAACACGGTGTTCAACGAGCAGGAGGCGGAGGCCGCGCTGCGGGAGATCGACGGCTTGCTGGAGAAGTGCAGCAGTCAGGTGCAGAGGGACGCTGTGAAGGATCTTGCGGTGCTGTTGAGGTGCTGTGCGGCGACGCCCGGGAGCTATCTGTGGTTCATCGGGGACTAGCACCGACCAGGGTCGCTGATGTCGTTGGTCGCAAAAGTGTCAGCAGATTGGTCATGAGGAATGTCAGTGCGGCGCCCCCCGGCACGGGATTGGACACTGTTGGCCAATTCGGGCTCTGCATGACGTCGGCTCCCACTGGTAGCCCACCACGCCCAGCAGCCTGAGGGGCCCGCCCCCAGGGGCTTGGCGGCGGCAGTCGGTGAGCCCTGCTAGCTTCCGAGCATGGCAGATTTCACCAACAGGCGACAGATCACTTCGGTGGCGCAGCTCACTCCCATCCAGGCCGAGCAGATCGCGCTCTGCGGTGCCGCCTACGACGATGAGGATCTCCCGGCCGACCGGCGCCTCTCCTCGGACCCCGAGGACGAATCGGTGCTGAGCTTCTGCGAGCTCTGGGACGTGGTGGCCGACCAATCGCCCGTCTACGAGGCCTGGTTCTACCAGTCGGACAGCGGGTCGATTTTCCTGGCCGGGACCACCGAGATGGTCGCGCAGATCATGCAGTGCGGCCTGGAGTGCGACGACGAGGAGCGCGAGCTGGAGCTCGGCGCGGCGATGGTGCGGGCTGGCCTGCTACCGTCAGGGGACTCGGAGTTCGAGCGGTTCTGCCGGGCCGCCGACGAGACCCTGTAGGCCGTCGTCCCGTCCGGAGGCCGACACAGGCTCTGTTGCTTCGCTGACAACGTCAGATCCCAGGACCACAACCGGGTCTACGTAGGGGCTTGGCAGTTGAGCCTCCGGACGGCAGAGCCCGGCACCCGTTTCGCCGCGTCCCGGCCGGTCGTGGAGTCGGGAACCTCGGCAGCCACGTGGACACTCTGGGTGTCCAGGACCACCAGGGTCGGATCCTCTACTGAGCATTTCGGGTTGTCGTCGGGTGGTGACGGTTCATGATCCCTAGGGTATGCCGGTGGTATGCGTTATCCGGAGGGTGGGGGCCTGACCGCTGAGCGTCGGGCGTTTCGTGAGGGGATCCGGGGTCAGGCCGGCGAGCGGTTCGCTGCGGGTGAGAAGACCGCGGTGATCGCGAAGGATCTGCGGGTGAGTGTGCGGTCGGTGGAACGCTGGCGTCGTGCCTGGCGCGAGGGCGGCATGGAGGCACTGCGTTCCGCGGGCCCGGCCAACTCCCCGACCGTAACCGATGACCAGTTCGCCGTGCTCGAGGAGGAACTCGGCAAGGGCCCGGCAGCGCACGGCTTCGACGACGAACGCTGGACTCTGGCCCGGGTTCAGACGGTGATCCGCCGTCGTCTGAAGCTGAGCCTGTCGGTGGCCACGGTGTGGCGGCTGCTGAAACGGCACGGCTGGTCCTGGCAGGCACCCGCCCGCAGAGCACTCGAGCGTGATGAGCACGCCGTAGAGCTGTGGAAGAAGGAGGTGTGGCCGCGGGTAAAAGGCTCGCGGCGGCGTGCGGCGGCTGGATCGTCTTCGAGGACGAGGCCGGATTCTCCATGACGCCGCCGGTCGCCCGCACCTGGGGCCGGCGCGGACACACACCCGTCATCCGCGTCCGCGGCAGGTCCCGCCGACGGACCTCGGTCGCCGCCCTGTGCTGCTACGAACCCGGTGAGAACAGCCGTCTCATCCACCGGCCTCGCAACCATCTCCTGCTCAAGGGGGCCCGCAAAAGCTTCTCCTGGCAGGACTACCGCGACCTGCTGGTGAGGGCCTGTATCCAGCTCGGCGGCCCCATCCTGGTGGTCTGGGACTGTGACACTGGATGGCCACTGGCAGCCGGTCCGGTCCTGGTAGAGGATCGCGTTCACGATCTCCCGCATCGCGTAGGCGCCCTGGTGGCCGCTGACCGAGCGGTGTCGGTTCTTCCACGCCGTGATCACCGGCTCGATCAACGACCACTGCCCGTCCGATAAGTCACTCGGGTACGGCTTGCGTTCAGTCACTTCATCACACCAGCAGATCAGCGACTGCGGACCAGAGAATTCAGCCCGCACCCACACCATCAGGTGACGACAGAACCATCCCAAGAGTCACGAACCGCCCTCTGAGGCGGGTCACAACCTGGGCTGGCGCTCTCAGCTGGCTCTGTTGGGCCGGCCTGCTTGTTCCGCCTCGACGTTGCGGGTCATGCGTTCCAGGACGGAGACCGTGGTGCGGTACTCGTCGGGGGATATGCCAGCCGTTGACAGTTCGCGGAACGCATCGACCCGCCGGGCGGCGTCGGTCAGGCGCCGACGGCTGCCGTCGGTGAGGTCGAGCCTGCCCGGTGCGGGGCGGCGGAGCCAGCCGTCGGTGAGGAGCGTGTCGATGGCGGATGTCAGGGCGGGCACGTCGGCGTTCGCGGAGAGGACCGACAGGACGTCGGTGTCGGCGGCCTCGTGGGTGTCGTCGACCACGTTGAGTACCTGCCAGGCGAGGCGGGTGAGGCCGAAGTCAGCCAGTGCAGCGTTCATGGCGCCGGTCAGGGCTTCGTCGGTGCGGTTTAGCCAGTAGCCAATGGGCTTCATCGGATTTCTCCGGGAGAGTGAGGGACACAGGTGGTGCCCGAGAGTGCGTGGGGTCGCAGGTAAAGGCGGCAGAGGTCCGTACAAGTCAGACGGCGGCGGGCTCGGCAGCGTGCGCAGCGGCAGGCGCGGGCGCGGACAAGAGGGCCGACCAGTCCTGGGCGGCGGTCCAGTTGGCGAAGGACTGCCAGCCGACTTCTGGGAATTCGCGGCGCAGCGAGGGCACGTCGACGTCGAGGCCGACCTGGTTGAAGTATGCGAACATCGCGGCCAGGTCGGTCGAATACCGGCGGATGACATCCAGTGGAACATGCTGGTGCGTGATGGGGCGCCCGGCCGCGGCTGCGATGGCCGCCGCGATGCGGGTGGGGTCGAGCTCGTCGGAGGCGATGTCGATGCGGCGCCAGGCGAAGAGGTCGCGCCGCTCCAGCGCGAGGGCGGCGAAGGCGCCGATGTCGCGGGCGGAGATGAGGGTCAGTGGCCGGTCGGCCGGCATGGGCCAGGCGAATGAGCCCTCGCGCAGGCCGTGGAGGGACCAGCCGCTGGCGTAGTTGTCCATGAAGGCGGCGGGGCCGATCACGGTCCAGGTCATGCCGGAGGCGTAGAGGTGCTGCTCGATGAGGAACTTGCTGTCGTAGTGCGGGATGCCGGTGCCGCGGTCGGCGTGTGCGGCGGAGGTGAACACGACGTGCCCGAGGCGCGCGGCCGCGGCGGCGTCGACCAGGGCCCGGCCTTGGCGGACCTCGGAGTCGATGTCGGTGCCGAACGGCGTGGTGACGGCGAACAGGGAGTCCGAGCCGGCGAGCGCGGCATCGAGGGAGGCGCGGTCGTCGAAGTCCGCGCGGCGGACGTCGGCGCCAAGGGCGCGCAGCGCCTCGGCGGCGGGGCTGGCGGGCTGCCGTGTGAGGGCGCGGACAGTGTGGCCGGCGGCGAGCAGGGCGCGGGCGGTGGCCCCGCCCTGAGCGCCGGTGGCGCCAGTGACAGCGATGGTGGACATGGGACTCCTGGGATGAGGGACGAGCAGTCTTCTGCGTGGCGCACTATCTGCGTCACGCAGTAAGAATAGAGAAGATCTCTGCGCCGCGCAACAATCTGAGCACCGCGGCGTGGTCGACAGCTCCGGCCGGAGCAGCCACCTCGAACGTGCGGCTCTCCACCTCCCTGCATGACGCTGCAGCAGTGAAAGTAAGGAGAAGAGCGCCACTGGCCGACCGAGGCCTGGCCTACGCCGTCGTTTCTCATGGCGCGATCGTTCGCTGAACCGTTCATGACGGATCTCATCGAGCGTCTGGTGCCTGACGAGTTGTGGGTACCGTTGCGGCGGGCGGTGCCGCCGACAGAGGTGATACGCCCGCGCGGCGGGAGCCGGCGTCGGGCAGGTGACCGCGAGGTCCTGGCCGCGATCACCTGCGGGCCACCTCAGGCTGCACGTGGCGACAGTTGCCACCGGACGCATCGTTTTGGGCCCCTGATTTCCCACCGGTCGGGTCCGTTGTGAGAGGGCGGTTCGTAAGTGTTCGGATGGTTCTGTCGTCCCCTGATGGTGTGGGTGCGGACTGAATCCTTGGGTCCGTGGTCGCCGATCTGGTGGTGTGATGAGGTGACTGAACGCAAGCCGTACCCGAGTGACTTATCGGACGGGCAGTGGGCGCTGATCGAGCCGGTGATCACGGCGTGGAAGAACCGACACCGCTCGGTCAGCGGCCACCAGGGCGCCTACGCGATGCGGGAGATCGTGAACGCGATCCTCTACCAGGACCGGACCGGCTGCCAGTGGGCATACCTCCCGAACGACCATCCGCCCAAGAGCGCGACGTACTACTACTTCGCCGTCTGGCGGGATGACGGAACCGACGAGGTCATCCACGAGCTCCTGCGCTGCCAGGTTCGTGAGCGGGCCCGCCGATTAGAGGACCCGACCCTGGTCGTGCTGGACACGCAGAGTGTCCACGTGGCTGCCGGGGTCCCTGCCTCCACGACCGGCCGTGACGACGCGAAACGGGTCCCGGGCCGCAAGCGGGGCCTGGCCGTGAACGTGCTGGGCCTGGTCATCGCAGTCGTCGTCCTCGCGGCGAGCGCGCACGACAACGCCGCCGGCATCGCTCTGCTCGGTCAGGTTGCCGAGACCACCGGCAAGACCGTCGAGAAAGCCCTGGTCGACCAGGGCTTCAAGACCGCCGTGGTCGTCCACGGTGCCACGCTCGGGATCGACGTGGAGATTGTCGAACGCAACCCGCAGGACATCGGTTTCGTCCCGCAGCCGAAGCGGTGGAGGGTCGAGCAGACCTACGGAATCCTGATATTGCACCGGCGCCTGGTCCGCGACTACGAGCACTGCCCGGCCTCCTCGGCCTCCCGCGTCTACTGGGCCATGACCCACGTGATGGCCCGCCGGCTCACCGGAGAGAACGCTCGCACCTGGCGCGACCCGCGAGCGGTAACCGCGTGAACCTGCAGCCCCTCCTCGATGCCCTCGGCATCCAGGAAGACGCCGCCCGGGGCCTGGCGGACGACCTTCGCGGACAGATCGCCGAACTGCAGAACCGTCTCCGGGAAGCCGAGACTCACCTCGAACACCTCGCGATCACCCGGAAGACCGTCACCGCCCTCGCCGACCGGCTCTCGACGGGCCCACCGGACCTGCCCGAGCACCTGGACTACCCCCGCATCCTTAGCGTGTTCAACGATGCGACCGGGCCTCTACGGGCGCGGGACATCTGCGAAGCCCTTGACCTCGAACTGCTGCCGAAGAACATCGAGGGCACCCGCGCAAAGCTGAAACGCCTGGTCAAGCTCGACATCCTCACCGAAGCCGACGTCGGCAGCTTCACCAGGAAGCAGTAGCCGCGAAACCCCGAGACCAGCAACCCGCACCAGCCTCATCAGGAAACGGACATCACATTACGAACCGCCCTCTGAGAGCTGGGCTGGGGAGATCGAGCGTGTCTGAAAGATCGTGTAAGTCCGTGATGTGGCAGCCTGGCCCGGGGCTCGGCCTCGGGCCTGTGGGCCAGGCGGATCGGACGAGTCATGGCGGACAAAGAAGAGGCGGCCGCGTCCGTGGCCGGTGAAAAGATGTGCAGTTTGCGCCGACCAGCAGCCCTCGGGCCAGCTCCGGGATGGGCAGACCGGGTGACAGATGTCCTGGACGTGGTCAGTGGTCGTCGTTGAGCCAGTCGCCCGGGATCAGGTCACGAACGCGGTCGAGGTCTCCTTCCGTCCGGCCACGGGCCAGGACGCCCATGCCCTCGTCGTCGCGGGCTCCCGCGGCTGCTGCCAGAAGGCGCAGGACTCGATGTCACACCCTGCGTATAGCGTCTGGGTTACTGGCATGAGGTGAGGGGTTTTCGGGTGGGGAACATCGAGTTGGCCGCGCTTGCGTCCGCGTACCGTTTGGCGGAGCCGTCGACGGCCGACGTGTTGGTCCGGCGTCTGCGGGGTGAGACGCTCGATCTCCTGCGTCACTGGTGGCGCCTGCCCCGGCGCCTCGTGGACGCGGTACTCGCCTCCGGCGACCGTGAATTGCTCGTGACGCTGGCGCGGAACGCGACGCCCGGTCAGAGTCTGCGCCTGGCGCGGCTGGGCGATCCCGAGGTGGGCCGTGCGCTGTATGAGGCCGAGCGGTGGTCCCGTAGATGCGGGGACAGCGTACGGGCGGCCGTACTGATGGCCGCGGACCCGTCCGACCCGGCATGGCGGGCGCCGGGCGGGCTGGTCGACGAACTGCTCGGCGAGACCTGGTTTGCGCAACTCTCTCCCGCACTCTGCGCGCCCTTCCCCGAGCTGGTGCTGCATGCCCTGCGTCTCTGCGGTCACGACGCACCGCCGCCGATGGTGCTGCGAGCCGCTCGCACCCTGCTCGAGCACGGCGGCCCGGAGCAGCTGGCGGCACTGGCCGCACTCGCCGAGGCGGAGGGCGGGCTGAGCCACCCGGGCCTCGCCGCCCTGCTGCGCCGCGCTGCGGCGGCGCCCGATCCCGGTGCGCTCCTCAACGGCGACATCTCGCCCACCGACGAACTCATGTACTTCGTCCGTCTCCACAGCGGCCGGAAGACACCGGCAGGGGTCCTTCCGGACTGGGATCTGGTCCGCGCCGAGCACGGCAGGCGCCCTTTCGACGCCTCCGCGGTCATGGATCTCAACCAGTTGCCGGGCTGCCCGCAGGAACTGGCTGTCGAGGGATTGCGTGCGGATCCCCGGACGACGCTGGTGCGGGGCAGAGGCCCGCTGCCGCTGTCCGCGCTCACCGGGCCCGAGATCGCGGACGAGCGGTCCTACGTACCCGATGTCCTGCGGCGCGGCCTCGCCGAGGGCTGGCTGTCGGCCGAGCAGGTGTTGACCGACGTGACGCCCGCCGCCGAGGCCCTTCAATGCCTGCCACAGGGCGAGGAACCGGTCCGCAAGGCCGTTAGGGAACTGACGGCCCCGATGGGCGCCGACCCCGCGGCCTGGCTCGCCCTCTATCGGCGGATCAGCCGGTTCGAAGGGACGGCCACCGCACTCGTGGCGGCGGCCTGCGCCGACGCCGCGCGCAGCAGCCGGGCCCCGTCATGGCCCCGTGCGACCGGCGCAGCCTTCCCCTCCCGGGAGCCGGAGGGCCCTCGCGGGCTCTTCCAGCGGTTGTTCGAGTATGCCGAGGAGGAGGCGCAGGAAGCCCTGGTGCCCTACCTGGACGGTCGGGCCGTCCAGCACCTGCTCGTCTTCGGCGCTCCCTCACCGCGGTTGCGCGCACGCATCATCGCCGTCCACGGCAGGTCCGCCCACCTGGCCAACGCCTCCCGCTGGGACCTGCCCGGCGAGATCGTCGAGGAACTCCTGGAACTCGACGATCCGGAGGTCAACGAGAAGCTCTACCTCTACGGTGCCATCGCCTGGCAGGAGCGGGCACGGATCCTGGCGGGCCGGGGGCGGCGGGGCGGCCATGTGCCCGTCACCGACGGACTCCTGGACGAACTCGGCTGGATCGACCTCCGGCACCACCGGAACTGGTTGAGTGCCGGCCTGCTGTCCGGCGACCCCCGGGTGCTGCGGGTGGTGCTGGCCAGGATCAGGACCCATACGGAAGGCGGCCGGCTGCGCATGCTGATCCGGCTGTGGGAGCAGCACGGTCCGCGGGCGGTCCTGTCACTCATGGAGGAGGAGCAGTTCCCCGGCCGCACCAGCGGCGCCAAGCATCCGCTGCCCGCGGCCACGCACAAGACCGTGCACCAAGCTCTGGCCGCGCCCGACGGACTCGCGCTGCTCCGGGCCCGCCTGGCCGCCGAGGAGCAACCCGGACGGCTGGTGTCCCTGCTGCGTCGCACGGCCCCCAAATCGGTTGCCGAACGGGTTCGTCACCTCGCGGACGAGGGAACCACCCTGCCCTGGCCGCAGCTGCTGCAGGCCCACGCCGACGAACCGCTGTCGGCGGACCTGCTGTGCGCCCTCGCCCAGCAGGACGACTGCCCACGGCCGCTCCTCCTGGCCGCGCTGGGCGCCAGGCCCGTGGACGGCGACGCCGACGGCATGCCATGGCTGGCCCGGGCGCTTCAGGACGGCCGCCTGTCTGCCGTCGACGTCGTGCGGCGATGCCGCCCGGCCCCCGGCGTCGTCTCCTTCCTCGTCAGCCTGCACTCGCACCCGTCCGAGGTGGAGCGTCCTTCGTGGCGTCCGCTGTACTGCGCGGCCCGGAGGCTGGCCCGGGAGGAGCTGGGCACCGACCCGGAGGCCTGGGCGACGGCACTCCTCCTGCTCCCGGACTTCACCGGCTCCCTCACCGAACTCCTGTCGACCGCGGCTGCTGTGACTGCCTGACCGCCGACGCTTCCGGCGGCCGGGCGGGCCGGCGCGGCTCCTCCAACAGTCGGCCTTTGGGCGCCGGCAGCGGCTGCCTGTTCAGGAACCGCTCGCTTGCACCGGCCGTTCCTTCATCGGGGGAACCCGGGCGAACCACAGCGTGCGAGTACGCGGAGGCGCACCGCGGGGGCTGGGGCGGAGCCCCCAGGCAGCCGTGGTCTGCGGGAGCTCGTTGCGCTACGGGCTGTCCTGCACCGCCAGCTGCTCCCGGACCTCCGGAGTGTCCGGGTAAACGCGCCATTGGACGACCTTGCCGTTTCGGATCGTGGCGGTCCAGAGGGCCGGCCCGGCGAGGCTTGGTTCCGAGCACAGCGAGTGCCCGACGGCCGTGACGACGTCGCCCCGTGCGGTGAGCTAGGCGAAGACGTTCCGGTCGTCCGGGAACGACTCGAAGAAGCCACGCCATGCACCGAGGCAGTCTTGCTTACCCGAAACGAATCTCCCCTGTGAGTCGATGCCGCTCTGCCGAAGTACAAAGGCGGGCGGCCCCGAATCTTCACGCTGCCCGAGCGCCGCGAGATCAAGAAGACCGCGAAGTCCAAGCCGGCCGAACACGGCCTGCCGTTCTCGACCTGGAGCCTGGTCAAGCTGGCCGACTTCCTGATCGCCGAGGGGGTTGTGAGCGTTCAGAGAATTCCCCACGATCGAGGCCTTGAGCGTTACGTAATTCCCCAGGCGGAGGCTCCTATGGCGGGCCTCCGCTTGCGGGGCCTTGGAGGTGCCCCTCCCGAAGGGCCCACTCCTGCGGGGTGTCACTCAACGCAGTCGGAGCACAGCGCTGACGCCGGCGTGGTCGGAGGGCCACAGGCCTGACGGGGTGCGGTCGGCCTGGGCGTCGCCCACCCGGTTGGTCGACACTGCGGTGACCTTGCCGCGGAAGAGTACGTAGTCGATGCGCTGGGTGAGGGTGGAGGCGGGGTTGCGCAGGTCGGGGGCCTGGCAGCAGGTGAAGCCGGGGTTGCGGTGGCGGGTGGCGGTCCAAGCATCAGTGAAGCCGGCGGCCAGGAGGTGGCTGTAGCTCTGGGTGTTCGTTCCCGGTGTCGCACCGACTCCGCCGGCCGCCGAGTTGAGGTCGCCCAGCAGCACGGTGGGGAGCGTGGTGTTCAGCGGGCCCGCGAGCAGTTCATCGGTCTGTGCTTCCTGGACGGCGGGGGCGGCGGGCTCAAGATGAGTGGTCACCACCCGGGTGGTGCGGCCTCGTAGCGTGGCGTCGGCCCCGACCCAGCCGCGCTCGATCCGTAGCGGCGGGTTGGGCGGGCAGCCCAGCACGGGGCGGCAGATGGGCACGTGGTTTTGGAACCGGGCGGCCTGCGCGTTCGCCACGGAGAACTTGTGTGCGGGCAGGTCGGTGCGGGCCAGGAGTACGTCGCGGTCGGTGAGGCGGATGTCCTGCAGGCCGCTGGGCGTGGAGCGCGGGGCCTCGAAGTCGCTGCCGACGGTGACGCTGGCCACGGCCTTGTAGTGCTTGCCCCGGGCGGAGAGCTCGTCGAGAAGGATCTGCAGGAAGTCGTACTCGACGTGGGTGGCGCTGCCCGGCCCGGCGGGCGTCTGGCTGCGCCACAGCACGGCTTCCTGGAGGCCCACGAGGTGGGGATCGCTTTCGGCGATCTCGTCGGCCAGCGCCTCGGCACGCTCGGGAAAGTTCGTCGCCTGGACGTTCGCCCACACCGCGGTCACCGCGGCGACGAGCCCCTGCGGGGTGGTCGCGGCGAGGACGGGCGCGAGGTCTGCGCCCAGGTAGAGGTTGCGGGTCATGACCCGCAAAGGGGTCCCCCCGCCCTCGGCGGCCGAAGCCGCGCCCAGCGACCCTGGCGCCAGGAGTGCGAGCGCGCACAGGGCGGATGTGAACCAGCGACGAGTCATGCGGGCAGCCTTTCGGTTAAAAACCGGACAACTGACTGCATTCTCACCGAAACCTATGGCGTTCTCGGGGAGGCGGCGATCCAGGTGTAGGCCGGGCAGCCGAAGCGCGTCACAAGGAAGGGCGGCTCCGACGGGCAGCTGGTGCCGACGGAGCCGACTCCGGGATCCCCCTGGGGAAACGCGTGAACTTCTGGCTGGGGAAATACGTGACCGTCCACAGGGGTGGTCGACGACATCAGCCACGAGGGCCTTCGGGCCCTGCTCCGCGAGGAGGGCGTCTCCTTTCAACGCGTGAAACCTGCTTCGCGCCGGACCCTGGAGGCCGTGGCCGTCGCGCTCGCAGGCCGGGCGGGAGCCCGGCTGGCCGTAGCACTGCATAGTGTGGTCAGCCGGATGACGCTGCTGCGGCTGCTGATGGCGCTTCCTGACCCCTCGTGGGAGTGCCCAAGGTGCTCGGGGTCGATGATTTCGCCACCCGCCGCGGGCAGCATTACGGGACCGTGCTCATCGACTGCGAGACCCGCAAACCGCTCGCTTTGCTGCCCGGGCGGGACGCCGGGACCCTGGCTTCGTGGCTGCGTGAGCATCCTGGGATCGAGGTGATCTGCCGGGATCGTGCCGGCTCCTACGCTGAAGGTGCCCACGTCGGGGCACCACAGGCAGTCCAGGTCGCTGATCGCTTTCACCTGTGGCAAAACCTCGGCACCGCGGTGGAGCAATGCGTGCGCCGGCACACAGGATGCCTGCGGTCACCCGGCTCCGACCCGGGTGACCTGCCGGACGTCGAACCGCCGTCGGCAAAGGAGTCGTCGCCGATCGAAGCCCGCATCCGGGAACGTCACGCCATCGTCCACGCACTCCTCGACCAGGGCCACGGCATCCGGGAGATCGCCCGCGAGTTACACATGGGTGGCAACACGGTCCGCCGATGCGCCCGTGCGGCGACCCCTGAGGAGTTGCTCGGCGGTCGGCGGCAACCCCGGCCCAGCCAGCTGGACCCTTACAAGCCCTACCTGGACAAGCGCTGGGCAGAGGGCCACACCAATGCCGTTCACCTGCACGCAGAGCTCAAAGAGCTTGGCTACCGAGGCAACTACCAGATCATCAGTCACTATCTGCGGCCGCGGCGCCGCCGCCGCATCAGCGTCGTCGGGCCCGCGCCACCAGGACTCCGGCAAGTCACCGGGTGGATCATGCGTCAGCCCGACCGACTCTCGGAAAGCGAGAGCAAACAGCTGACCGAAGTCCTCGCCCGCCCGGAACTCGCGGCGGCCCACCGTCTCGTCCACAGCTTCGCCGCGATCCTCTCCACCCGCACCGGCCAGCATCTGAAGGACTGGGTCGTCAGCGCGCGAGCCGAGGAACTTCCCGGCCTCCACTCTTTCGCCACCGGCCTGGAGAAGGACTGGGACGCAGTCGTCCAAGGCCTGACGAGCCACTGGAACTCCGGTCCCGTTGAAGGCCGCGTCAGCCACATCAAGATGATCAAGCGCCAGATGTTCGGCCGCGCCAAGCTCCCGCTCCTCCGCAAACGGGTACTTCTTCTGCCGCCCGGTGATGGCCCTGCTCAGGCAGGACGAAGCCGTCGGAGTACGCACTCCGACGGCCAGCAGAGGGCTCGAACAACCACGTTGGTGACGACGAAGTACCCCGGGCTCACCCAACCGTCTTCTTTGCTCACGAGCCCCGGACGGTCCTCGCGGTAGTAGCGACGCAACATACGGCGGCGCAACGGAGTCCCGGCCACCAACAGAACCGGTGCGACGACGACTGCCCCGACCGTCACGGCGAGCCGGACTGCCTGGATCCTGGCGACGCTCTCTATCCGCATCTCTGCAGTCTGCCGATCAGGAGAGACTCGTCCACCGCTCTCACGGAATATGTGCCAGGACCGTCAACCGACAGCGTTTGTTCGGGGGTTCCGGCGGCGTTCAGTGATCACCGGCACTCTGGATGTTCACGGGAAATATCGGCAGCACCTTGGTCGTCCCGCTCGTCGACCGGTTTCGGAGATCGGTTCGTGATCGTTCGGCGGAAAAGGAGCCGTGCTGTCTGCGACAGAGGTGACACCATGCGGTGTCATGGCAGATGACAGCACCAGGACGTTTCAGGCGGGCCAGACGGGCTGATAGTCCGGATCCCGGAGGCGGAGCCGTCCGTCCGCGGATGGCGTGAACGGCTCGGCCCCTCGGCCCAGGCCGGGGTTCCAGCCCACGTCACCGTGCTTTTCCCGTTCCTCGGTGAGAGCCGAATAGATGCGCTTATCTACTCCGCTCTCGCGGACGTGTTGGGCGGCCCCCAGGCCTTTGACGTGCGGTTCGAGAGATGTGGACGGCTCCCGGAAGTGCTGCATCTCGTCCCCGAGCCTGACACGCAGTTGCGGCAGCTCACGGAGGCGATCGCTGATCGTCTGCCCGTGGCCGACGGACGCTACGTGCAAGGGTTCGCCGCCGGGTCGGTCCTGGCGATGCTCGCCAACTCGATGATGTCCGAGGCATACGAGCGCCGCCCACCTCGGCGTGCCGTTCCACTTCGCCAGCCCCGACACGACGAGGCGCCCCTGACTGCCGGGCGGGGCTGCGCGGGTCGAGGTCCCGATGCAGGTCTCCGAGGCAATGGCGAGGGACCCGTCCGATCGCGGGATCGGACGGGCCCGCTTGACATCCATAGGAGCATCCCGGGTCCCAGCGAGACCGGGGCTCAGGGCGCCACGAGGTCGGGCATTCCTTCGACCAGCACCACCACACCGACCACGTCCCCGTCTGCCGACCGCCCCACCCAGACGGGATGGACCCCGTCCGAGCCCACCGCGAACGCCACCAGCTCGGCGCCGGAGCCGGGCTCGCGGGTGCGGAGGAAGTAGGCGGAGTCGGTGCTGTACTTCCACGCCTCCGGGTCGTTGTCCTCCATCACCTGCCGGGAGAGCCGCTGGAGCGGGCCCCACGCCCCGGCATCGGCGAAGGCGCCCATCGCGCCGTCCGTACCGAACCCGTACGCCTCGCCCTCCCCGAGCAGCCTGGTGTCGTCGCACGGCCTGAGGGCCATCTCCCAGGACACGGCCGGGGCTTCCCCGACGCGCAGCCGGACCGCCGTGGACGACTCGCAGCCGTCGAGGAAGGCGGCCTGCGCCTCGTCGAGCACGTGCTCCCCCGGCGGGACGGCGATGCTGAAGTGCGGCCCGTCATGGTCCAGGGGGCAGTCGACGGCCAGCACGCCGCTCGGCACGCGCAGGGTGCCGGTCCGCCTCGGCTCCACGGCGGTCATCTCGTCGCCGTAGGGACCGGACATGCGCGTACCGGGACGGAAGAGCGCATCGAAGTCGACGGACGAGAACATGCGGGATGACTCCCGACGCCACGGCACGGAAGCCTCGGGCATCCCGACGGTGTCCAAGTGCACCCGCACCCAGTCCGGCAGGTGCTCGCCGCCCGGAAGCGGCCGCCACTCTCCGAACCCTGGGCGGGCCGACCACAGCCGCTCTTCCGGCACCGTGAGCACGGCCTCCAGCGAGGAGCCTCGCATGCCCTCGGGCTGGTGTGAGATCCGTCCCGTACCGTCGGGGAAGACCTCCACCACGGTACGAGGGCAGTCCTGGGCGAATTCCGCCGTCACCGGATCCGGGTAGCGCCAGCTGATCGCGCGCCGGTTCAGCAGCCGCTCCTCGTCGACCAGCAGCCTCAGTTCCGCTTCGAGTGTCCGGCGGCCCTGTTCGTCGTACGCCCACACCTCGACGAAGCCCGCGCCCCACGACACCAGCCGCACCTCGGCCGGCACCTCGCTCCCCGGCACCCGGTGCATCACCGCGTACGGCAGCCCCTCGGCGTCCCGCGCCCGCGCCTCCCCGGCGGACAGCGCCCGCCCGGGGGTACGGGACGCCGGGTCCCAGCCCTCCGCGTACCCCACCTCGACGACCGTCCCCGATCCCCGTTCCATCTGCCACCGCCTGCTCGCGCCCGATCCTGCCGAGCGCAAGATAACGGCTGCCACTGACAGGGGGTGTCGGCGCCTACGTCCGCGCACTCGTCCGGTGGGCCAGCTCGGCCCAGACCGTCTTGCCGATCAGCCGGTCCATGCCCCCCAGTCGGAGGCGAGGGTGTCCACGATGCGGAGCCCGTAGCCGGACTCCGCATCGTAGGCGTGCGGCTGCACCGCGGGCCGTCGGTCGCGGCGGGCGTCGGACACCTCCACTGCTGGTCGAGTGGCCGGTCGGCGATGGTGAGTGTCTTGCCGATGGCGGCTTTGGCGCCGGATTCCTCCCAGGCCTTGCAGTCGTTGCGGTTCCCGGCGAGCGGCCGGCCGACCACGACGACCAGGCGGGTATCGGCGTCGATGACGATCTGGTGGTTGGTGGAGTACCGGTAGTTCTTGGACTGCTCGGCCACGGTGTGATCGCGGGTGGGGACCAGGGTGCCGTCCACAATGAGCACGGTGTCCTTGGCGAACCGCTTGCGGGGCAGGAGCGCGAACATCGGCCCCAGATGGTCGATGATGCGGTCTGCTGCCGACTTGGACACCCCGAACAGCGGTGCGAGTTGCCGCATCGTCAGGTTCGTGCGCCAGTACGCCGCGACCAGCAGCGCCCGGTCCTCCAGCGGAAGGCTGAACGGCAGGGCCTTGCGAATCGCATCCGCACCCTCGCGCCGCAGAACCGTCACCAACTTCCCGAAGGCAGGCGGGCTCAACCCGGTGAACGGGGCTATCCAGGACGGCTCTGACGCCGTGATCACACCAGCCACGTCGAGATCATCACAGTTCACACCGCCTGGCCTGTGGGAGTCAGACTGCTCTGCGACGTCGGTAGTAGGCGTAGGTAAGGGCGAGCACGATCGGGCCCCACAGCATCACCGGGCTGATGCACACACGTGCCAGGACCATCCACCAGCCGTTGCTGAAGGCGACCTCGTGAAAGCCCATCAGGCCGAACCAGGCAAGGGGCATGGTGTCCCACAGCGCGACCAGGCCCAGTCCACCCAAGACCGCCGGGATGATCACGGCGAGCGGCGCGACCCGCCGACCGCCGATCAGCGACACCCAGTCCGGGACCTTCTCGCCCCACCCGCTGACCAGGCCGGTACAGAGCAGGGCCAGTGCCTCGGTGAGCACGCTCAGCCCGAACACGTAGGCCGAGGCCCACCACGGCATGGACGGTGCCGACGGATCTACCAGTCCCATCGAGAAGCCGAAGGCGAACGGCAGCCTCCACAGGCAGTGCGGCAGGACGACGAACGGGAGGGCCTTCGCGAAACGGAGCGCCCAACGCGGAACCGGACGCTCGGTGTCACCCAGAGCAAGGTTGATCGGCATGACTCCACCGTCGCCGAACCTCCGACGACAGGGCGTCGGCCGTGCGGACGATCGTGATCCCCCACACGGGGGAGTCTCCTGTTGATCGCATCGGCGGTTGATGGTCAGAAACGACTCGGGACCCTTCAAAGATCATTTACGGGACTTCCCAATGCTGATGTCAAGCCGTTCCCGCGACCGGGAGTGAAGGCCTGCAGCGCTCTCCGTCACGAATCATTGCCCACAAGACGTTGATACGTCGGCATGCGAGGGACAGGAGAGCTTGCTTGTGGCCCTTCCCTTCGTTCCGTTTCCGCCGGTAGTACGCCTTCGAGGCCGGGCAGGACTTGAGGCTGGCCATCGCCGACAAGTACATGGTCCGAAGCAGGCCGCGATGGTAGCGGCGGGGTCTGCGCAGGTTGCCGCTGACGCGTCCTGAGTCTCGGGGCTGAGAGGCCAGGCCGGCGAAGCCGGCCAGGCAGTCGGCACTCCCGAAGGCGTCCACGTCGCCGCCCGTTGCGGCGATGAACTCGGCTCCGAGCCTGGGCCCCATGCCGGGCAGGCTGCGGATCACTTCGGCGTGTGGATGCTCGTGAAACCTGGCCTCGATGAGCGCGTCGAGCTCCGCGATCTCCTCGTCGAGAGCCATCACCCCCTTCGCGAGGCGGACCACCATGGCGGCAGCCACTTTCTCCCGGGCAGGGCGGTGCCGTGGGCCTGGACGGCTTCCACGACGGTGTGCGCGAGTGTGACGGCGCCTTTGACCGTGCGGTTCTTCAGCCAGGTCTCGATCCGCTTCGCGCCGGCGCGGCGGATGGCAGCCGGAGTCTGGTAGCCGGTCAGAAGCATCACCGGACCCTTGTTGGTCAAGTCCAGCGACCGCTCCAAAGCAGGGAAGAGCTCCAGCAGCTGGGCCCGGAGACGGTTGATCTGCCGGGTGCGGTCGAAGACTACGTCCAAGCGCCGGGTAGTCAGGGTGCGTAGATCGACGGCGATCTCGTCCCCGGGTCTGAGCAGGCCCAGGTCCCGGCGGATGCGGACCTGGTCGGCGATGACACAGGCGTCCTTCGCGTCGGTCTTTGCCTCACCGCGGTAGGTGGCCGAGGCCCGGTGGACTGCCAGGCCGGTCAAATACGCGAACGGCTGGTCATGGGCGGTAAGCAAGCCGATCAGAAGGGCGGCACCGCCATGGTTAAGCTCGACGGCCCACAACACGTCTTCGGATATCGCCAGCACATCGCCTATCAGCACCAGCAGCTCAGCTTCGTCGTTCTGGATCCGGCGAGACAGCAGCCGGCTGCCCGCTGCGTTGATCACCACGGCGTGGTGATGCGTCTTGCCGATGTCCACTCCGGCCCAGATCTCAGGCAAGTTCCCCTCCGGCAGTCGTCTCGAACTGATTTCGCAGACGACCTCGCCGACGTTGTCCTACGGCAGCGATCGAGTCGCGTCTCCCAATCAGCGGTCGAGTCGTCGCGGGGCTCCGGGCGGCCAAGTCCCGTAAGCCATCCAGCGGCTCAGCCTTTACAACCCCTAACGAAATGATCTTCGGGCTGGTTGGATGTCCCTGAGAACGTTGATCTGGGGGTGTGGGGTGGCTCGGCGGAAGCCGTGGGAAGTGGACGATGAACTCTGGGCGGTGATCGAATCGCTCCTGCCGAGGGTGGAGCGACGGACTCGTCATCCTGGTCGGAAGCGGCATCCGGACCGGCTGGTGTTCCAGGGCATCCTGTTCGTTCTGCACACCGGGATCGCGTGGGAACACCTCCCGCAGGAACTGGGGTTCGGATCGGGCATGACCTGCTGGCGGCGCCTGGCTGAGTGGACCGAGGCCGACGTCTGGCCGCGGCTGCACGAGACCCTTCTGGCCCGGCTCCGCGGGGCCGGCGCTCTGGACTTCTCGCGGGCCGTGGTCGACGGCTCCCACATACGCGCGTTAAAGGGGGCTCCAAAACAGGGCGAAGCCCCGTTGACCGGGGCAGGAATGGCAGCAAGCACCACCTGATCACCGATGCCACCGGCATTCCGCTTGCCGCCATCCTGACTGGCGGCAACCGCAACGACGTCACCCAGTTCATCCCCCTCCTCCAGGCCGTCCCACCGGTTCGCGGCAAGCGCGGCCGGCCCCGTCGGCGGCCCGACACGGTGCTCGGGGACCGCGGCTACGACCATGACAAGTACCGACGCCTGGCCTGGGCCCTGGGCGTGAAACCCGTCATCGCCCGACGCGGCGTCCCACACGGCTCCGGCCTCGGCACCGAACGCTGGGTTGTCGAGCGGGCCTTCGCCCACCTCCACTGGTTCCGCCGATTGCGGATCCGCTGGGAAGTCCGCGACGACATCCACGAAGCCTTCCTCAGCCTCGCTTGCTCACTCATCTGCTGGCGACGCCTGAAGTCATTCCGATAGCAGTTCTTACAGCCATACCCGGAGCCCCCGGGTCCTCCGATCCTACGAATGACCGGAGCAGACCCACGCCTGAAAGGTAGGACAGCCCTCAGCGCTCGCTCAACGCTGACGCCCAGCGGCCTTGGCACGCTGGAAGTCGCGGACGCGGCTGGTCTCGCCGGCGGGGAGGCGGTCGACAGGCCGGCGGTAGACCCGCGGCTGACGCGGTGTTGGGTAGGGGCGGTTGCGGGCCGCTGGGGCAGCCCGGCTAGCGTGGGCGCATGGTCCATCTCAAACAGCCGCTGCTGTCCGGGCTGGGGAGAAACCCCGCTGCCCCAGCGGACGTCATGGTGCGCCTGGCTGCGCACGCGGCTGGCCGGCACGGACTGGAGTCGCGCAAGGGGCAGCTACCGGATGCGGTGGTCGAAGCCCTACTGACCAACGGCGGCAGCGATACTGCAGTAAGCCTGCACGGGCGCCGGATCTCCCCGGCGATGCGCCGCCGGATCGCCGCGCACCCCGACCCTGCGATCCGCAGCGCCTTCGCAGACTTCGTCCGGCACATGGTGGAACGCGCGGTACCAATGGGCATCAAGGACCTGGTCGAGGCCTACGACCGTCCGCCGCTGGAACTCGCGGCCACCTCCGACCCCAAGCTGCGTGCGATGGTCGCAGTTGTCTGGCGGGACCGGCCGATGGCCGTGCAGGTGGCACTGCTCACCGATCCGGACCCCGATGTCCGTGCTGCGGCTAGCCGAAGCGAGCACCCGGGGGTTCCGGAGATGCTCTACGAGCGTTGCCTCGCCGATCCGGCCGTCCAGGCCCACGTCGGGCGTTACTGACTTCGGCGTTTCAAGGTGAAGATGGGGTGTCGAGGGTGAGGCCGGTGCCGGCTATGAAGCCGTTGAGGGTGTGGGGCCGGTATTGAAGGCGTTTGAGCCGGTTATGGACCAGGGCTTCGAGTCGGTCGAGGGCCATGACAGCGAGGTTGGCGAGGCTGCGCTTGACGTGGGCCCAGACGCCTTCGACGGGATTCAGGTCGGGTGAGTAGGCGGGCAGCAGGAACACCGTCAGCCACTCGCGTTCGGCGATGAGTTCCCGCATCCTGCGGGAGACATGGGTGTTGAGCCGGTCCCAGACCAGCACGATCGGCGCCCTGACCAGGTGATGGGTTCCGTCGACGAGCGCGATGAAGTCCCGCTCGCTCATACTGCGACGTGTTCCTTTGCCGGCTGGGTGAGTCTGGAGGCGGTGACACAGACGGGTTCTCGAACCCGGCCGCATCGCGATCAGCCCGGCCACCGACAGCCGTCCCGAACGCCGGCCGCTGACCGTCACGACCGGAGTGCGGCCCCGCCGGCCCCAGGTCCCTCCCCGGGGCGACCGTCGGGTGAAGCCGGCTTCATCCTCGAAGCAGACGTAGCCCCCGCAGGCCGCCCGGACCCTTTTACCTCCGCCCAGGTCGCCACCTTCCACGCGGTCACGGCCTGCTCATCGCGCTCAGCGACCCGCCGGGCGGGGACTTGAGGGCTGAAGCCGAGCCGGTGCATCAACCGGGTGGCACCGGAGACGCTGTAGGAGACGTGGAACTTCCTGCCGATCAAGATCGCCACCCTTGATGCGGTCCACACCTGTCCTCCACCCAGCCATGCGCGGCCGGACCTTCCTCCAAGAACCCCGCCAGCTTTTCGAGGCACCGCGGGGACAGGCGGCACCGTGACCCGCTCGGCCCCCGGGAGGCCAGAGCCTCAACGCCACCATCCCGCCACAACTGGTGCCACTGATACGCCGACTTCACGCTCACCCGCAGCCTACGTGCGACTTCCGACACCGCGATCTGCTGCTCGAACAGTTCGGCCGCTTGCATCCGTACCGTCTCCCGGCGCTGACGCCCCGCAGGTGTCAGCCCGCCCCCATCCGCATATCTCACACACCACGGATACAGGCACCCACCCACACCCATCAGGGACTTCACAACGGTTCACCCCAACGAGCGGAAGTCAGTATCTTCCGCTGACGCCCGACCAGTTCGCGCGGCTGCTGGCCACGGGGGAGGAGGCCGTACTGCACGCCGTGGCCGGCAATCCTCACCTGACCGCCGACATGGTGACCCATCTGCTGGACAGCGAGGACCCGGCGGTGCGCGTCGGTGGCCTACAACCGCCACACCGCCCCCCAGACCCGGGACCGGCTGCTCGCGCGGGTGGAGGCCGAAGACGCGGCCGGCAGCGACGCGGCCGCTTTCGCCCTCCACTGGTCGCCCTACAGCCCGAGTTGGCTGCGGGACGCCCCACTCGCCGAGCGGCTGACCTACTTGCAATGCCCGCATGCGGTCTTCCGGCGAGAAGTGGCGGCCGGACGCGACCTGCCGGATGAAGCCTGGTCGCAGTTGGACGCCGACCCCGACGTGTCCGTGCGCCGCGCGGCCGCCCACCGGCCCAGCACACCGCCGCACGTCCTCCTCAAGCTGCTTCGCACCCACGGCGAGGTCTCCCACGTCCGACCGCTGCTGGTGGACCACCCCAACTTCCCCCGCCAGGCGTTGCGCGGTTTCATGGACGAGCCGGACCCAAGAGTTCGCGTCCTCGCGCTGAAGGACCCCGAGCTGCCTGTTGCGGACCTGCGACAGCTCGCAGCCTGCGCGGATTCGTTCCTGCGTGCCGGCACGGCCCGCCACCCCAACATCACCACGGAACTGCTGGAGCTGCTGCTTGCGGACCCCGAACCAAAGGTCGCCGATGATGCGGCGGCCAACCCCGCCCTGCCAAGGGCCCAGATGGATCGGATCCTCGCCCGGGCAGGCCTCTGACAGTTGCCCGGAAAGCGTCCCGGGAACGTGAGGCCATAGCCGATCCGCATCCGGCTGCCATCCTTCACGCGCATCCGCCGCCCTGGCCGCTGCCGCTGCCCAGGGTGGCGGACGGGCGGACGAGGCGACTGAAGGTCTTGTTCGAGGTCATACAGGTGTTCAGTGATGAAGTCCTGGCCACCGCGATCCGCGACGCCTCCTGCGTCACTGCGACGTGATCTCCATCAACGGTCCCAGTTACCGTCTCAATAGCCGACTCAAGGCCATCGAGTGGGACACGGCTGTGGCCTGAACTGCAGAAGAGCCGTGATCGCACAATGTGAATCTCGGGAAGCGGCAGGCGCCAATCGCCCTGAAGGCTGACGAGCAAGTTGCGTGCGAGGGCCCGCCCGTGGGCCGGCTCCCGGTCCGCGTCCATACCGGTGACTGCTGAGATGTCAGGATCCCGCCCCGTCGATGATGGGGCGGGATCCGCTCATTTCGGACTGCAACATCATCCCCGCCTGCCGGATTGCTCACTGGTTGCCGATCTGCACTCCGGTGCGGTGTTCGGTGCCGCCGGTAGGACACGATCCTGGCTGAACCGCTCCGGGTTCGGTAGAGACTCGATTCCATGAAAGGATCGAGTCATGGCGCGCCCTTCCTTCTATCCTCTTGAGCTGCGCAGACGGGCGGTCCGCATGGTCGCCGAAGTCCCCCACGTAGAGCAGCACGGCAGGCCGCTCGTCCCGGGCCGTACACTCGCGCACGACCTGGACGTAGCTCTGGCTGCCGAAGCCGCGGACGACGAGCACGGGAATGCCCGAACGCTCCATCCAGCCCGTGAGCTGGGCCCGCAGGGTGTCCTTCTCGCAGGCCACGTAGAGGGCGGTCGCCTGGCCGGCGGTCCGGTCCAGAGCGAACCAGTCGGGGGCAGCCCGGAGGAACGCACCGGTGTCCGGCCATGCCGGCGGTATGTGGACCTCGCGCAGCGGGTCGATGAGGTCCGGGAACCGCTCCTTGCGGCGGGCTTGGGCGAGGCGGGCGGACAGGCAATCTGATGATCGGGGTTCTGGTTGGCCGTCGAAGTGCGTCAGTAGCCAAGAAGATTGTTGGAAACTACCCGAAGGACCGTTCTCCGACGTTGATTTCCGACGCGGGTTGTCGACGGTGCCCACCTGCGGGTTCGTGATCGCGGGTGTGAGTGTCGGCAGACGGTCGTTTGCCGACACTCACAGCCGTGGACCCAACCACCGCTAAGCTCACGCAATGCAACAATAGTTACAGAGTGCTACTTGTCGCTTGGTGGCGGCTCGGGGATACAGGGCCTCCTCAACCGCCACCGGCTGCGACGTTCCTTCGCCGCAGCCAGTGCCACCACCGGCTCTGTGGCCGTTGGGTGGACATGGCCAGCGCTGTCTCCAGCGCGTTGCGGGTGCTCAAGGTATGCGTGTGCTCGTCGCCCAGGATGCGGACGCGGTCATCGAGGGTTCGGCGCAGCAGGTCTATCGCCTCGGCCCGCTCACCTGCACTGGTCAAAGCGAGAGCGAGGTTGTGGCGACTGGCAAGGGTATCCGGGTGCTCGGGGCTCAGGATGCGGGTGCGGTCCTCCAGGGTCTGCCGGTGCATGCGCACTGCTTGTGCGTGCTCGCCCATCCCGTCCAGCGCGAGACCGAGGCTGTCCCGGCTGGCCAGCGTGTGCGGATGCCCGTCGCCCAGAACGCGGGCGTGGTCGTTGAGCGCCTGCCGCAGCAGCCGTATCGCTTCCGTTTGCTCACCCGCCCTGGTCAGGGCGCTGGCGAGGTTGTGGCGGCTGAGCAGGGTGAGGTGGTGCTCGGGGCCCAGGACACGGATGCGGTCCTCCAGGGAGCTCCGGTGCATGCGCACTGCTTGTGCGTGCTCGCCCATCCCATCCAGCGCGAGACCGAGGCTGTCCCGGCTGGCCAGGGTATGCGGATGCTCGGGGCCCAGGACACGGGTACGGTCGTTGAGGGTCTGCCGCAGCAGACCCACCGCCTCGGCATGCTCACCCGTCCCATCCAAAGCGCATGCGAGGTCATTGCGGCTGGTCAAGGTATCGGGGTGCTCGGGGCCCAGGATGCGGGCGCGGTCCTCCAGGGTCTGCCGGAGCAGGCGTATTGCCTCGGCCGGCTCTCCCATTCCGAACAACGCATTGCCCAAGTTGTTGCGGCTGGTCAAGGTATCGGGGTGCTCGGGGCCCAGCATGCGGGTCTCGACCTCGAGGACCCGTTCATGCAGCAGGCGCGCCGCACCGAAAGCGCCAGCCTTCTGCAGCACCTGTGCCAGGGCGTTGAGAGTGGTGCGGTGGTGTGTGGCGGTGCGCGGGTCCGCGTAGTCGGGCAGCAGCGGCAGGTGGGGGGCGAGGAGCACGGCTGCAGGCCAACCAGCGCGCCCGCGCTGGTTGGCCTCGTGCACAGCCGTGGTCAGCCGCTCGGCAAGAGCCCGGTGCCACACGGCGAGATCGGAGGTCTCGGCCGCGAGGGCGACAGCGTTGATCTCTCGGATCAGGGGATGCAGCACCACCTGCGCCCCCTCACTGCTGCCCGACGCCGGGCCGGTGCTGCCGGGAGAGTCGGGCAGGCTGAGGAGACCGTAGCGGTGCAGGCCGGCGAACGCGGCCTCCAGGGCCACCGCGGTGATGTCGTGTCCGGTGACGACGGATAGCAGGTCCGGGGTGATCAGGGACAGTGGGACGGGGGCCTGAGCCAGCAGGGCCAGCAGTCGCAACACGGGGCGGGCCAAAGCGTTGCCCTCCCCGGCGAGCTGATCCAAGGACACCTCCCAGGTGTGCCGTACCACGGCGCGGGCGACCTGCGGATGGGAGGCATTCGGGTCCGCCGCTCCCAACAAGAACGGCAGTTCCTGTTCCAGGGCCTGGCGGTAGGCGGCAAAGGTGCGGTAGCGGCTGGTGGGTCCGGCCAGATAGGTGCCAGCCGCGTGCAACGCCAGTGGCAGCCCGCCCAGTCGCGCCGCCAGCTCCCGGGCCTGCTCGGCGGTGCCGGCTGCGGGAGCAGCGTCCAGCAGGACCTGCCCCGCAGGCCGCACCGGCAGCGGCTCCAGTGGCAGCAGCTGTGCGCACGGACCCCAGGTCTGCTCGCTGCCATCCCGGCTGGTCACCAGCAACAAGCCCCGGCCGTGAGGACGGATCCAGCCGCGATAGTCCGCCACCGGCTCCCCTGCCGGGCCGATCTCGTGCGGCTCGTCGGCGTTGTCCACCACCAGCAGCCACCGCCGCACCCGGCCCAACTGTCGCCAGACCACATCCGGCAGGCTCGCCTGCCCCGCTCGCGCGGCCGCCAGCTCTGCCTCTGGCAGGCCGCAGGCCAGCGCCGCCTGCACCATCTGCTGCGCCAGCTCGGCACCGTCGCGCCAGCGCACCCAAAACACTCGCCAGCCCGCCGCCTCGGCCTGGGTGGCCAGTTGCGCGGCCACCGTTGTCTTGCCCATCCCGCCGACCGCGCACAGCACCGCGAACCGGCCTTGTGGCCGCCGAAGCATGCCTGCCAGCACGGCGAGTTCGCCCTCACGCCCCCGCACGCGCTGAACATACGGGGGGCGTAACGAAGCCTGCTGGCCTCGGGCCAGTCGGCTCACCGGTGCCAGCCGCGCCGGGGGCCTTGCTGCGGCATCCAGATGCCGGCCCCACAGCACCAGCCCGATGCTGACCGCCACCAGCACGGCGAACACCGGCCAGATCACCCACGCCTGCGCCGCCCAGCCAGGCACCGCCTCACTGGCGTAGTTGGTCACCGGCCCCAGCACAGCCGCCACCACTGCGGCTGCTCCCGCTACCGCCGACCCGGCCCACGCACTCCGTCTACGCCCCATGGTCTGCCACCCCCGTCCACCGATACCAGGATGCTCCCGCCTGGATCACGTCCATGGAAGGTTGCGGGTTCCGCCCTTCCGTGGACTGGCGGGCCGTGCGCACCGTCACGGCCGGCCGCCGCTCCCCGCTCGCTGCGCTTGAGCCGGCCCCGGGGTGGGAGCGGGTGTTGTTGGCGGAGGTGGCGCGCATGACCAGGGTGGGCCGGGCCGCGGTGGTGAACTGGCGCCGCCGGCACCCCGACTTCCCTGCCCCGGTGGCCGGCACGGACGTACACCCGCAGTTCGACCGCCGCCAGGTCGTCGCCTGGCTCCTCGCCCACGACAAGATCGAAGTACCCATGGGGCCGACGGCCGCTTCGCTGGTGCTGGGCGGGGCCGCGGGCGCCACGCACCGGTTCCGTCTCGATGGCCTATGGCTGGCCCTGGCCGACGACGCGGCCGGCGAGGACCAGTTGTCCGGCTTGGTCCACCGACGCCGACTCCGATGCGTTGGCCGAGCTGACGGCCGGAGAGTCGGGGGCGACGGTGCGCCGGCTGACCGCGCCCGGCGCGGGGCCGTTGGCGGTGCTGGGGGAGGAGCGCGTCTGCAAGCCGTACGACTGCGGCGGCCTGGTCCCCGTGTCCTGGTGCACCGAGCACGGGGAGGCGGTGGGCCCGGTGAAGCGGCAGATGTACGGACGCGCTGGCTTCAAGCTCCTGCGCAAGCGGGTACTGCTTGCCTCCTGACCTCGCTGTCGGTGGCCAGCGCGAGGATCCCCAGACGGCCACGCGAGGAGAGATATGGGCACCTGTGGGCTTGATCCGCTTTGACGGACATTCGAGATCTGGGGTTCGTCCCCGGGAGGATGTCCATCATGGAGAGCATGGGGAAGAAGAAGCCTCGCCCTCGCCGTTCGTTCACGTCGGAGTTCAAGGCCGAGATCGTCGAGCTGTGCCGGCGCGGTGACCGCTCGGTCGGTCAGATAGCCAAGGACTTCGATCTGACCGAGACCGCGGTGCGGGACTGGGTCAAGCAGGCCGAGGTCGACGCGGGCGAGCGAGACGGGCTGACCAGCAGCGAGCGTGAGGAGCTGGCCGCGCTGCGGCGGGAGAACCGCCGCCTGCGCGAGGACGTCGACATCCTCAAGCGGGCCACGGCTTTCTTCGCGAAGGAGACCCGGTGACGGTGCACCCGTTCATCGAGGCGGAGAAGCAGAGCAACCACAACGTCAAGCGCGCGTGTGAACTGCTCAAGGTCTCCCGCACCGCCTTCTATGCCCGCCGCAACGGAACTCCCGGCCCCCGCGCGGTCCGCGACCTGGAGCTGACCGAGAAGATCACCGAGGCCCACGAGCACTCCCGTGGCACCTACGGGGCCCCACGCCTCCACGCCGTTCTGCAACGCGAGGGCGAAAGATGCGGACGGCGCCGCGTGGCCAGACTGATGCGGGACGCCGGACTCGAAGGCCGGCACCGCAGGCGGCGACACGTGACCACCGTCCCCGACCCGCGGGCCGCCGCGAGGCCCGACCTCATCGGGCGCGACTTCGCACCCGACCCGGCCGCACTCGACGTCCGCTGGTGCGGCGACATCACGTATATCCCGACCGATCAGGGCTGGCTCTACCTGGCCACCGTCATCGACATCGCCTCCCGCCGTGTCGTCGGCTGGGCAACCGCCGATCATCTGCGGACCGACCTGGTCGCCGAAGCCCTTACGACCGCCTGCCGGCGGCGCCGCCCCACCCGGCCGGTGATCTTCCACTCGGACCGCGGATGCCAGGGCGGATTCAACTGGTCGTCGCAACACCTCATGATCATGGAGGTGTGGGGTGGTTCGTCGTCAGCGGGCAGCGGATCGGGCGGTGCGTCCGAAGCTGAGGTCTCCGGGGCATCCGAAGTACCAGCGACACGTCGAAGTGGCGTTCTGGGCGGAGATCGCGAAGGGCCTCCTTGCCGAGGAGGCCGCGGGCATTGTCGGCGTGGCGCCGGCGGTCGCGACGCGCTGGTTCCGCCAGTGTGGCGGTATGCGGCCGTTCGATACGAAGCCCTGTTCGGGCAGGTACCTGTCGTTTCGTGAGCGGGAGGAAATCGCGCTCCTCAAAGCCCAGGGCAAGGGAGTTCGCCAGATCGCTCGAGACGTCGGTCGTGATCCGGGAACGATTTCCCGTGAACTGCGGCGCAACGCGGCCACCAGAGGCGGCAGGAGTGACTATCGGGCATCAGTCGCCCAGTGGAAGGCCGACATGGCCGCGCGCCGGCCGAAAACGGCGAAGCTGGTTGCCAACCCGCGGTTGCACGCTTACGTCCACGAGCGGCTGTCCGGTCAGATCAGCACGTCACGCGGCAGGGCGATCGCGGGTCCCGCGACAGGCGAGTGGACGGGACGGAACAAGCCACATCGCAAGGATCGGGCGTGGGTCCAGGCATGGAGTCCGGAGCAGGTCGCGAACCGGATCAAGGTTGACTTCCCGGATGATGAGTCCATGCGCATCAGCCACGAGGCGATCTATCAGGCCCTCTACATTCAGGGCCGCGGAGCGCTGAAACGCGAGCTCATCCTGTGTCTTCGGACCGGTCGCGCTCTGCGTGTGCCGCGAGCGCGATCACGGCGGAAGACTTGGGCGCACGTCACGCCGGAAGCGTTGATCAGCGAAAGGCCCGCCGAGGCCGAGGACCGTGCTGTTCCCGGTCACTGGGAAGGTGATTTGATCATCGGGCTGGAGCGTTCCGCGATCGGCACCGTGGTCGAGCGGTCGACCCGGTTCACGATGCTAGTCCATCTGCCCCGCGAGGACGGATACGGCACGATCCCTCGAACGAAGAACGGCCCCGCGCTGGCCGGCTACGGAGCGATCTCCATGAAGAAGGCACTCGCCAACACTATGTCGACGCTGCCCGAGCAGCTGACACGGTCCGTGACATGGGACCGCGGCAAGGAAATGTCGGCACACGCGCAGTTCCGCATCGAGACCGGCATCCCCGTATTCTTCGCCGATCCCCACAGCCCATGGCAGCGAGGCACGAACGAGAACACGAACGGACTCCTGCGCCAGTACTTCCCGAAGGGCACCGACCTCTCGCGCTGGTCCGCCGAAGAAATCGAAGCCGTCGCCCACACACTGAACACCAGGCCACGCAAGACACTCGGTTGGAAGACCCCGGCCGAAGCATTCAACGAGCAGCTACTGTTGCTCCAACAGACCAGTGTTGCAACGACCGGTTGAGTCCAAGCAGTACACCAGCCAGCAATTCGCGTCCCTGGCAGGTGAGTTCGACGTCCAGCTATCGGTCGGCCGCACCGGACAGTGCTGGGACAACGCCCTCGCCGAGTCCTTCTTCGCGACGATCAAACGGGAACTGCTCGGCACGAAACCCTGGCCCAGCAGGGCTCTCGCCCGCACTGCGATCTTCGAGTGGATCGAGAGCTGGTACAACTTGCAACGGCTACACAGCAGCCTCGGCTACCGAAGTCCCGCCGAATACGAGACCGTACTCGCGGCCTGACCACCACACCAATGGTGTCCGTCGAAGCGGAGCAAGCTCAAAGTACTACGCCGACCAGGCAGCGACCGAACAAGTGAACCTGAAACCACGTCAACCCGCTCTGACCAGCTAGTCAGCCACTCCCGCGCTGCGGGGGAACCTCAGATGCATCAACCGGTTCAAGCAGTGGCGCGGCCTGGCCATGCGGACGGACAAGCTCGCCATCGCCTTCCAGGCCGCACTCAACCTCGTCGCCATCCTTGTCTGGGCCCGGCGATAGTCCGCCCCATGGCGCTCAGCTGCGGGGATGGTTCACTGGCTGGACAGCGTAAGGCCGCCGGGGAGGGTGTGTGGAAGAGCCAGGATTCCGAGTTCTGCTCACGGAGTCAGGAGACCGGAAGGCGGAGGCGATCCGTGCGATCCGAACGATCACCGGCCTCAGCCTTTGGAACAGCAAGCTCCTGCTGGACAGTGCGCCCGTAGCGGTCACAGAACCCGACTGGCTCGAAGCCGCCCAGGACGCGGCCGGTGCCCTTGAGGCCGCAGGTGCCCACGCAACGGTGCTTTGCGACTGGTGCGACCGCACCATCACGCGAGAGGCTGGCCCGCTTGACCCGACCCCGTGTAGCGGGCCATGGCCTCCCGAGACCTGTCGAGCGAGTTGCCCACCGGCCACGGACTGGGTACGCCCACTGCTGACGGACTCACAGGCAGCCCTGAGAGACACGCTCTAGCCCCACCGCCCGGTGTGCCAGCGCCTCCACCTGGACAGTGGTCGTAGCCGGCCCGGCTCCCGCCTCGGATACCGTGTTCCTCTACGGGGTGCCATAACGGATGTGACGCCCCCCGCCGGAGGTAGTCAGCGTATGAGTTCAAAGCGCAGCAAGAATCCAGCCCTGCCCGTACTTGACGACGCATTCCGACTCGCGTCGGTCAAGGACGCCGAAGAGTCCACCCGTGACTTGGCCGCGCGGCTGGCCACCACCGAGCTGCGCCGCGTTTCCCACCCGGGCCGGGTCACCTGGGAGCCCACCGATCAGGCCGAGCCCGTACCGGTCCCGCCGACTGTGGTCGACGGTGACGGGGACCTGTGGCTGCGGGACCGGGGCACTGGCACCTGGACCATGCCCGAGTTCAACCCGAAGGAGTTCCCGGCCCGCTGTGGCGAGGTTCTGACGTGGAACCAGCTTGCCCGCGAGTTCGGCCCGCTGACCGCACTGGCCGACGATCGCCGCATCGGCGGCGGCCGGCGCTGACCGCGCAGCCTTCTGGGATGACCGCCCCCTGAAGCGCCCGTTACGGGTAGCTGGGAGCTCCAGCTCACCGCCGACCTCGACGATGGCGGCGAGCAGGTGAGCGTGGTGGTCGGTCACGATGTCTCCATGTTGCAGCCGGATACGTCGTCGCTGTCCGTGGGGTCGGGGTGGAAGAAGCGGGTGTAGCGGAGTCCGGTCTCCGGAGTGATGTTGAACACCGCGCATAGGTGCTGCGGGTCACCTGACCGACTGGCAGGTGGAGGTCAACCACGCCATCAAGGAGACCGGCCTGAGCTTCAACACCGACGCCGTCCTCGCCGTGCCGACCCCGACCAGCGAGGTCCGCCCCTTCGAACTCGACAACGGCACCATGTCCCAGGCCCGCCTCGCCAAGGAGGTCTGGGACTACGAGCGCTACGCCGGGCACCGCGTCTGGGAGGGAGCCCGCTGCACCATCGGCGGCACGTACCCGTTCTGGCAGCGCCACCGCTACACCCGCTCCAAGACCTTCCCGCGGCTGCACGTCGTCCTGGCAGCCCGTCTCAGGCCGGTTGAGCAAGGAGAGCGGTTACGGGATGGAAGAGCGAGGAGTACGGGCCGTCGCATGGGGGCTGGGCGGGCGCCCTGCGCGCGGACGGCAGCGAGCCATGAAGTCGAAAGCCCAGCTCGTCGGTGAGGACCGACCTGACTTAGCGCCAGTTTCCGGTTCGATGTTCCTACCGACGCCAATTGCAGCTGATGCGAACTGGCGACTCCGGACCTGGATGACTGCCCCGCTATCCCGGATTCGGGCGCTGGCCTTGGCCGGACGGTAGGCCGGGGTACCTCTGTCGGACAGTACCGGACCTGGCAGTGGCGGGCGGTTGTCTTCACTCCTTCGAGGTACTGACCTGGGAAAACGCTCCTCGGTCGCATCTGATGCGAGATTCTCGCGTCGAATGCGATGGACGGAGAGTGATCGGATGGGTGGCTACACCCTGGTGCCGGGCTCGGCGCGGCTGCAGCTGGTCGACGGCCTGCCGCTCTTGCGGCCGGAAGAGCAGGTCTTCGAGGCCATGCTGGCCGGCTGGCGCAACCAGCAGCTGGCCAGGAATCTGTCGTTCGGCTACGTCGGTGACCAGGAGCGGACGGTGCGCGCGTTCGCCCGGCACGCGGATGGGCTGCCGTGGGAGTGGGCGCCCCAGCACGTCGAGGAGTGGTCGGTGGACCTCCGCTCGGTGCGGGGCTGCGCGCGGTCGACGGTGCGCAACTACCAAGGCTCAGTACGGCAGTTCTGCGACTTCGTGACCAACCCGGCGTACGGCTGGGCGGAGGAGTGCCTGCTGCGGTTCGGGACGCACCCGGTCCAGGTGGTCCACGACTGGAACGCAGCGGTCCACGCGGACGAAGGCGAGGGCGAACCTGAGCGCCGTGCCTTCACCCGACCCGAGCTGGAGGCGTTGTTCGACTACGCCGACGAGCAGGTGGTACGCGTCCGGGGCAAGGGACGCAAGGGCTGGCTGCCGGCGTTCAGGGACGCGGCGCTGTTCAAGACGGCCTACGGCTACGGCCTGCGCCGCAACGAGACCCGCATGCTCGACGAGATCGACTTCGGTCCCAACCCGCACGGCCGGGAGTTCGGCGACTACGGCACCTTGATGGTGCGCCACGGGAAGGCGAAGAAGGGCTCGCCGCCCAAGCGCCGCAGCGTGCTGACCGTTGGCAGTGGACGCCGGTCGTCATCGAGGAGTGGGTCACCGAGGTTCGGCCTGGCATGCGGCACGCCCACGGGCCCGCGCTGTGGCCCTCCGAGCGAGGGCTGCGGATCGGGCTCCAGCGGCTGGACTCCCGCTTCGCCACCTACCGCGATGCGCTCGGCCTGGACCCGGCGCTGGAGTTCCACTCGCTACGCAGGTCGTACATCACCCACCTGATCGAAGACGGCTACGATCCGCTGTTCGTCCAGCAGCAGGTCGGCCATGAGTACGCATCCACCACCGCGATCTACACCTGCGTCTCCTCTGACTTCCGCACCCGCACCCTTCGCCGGGCCCTGGACGCCACCGTTGAGGCCGCGATGCGGCCGGGAAGGACTTCGTGATGTCCCGCCAGATCACCTACCGGTGGCGCCTGCGCGAGCTGATGGCCGCCCGCGGCATGTTCACCGTCCCCGAACTCATGCCGCACCTGGCCGAACGCGGGGTCACCCTGTCCGCCTCCCAGGTCCACCGCCTCGTCTCCGGAACCCCCGAGCGGCTATCCCTGTCGGTGCTCGCCGCACTCTGCGACATCCTCGACTGCACCGCCAGCGACCTGATCCCCACCACCGCCGAGAACGTCCGCCTCCGTCGCACCGCCGGACAGGACGCACCGATCGACCTCGCCGCCCGCCGGCCGACACGGGTCCGGCTCACCGACAAGGGGTGACCGACGTGACGCCCGAACAGTACGAACGCTGGCACCTGCGCGACTGCGCCCGCTGCGGTCGGCGGGCAGCGAAGTCCGCCAACTGGTCGGACGGACCGATCTGCCGCACCTGCCTGGAGCGGGCCATGCACGTCCGGGGCCGTTGCCCCGGATGCTCCACCGACCGGCTCCTGCCTGGCCGCAACGATCAGGGCCAGCCGCTCTGCCGGGACTGCGCAGGCATCACCCGCGACTTCTTCTGCAGCCGCTGCGGCTTCGAGGGTCTCCTCCTCGGCGGCCGGCTCTGCGAACGCTGCACCCTCTCCAACAGGCTCACCGACATCCTGGAGGACGGCACAGGCCACCCCAACCCGCGCCTGCTCCCACTGCACGACCTGCTGGTCGGAATGGACCGGCCCAAGGGCCGCCTCATCTGGCTGAACAACCCGCAGGTCCCCGCGCTGCTGAGGGACCTCGCCACCGGCAACATCGCCCTCACCCACGAGGCGATCCAGCAGGTGCCGAACTGGCGGACCGCCGCCTACCTGCGCGACCTGCTCATGGAATGCGGCGTCCTGCCCCGGCAGGACCGCCGGCTCCTGCTCTTCCAACGCTGGTTGGCCGAACGTCTCGCGGCGACCACGGACCCCGAACACGAGCAGCTCCTGCGGCACTTCGCCCACTGGCACCAGCTCCGCAAGCTGCGGGCCAAGGCAGATGTCGGCCCGCTGAGCGTCAGCACCGTCAGCGAACACCGCCAGCAGACCACCCAGGCCGCGGCCTTCCTCACCTGGCTCACCCAACGAGGCAGCACCCTGGCGGCGACAACCCAAGCTGATCTCGACGCCTGGCACACCGAGAACTACGCCACCCGCCGCGCGGCACAGCCATTCCTGCGCTGGTGCATGGACACACGCCGCATGCCCCGGCTGGCCATCCCCTACCGCACGACGACCAACCCACAACCCATGGGCCAGCACCAGCGATTGGCAGCCCTGCGCCACGTCCTCGGCAGCGATGCCATCCCGCTGCAAATCCGCGTCGCTGCCAGTCTCGTCCTGCTGTTCGCCCAGCCCCTCACCCGCATCGTCCGCCTGACGACCGACGATGTCCTGGACGACGGCCAACAGGTCCACCTCCGGCTCGGAGACCCGCCCTCGCCCCTGCCCGAGCCCGTCGCCGATCTCGTTCGGGACTACCTCCGCTCACTCCCGGCCCACACGCCCACGGTGAACCTCTCCGCCCACTGGCTCTTCCCTGGCCGCCGCCCGGGCCAGCCGATGAACCCGACCAGCTTGCTTGGCCTCCTCCGTGACATCGGTGTCCCGGCCCAACGAGCCCGCACCTCCGCCATCCGGCACCTCGTTCTCCAGGCCCCGGCGCCGGTCATCGCCAAGGCCCTCGGCTACCACGACAAGACCGCCACCCGGCTCGTCACCGAGGCTGGCGGCACCTGGAGCCGATACGCCCCCGGCGACCACACGCGGTGAGCCGGCACGTTGTATCCCGGTTGGCCACTCTCGTCACTCGGGCAGCGAAAAGCCCAATTCGCGCAGGCGAGGCAGGCAGGCTTCGAGGCACTGCTCCACCTAGGCGGCATCGGTTCGCACGAGGATGTCGTCGCGCAAAGGGGCGCCACTGGCCACGAATGTCCAGGGCTTGCGCCGCTCTGCCATCCGATCGGCGTCGGCCTTGAAGAGCACCGTGATGCCCTGTTCAGCCAGTGCTTCCATGATCGCCACAACGTCCACCGGTGATCTCCCCCTCAGAAGTGCTTCGAACACACCACCGTGAACCTACCTGTCCAGGGCCAGGCCACGAGCACCGACCTCGCTACTCAGAGCGACCAGTCACAGCCCTGGCAGGTGGAATACGTGACACCTCAACATGCGCGCCTACCAGTCTCAGACCCCACGAGTCCCGTGGGTTCAGGGAAACCGAAGTCTGTTCAGCGGGAACTCGCGGGTCGGTCCGTACGGATCAGCTGCGCGAATCCGTGGGTTCGGCGGGAATCGCGGGGTGGGCTGCGAGGCGGCGGGCTTCGGCCGTGACCTCGGTATCGACCTGGTCCACGGTCCTGTCGCCGTATTCGAGGATGTCGTACTCGTCGTCGAGTTCAGCGAGGCGCTCGGTCAGGGGCAGCTCATGTCCGTGGCGCTGGTGGATCCGGAAGGTGAACTCTCGAGGCGTGAGTTCTCCGGCGAGCATGCGGCGGGCGAGGGCGCGGGCGGCGGCTTCCTGACCGGCCTCGCTGCCGACCGAATAGAAGGTGAGGCCGAGTTCGTCGAGTGCTGCGGGAAGCAGGTCGTGGACGTCGTAGTCAGCCTCGGCGCGCGTGCAGGCGGCGAGGATCCGAAGGCAGGGGGTGTCGAGTCCGGCGACGAGCGCATCACAGGCGGCATTCACGACATCGCTTGCGCGGATTTCCCCCATGCTCCAGAGGGCGGCATGGTCTTGTAGAGCGATTGCTGCTGCTTCAGTCGACGTCACTCGTCCATGATCCCTTCACGGTTCGTCCAGGTCGACCAGATTTCATCCAAGGTGCTGTTCAGCGGCCTGTTCCAGCAGAGCTCGTGCGGAGTCCGCGTAGCGCATCGCGGTCTTCTCGTCGAGCCCGAAGACTTCGGCGAGATGCAGTGGGTCAGGCCCGTGGGTCAGGGCCTCTTCGAGCTGCCGGTCAACACGGAGCCGTTCCAGGGTGGCGTCCTGTCCCCGCACCGGAGTACTGATCCAGTGGTTGCTGGCCCGGCTGGTCGTATTGGCGGTCTGGTTGTTGATCAGCAGGTGGAGGTTCGCGGTGCTGGGCCACCGACGGCGCCGGTGGTCCAGCCACTCCGCCATGAGCTTGGGAGTGAGGTCGTCGAGAGGCCGGGCACGTCCGGCGATGGTCAGCCTGCGGTTGCCGAGGTCAAGGTCGTCGAGCATGAGGGCGGCGATCTGGGCGACCCGGGCAGCGTGGACCGCCGCGAGGGCGAGAACGAACCGCGCCGCCGGGGTCGTCGCAGCTCCGACGGAGCGTTCGACATGCTCAGGGAGGAGCGGTTGCAACATGGCGTACTCGTTCTGACCGACCTTGATCCGGCTGGTGGGGTTGCGGAAGATCAGCCCCTGCCTCTTGGCCCAGGTGAACAGGGACCGCAGAGCGACAAGCTGATCACGTCGATGGCGGCCGTCCACGGCCTCGGTGTGCCGGATCACGTCGCCTGCGACGTGGCCGGTGAGGACGACGGCCAGGCCCCGGTTGACGGCGAAGCGGATGTTGCGTCCCCGGCCGCGGGTGGTGAGGAGCCGCTTCCAGTTCGTTGACGACCACCGGAACACCTACGAGGTGAAGCGGCTCTGCGAGGTCCTGGGTCTCAACCGGTCCAGCTACTACAAGTGGGTCGCCGGCCGACAGGCGAGGGCGGCCCGGCAGCACGAAGACCGGCTCCTGGCTGAGCGGATCCGTGAGGTCCACGGTGAGTCCCACAGCGCCTACGGCTCCCCACGGGTGACCGCCGAGCTCCGGGAGAAGGGCTTGCGGGTCAACGGGAAGCGCGTCGCCCGCGTGATGCGGATGTTCTCCATCACCGGTATCCGCCTGCGCAGACGCGTCCGCACCACGATCGCGGACCCGGCAGCCGCACAGGTCCCGGACCTGTTCCAGCGGGACTTCAACGCCAACGAACCCGGCCTGAATTACCTGGGCGACATCACCTACCTCCCCCTGAAAGACGGGGAGTTCCTCTATCTCGCGACTGTGCTGGACTGTTTCAGTCGCAAGGTCGTCGGCTGGTCCATCGCCGACCACATGCGCACCGACCTGGTCGCCGACGCATTGCGGATGTCCGCCCACACCCGTGGCAGCCTCGACGGGGCGGTGTTCCACTCCGACCACGGAGCGCAATACGGTTCCCGGGCCTTCGCCGACCTCTGCACCGAACTCGGAGTCACCCGGTCGATGGGCGCGGTCGGCACCAGCGCTGACAACGCGGCCTGCGAAAGCTTCCACGCATCTCTGAAACGCGAGACTCTCCAGGGCGCCCACGACTACGGCGACGCCACCACCTGCCGCCAGACCGTCTTCGCCTGGCTGACCCGCTACAACATCCGCCGCCGACACTCCGCCAACGGCCACCTCAGCCCCAACGCATACGAACGCCGACACCACACCACCAAACTCACGCTCGCCGCGTGATCAATAACCGCGTGCCCACCTTCAAGGGGGAAGGCCCCCGTCCCGGCGGGGACTGGCACCCCGCCGGGCCCGAAGACACAACCCACAGGAGGTACCCCATGGCCTGGATGCTCGACTTCTCCAGCCCGCATTGCCGGCCCTCGGCTGGCAGGGACTGCACCCCGGCCCGCGACAGCTGGCGCGCTTCCGTCGATGCAGTCCGCCGTACGGACCGACCAGGCCTCGGGCGCGCGGGGCCGACCCGGCACGTGTCGCACCGAGCCATCGTTCACCGGCCTGCCCGACCGGCTCCGGTTCACCCGCAGGAGTGAATTTCCCCCTCGCGTACGCCGGCGGGGACCTGGTGGTGCGCCCCCCAACTGAGGCGCGGGCCGACGTATCGGCTCCTGCTGTCAGCCGACTGCTGGCGGCTCAGGGACAAGTCATGCTCATGTAGAGGGCTTGTTCGCCCGATGAGGGTGTGCCGTCGTAGAGCGCGGTGTCCAGTCCACAGAAGGTGAATCCCATCCGCCGGTAGGCGTGGATCGCCGGGGCGTTGATGTTGGTGACTTCCAGCCAGATGTGCTCGGCACCGCGCTCACGGGCGAACTCGACGACGTGGCCCACCAGGGCACGGCCGACGCCCTGGCCTCGATGGGGCGGAGCGACCTCGAGGTCCTCGATGGCCAGCCGCCGGTTCCATGGAGCGTAGGAGACAGCGACGAAGCCCGCCAGACAACCACCAGTGCCGACGGCGAGGAAGGTACGGCTGTTCGGATCCTCCTCGGTCGCGGGACCGTCGCCGTCGTCGGTGTACTCCGCTGGGAAGACCTTGTGGATAGGCGGGTCCACCGGGATTTCCTGGAGGGCGAACCCGTCCTCGGTGACGGCCACGTGGAAGATGGTCCGGGTGGTGAAGGATCCGTCGAGTGCCTCGATGGCCTCGGTGTCCTCAGGCCGGGCAGTACGGAACTCGTAGTCCATGTCGTCAACGATCGTCATGGCATGAACCTACGACCGGTCCGACCGGCATGGATCAAATTTCGGAACGGCTTGGAACCGGGGCCGCCGGGGCAGGCCGCGATGACTACCGCGCCCGGGAACAAAGCAATGCGTCACGTCCCTGTCAGCGGTCAAGTACTCCGGTTTGAGCGACGACCAGGTCCCTCGATCCCGGACTCCGCGCCACCCATGGCCAATCAGGAGGATTCAGGATAGAGATTCACATGATGCCTGGCTGGGCCACTGGTCGAGGACGGACAGCTCAGTCCCGTAGGGCTGCCTCATCTGCAGATGATCGACGAGGTCTTCAGCGAGATGAGCCAGGCCGCAAGGGGCGGATCTGTGGACAAGGGAGGCATTGTCCACCGCCGCCGGGTGGGAGCGTGCCCGGTAGCTGGCGCGAGAAGTCCTCACCGCGGAAGGCGAAGGGGACGCACCGCTGCCCGGCATCTGCATCATCCGATGAGGGCTGATCAACTGACGAGGATGCCCTGCGCGCGTCCGGTGATCTCCAGGAGGAGCAGCGCGGGCACGAGCCAGTTGGTGACCGTCTGGCTGGCCGAGCTCGGGGGAACTTCGGGGGGCGGCTTGTTCGTAGGGGCGTTGAGCACGTCGGTTCCTGTTTTGTGCTGTACCTGGCAGCAGGGCGTTGGGTCCGGGCCCCGGCGCGGCTGGGCGCCGCGGTGGTCGGCGAGGCTTCAGTGGATGGTGGTGATCAGGGTCGGGGCGTGGTGACTGACGAGGTGAGGGGTGAGGGAGGGGGGGGCCGGGCCAAGGCCCGGCTGCGGGGTCCACAGGCGGCGGGCCGGGCGACGCAGGCCCGGCCCCCGAGCTCGGTCGACGGTGAACAGGTAGACCAGCGACGTCAGAGGAACCACGAGCGGTGGCCACATGCCGTGATCAAGGACCGGGCCGGAACGGTTCGGCCAGCTGGGCGAGGTAGGAGGCCGGGTAGTCGGGTTTGGCGGCCATGCCCAGGTCTTCGGAGGTGAACCGCCGGTCCGGGTCGTAGATGTAGGTGCGCATGGCGTGGTCCCAGACGAGGGTGAACAGGCCGAAGTTGACGTCTCCGATGCCGGCCCATTTCAGGTGGTGGAACCGGTGGCCCTGGTTGAGGGCGAGGACCTTGGTGAGCGGGCCGGTGCGGTAATCGGCGTTGGAGTGCTGGAGCAGTAGCTGGACGGCGACGGCGAAGGCCAGGACGGAGGCGACGTCAAGGGGCATGCCGAGCAGCAGCAGCGGGGTGACGCCCCCGAGGGTTTCGAGGCTCTGGTGGAGGGGGTGCTTCATCAGACCGTTGAAGCCGTAGAAGCGCGTGACGCTGTGGTGGACGGCGTGCAGCCGCCATAGCCAGCCGACGTGGTGGCTGGCGCGGTGTACGAGGGTGATCCCGAGGTCGGCGACGGCGACGGCGAGCAGCACTTGGCACCACAGCGGCCAGCTGTCCGGCCACGCCCCCGGTGCTGGCGCGAGCGCGGCGACCGCGGGCACGACGGCGAGCCCGGCAAGGGTGAACACCTCGTTGACGAACGCGTGGACGGTGTCGCGGCGGCCGTCCCCGCGCGGGGTGTTCCACGCGGGCAGGTACGGCAGCACGCGTTCGGCGGCGAACGAGCAGCCCACCGCGAACGCCAGCACCAACAGCAGCCACAGTTTCGGGGCACCCGCCCCGACCAGCCAGATGGCGGCACCGTTGACGCCGAGCAGCATGAAGGGCACGTACGCGTACCGGACCAGGAATCGAACGAGGGCGACAGCGGGCGCCGCGGCGGTCGTTGTAGGCATACCGGCAGCCTCGCGGCCGCGGTGCCCGGCGAGCTTGAACGGATCCGCTACCGGCCCCGCCGCGTACCCGGGCCGGCCGCCGGCGTCCAGTGGGCGGCGGCCAGGGCCTGGGAGGGGGTGATGCCGAACATGGCCTTGCACACGCGAGTCAGGTGGGCGCTGTCCGAGAACCCGGCGGCGTGCGCGGCCTCGGTGGCGTTCGCCCCACCACGCACCGAGACGATCGCGGCGTGCAGCCGCGCCCACCGCACCGCCGCCGGGAACGACCAGCCCAACTGCTCGGCGAACAGGTGTCCCAGCCGGCTCGCGGACACCCCGGCCCGGGCGGCGACCTCGCCCACCCGCACCGGTCCGTCCGCCACCGCGCCCGGCAGCGCCGCCAGCGCCGCCGCGAGGGCCGGATGCCGGGGCTGCCCGGGAGCGGCGGCGCCGAGCCGGTCCAGGGCCCGCAGCACGCCCGCCGCGGACACGGCGACGGGCGGCGGGTCGGCCTCGGCGAACACGGACGCCGCGGCGGCCCAGCAGGCCACCCCACCACGGGCCGCTGCGTCGTGCAGCGCGCGTCCGGCGGTGGTGTCCGCGTCGAGGTAGACCATCACCCCAATCGGCGCCGGCCCCGGGCCCGGACGCACGCGATGCCTGTGCCCGGCGGGGATGACGGCGGCTCGTACGGGCAGTTCGTCCCGCCCGTCGCTCAGCAGCACTCTGCCGGACCCGCACGCCAGTACTTGTACGGCGGCGTGCACGTGCTCCCGGGCCTTGCCGACCACCCCGGCCACGACCAGGCGGCTCGGCGCCGCATCGACCTCGACCCGCCACGCGTCGGTACCACCCCCGGACGACGACGCGGACCCCACGGTGCCCGTGCTCAAGGCTGCCGCGCCGGCGTGGACACCGGCGGTACCACCCGGCCGGCCGTGACGGGCTTCGGCGCGGTCGCCGGAACCCCGACCGACCGCAGGACCCCGGCCGGTACCCGTCCGCCACCGCCTGCGGCGGCGCGCGTACGGCGGGCCACGGGCGGACGGAGCGACCGCGGGACGCCGTCGCTCCCGCCGATCCGCGGGCGCCGAACGGGGCCCGACGCGTCGGGCCGATGCGGACGGCTGAGGTCCTTTGCCAAGCCCACGTGCGTGATCCTCTCCACCTGTCCTCGTCCGCCCGTAACTGGCCCACCTGCCGAGCCTTGCCAGACAGCGGGGGCCGGCTCGCGAGAGCTGGCGACGGTCACGCACGGACCGGCCCCCCCCGGAACACCGGGAGTATACGGAGGGAGAGAACGGCTGGCGGCGGGGGTGCTGCCTCCCCAGACCAGCAAGATTCACCTGCTGCCGACCGCCGCTGTCGGCCCCTGGCCCTGATCCTGACCGCAGGGCAGGCCGCGGACAGCCCGCAGTTCAGTCTCAAGAAGGTACGGTCCGCGGGCCCGTCGGTCGTCCCCGCACCCGGCCCGGCGCGGTCGCCGGGGACAAGGCCTACTCGTCCCGCGGCAACCGTGCCTGTGCCGCTGACTGACGCTCAGTGGACGAGGATCGGCCCGTTACTCCCAGGTCGGATACCGAAAGGGTGGCCGGTGGCGGCACCTGGGACAGGGTGTGCACTGCGCCGGTCGCCCAGGCCGACGCTGATGTCCGTGCACCGGATCCTGCCGAATCCAGCGGCAGACCCGTATGATTTACTCATGAGTAACTTAACTGGTTCGGGTGAAACCCCGGTGACTTTCGTCCTGGTCCACGGCTCGGGCAGCAACGCGTACGGATGGTCCCCCGTGGTGGCCGAACTCGGTCTGCGCGGGCAGCGGTCGGTCGCGGTCGACCTGCCCGGCCATGGCCCCGGCGCATACTTCCCGCTCTCGTACCAGGCGCCGCAGGACCTGGAGCGGCTGCGTACGGAGCCTTCCCCCATCGCCAAGACGACCCTGGCTGACTGCGCCGCACACGTGGCCTCGGTGGTGCGGCGGGCGCACCGCAACGGCCCGGTGGTCCTGGCCGGCCAGAGCTTGGGCGGCGTCACTCTGAACGCGGTGGCCGACCTGGTACCCGACCTGATCTCACACCTGGTGTACGTCTCGGCCCTGTGCCCGGCGAAACGGGCCTCGGTGAGCGAGTTGATGGCAACCCCAGAGGCAGCCACGAGTTACATATTCAAGATGACTCCCGTCCCGACCCCGCCGGAGCTGGGGGTCACCCGGGTCAACTGGCGGAGCAACGACCCGGAGTTCTTCCAGCTCGCCAAGGAGGCAATGGCCGCCGACTCCTCCGACACCGAAGTCCGGGCGATGCTCAACATCCTCGAACCGGACGAGTCGGCCGCGATCGGGGCCTGCGACGGCCGCGGGCTGCCACACAAGTGGGGCCGCATCCCGCGCACGTTCGTGCGGTTCTCCGAGGACCGTACGCTCCCACCAGCGCTCCAGGACCTGATGATCCGGGAGGCCGACGAGATCACCCCGGGCAACCCCTTCCGCGTACGGTCGCTGGCGGCTCCGCACATCGGCCCCCGCGACCCGGCACTGCTCGCGGACGAACTGGAGCAGGTGGCTCGACTCAGCCCCTGAGCCCGGACAGCAAGGGCCGGCCTCGGGCAGAGGTGTCCGGCCGTGAGGGGCGCCGTTTGGCGGGCTGCTTGGGTCCGCCGGCGCCTCGGCGGCCCGGCTCCGGGGGGACCCCGGTTCCTCGGCTGCGCGGGCTGGTGCAGCGGTTGTGCGGCCTGCCGCCACGCCTGCCGAGGCATGGGTGGTGGAGGGCCGTGGACAGAGGGCTGCCGGGTCACCGCCCGGTGCGGCGCACCTCCCACCGTGAGACGCCGCCGCGTTCCTCGGCAACGTACAGCGTGCCGTCCGGGCCGAAGACCAGGCCGTGGGGCTCACGCTCGGGGGCTGCGAGCGGGTGCTCGGTGATCTTGCCGTCCGGAGTGACGGAGCCGATCCGGCCGGTGCCCCACTCGGTGAACCAGCAGGTCCCGTCTGGGGCGACCGCGACGGCGTGGGGGCGGCAGTCGGACTCGGGCAGCGGGAACTCCGTGATCTCCACGCCTGCCTCGCCCGTCGTGAGCCGCCCGATCCGGCCGACGCCGATCTCGGCGAACCACAGGCTCCCGTCCGGGCCTGCCGCGAGCCCGACCGGGGCGACGCCGGGGGTGGGCAAAGGGTGGAGCCGGACCTCGCCGGAGACGGTGATCCGGCCGATCGCGTTCGCCTGGTTGAGGGTGAACCACAGGGCTCCGTCGTGTCCCGCCGTGAGGAACGACGGGAATCCCCCCTCGCACGGCAGCGGGAACTCGCGGACCTCGCCGTCCGTGCCGATGCGGCCGACGCGGCCGGTGTTCGTCAGGGTGAACCACAGGGCCCCGTCGGGCCCGGCCGCGATCCCGTACGGTCCGCCCGCGCCGCCGGGAAGCGCGTACGAGCGGGCTTCGCCGGCCACCGTGATCCGGCCGATCCGGTGGTCGCGGTACCGGGTGAACCACAGCGCGCCGTCCGGTCCGGCGGTGATCAGAGTGGGGCCGCAGTCGGAGGAGTCTAGAGCGAACTCCTCGACGCGGCCCGTCGACGGGGTGAGGCGGGCGATGCGGCCGCAGTGGACGAGAGTGCACCACAGGTGGCCGTCCGGCCCGACGGCCAGCGCGTACGGGCCGGAGCCGGCGGTGGGGAGGGCGAGGGTGCCGAGCGGGCTTACGGAGGTGGTCAAGCGAGGCGTCCTTTCGACGGCAGGGGAGAGGAGGGGCGGAGCGGCTGTCGGTCGTCACGGACAGATGCCGGTCGCGGCGGCCACCGGGGCGCGCAGCGCGAGTCGGTCACCCGACCAGCGGGCGCACAGCCGCCGGTCGTGGCTGACCACGACCACCGCGCCCGCGAATTGGGCCAGCGCCTCCTCCAGCTCCTCCGCCAGCGCGGGGGAGAGGTGATTCGTGGGCTCGTCCAGCAGCAGGACGTCGGCCGGTTCGGTGACCAGGCGGGCCAAGGCCAGCCTCTGCCGCTGTCCGACGGAAAGGGAGCCGACCGGAGCGGACAGCCGGTCGCGGGCGAACAGGCCCAGCGACAGAAGCCGTTCGGCGTGCTCCTCGGGAGTTCCAGGGCGGCCCTCGGCGTAGGCCGCGAGCAGTGTCCCGCGGCCTGCTCTCACGTCGGCCTGCTGGGCCAGCAGGCCGACCCGGCCGTGCCGTCGAAGGACCTGCCCGAGGTCGGGGGCCAGGACGCCGGCCAGAACCTGCAACAGGGTGCTTTTGCCCGCCCCGTTCGGGCCCGTGACCAGCAGTCGGCCGCCCGCTGGCACGGTCAAGTCCACCGGCGCGAGCCTCCCCTCGACCGCGACGCCCGCTGCGGCCAGCAGCATCCGTCGCGCGTCGCCGGACCGTGCCGGCCCGGCGGGCGTCTCGGGTTCGGCGGCGCCGGCGGTGGCGGTGCGCGGTACTGCGGTGAACCGCAGGGGGTCCGCGGGCGCGGGCACTGGCCGGGCCAGCAGCCGGGCGAGCCGCTCTTCGGCGTTGCGGACCCGGCTTGCGAGGGACTGCTGGACCCGGCCGGCGGCGCGGTCGTACGCCATCTTGTTGCCGTCTCTCATGGCCCGGCCGGGTGCCACCCGTCGGGCGGTGACGGCGGCGGCCTCGCGCAGTCGGGCCGCCTCGGCCCGCCAGGCTGCGTGGGCCTCGGCGCGGCGCCGCTGCTCGGCGGCGCGCTCCGCGAGGTAACCGGCGTAGCCGTTGCCGTACCGCACGGTCCGGTGCATGTCGCCGTCGACCTCCAGGAGGGAGGTGGCGACGCGTTCCAGGAAGACCCGGTCGTGGGAGACGACGACCGTGATGCCGCGTCGGGCGCGCAGGTGGTCCTCCAGCCAGGTCAGGGCGGAGCCGTCGAGGTGGTTGGTGGGCTCGTCGAGGAGCAGTACTTCCGGGGTGGCGGCGAGCAGTACGGCAAGGCGTAGGCGTACGACCTCGCCGCCGGACAAGTCGCCGACGGCGGACTCGCGGGGCAGGCTCAGCAGACCGAGGCCGTGCAGGGACCGCTCCACCCGGGCGTCCGCGTCGTACCCGCCGCGCAGTTCGAAGGCGGTGAGGGTGTCGGCGTACGCGGTGAGGGTCTCGGCAGTGGCGTCGCCGCAGGCCATGCGGGCCTCCAGCCGGCGCAGGAGCCGTTCCGATGCACGCAGCTCGGCGAGGGCGCGGTCGACCACCTGCTGGACGGTCATGTGCGGGGCGAGGTCTTCCTGTTGCGTGAGGTAGCCGACGCCGCCTTCGGCGCGCAGGACGACCTCGCCGCGGTCAGGGCGCTCGGCCCCCGCCAGCAGGCGGAGCAGGGTGGACTTGCCGGAGCCGTTCTCGCCGACGATGCCGAGGCGTTCGCCGACGAGGACGGAGCAGTCGACGGAGTCGAGGATCAGGCGGCCTTCATAGGACTTGGTGAGATCAGACGCGGTGAGCTGTGCGGTCACAGGGCGGCTCCAGGAGTTCGGGGGCGGGGATCGTCGTCGCGACGGTGGAGGGGTGAGTGGGGACGCGGTGAATGACCACGGGAGTTCTCCTTTAAGGCGACGAATGTTGCGTTAAGATGTTGGCATGCATTCCCGTACGCAGGCAAGCGAAGATCCCGGCCGACACGAACCGGCCACGAGGCGGCGCCGGACGGGCGGCCGGAGCGCCCGCGTCCGCACTCAGGTCCTGGAGTCGGTGGGCGCACTGCTCCTGGAGGCGGGGTACGACGGACTGACAGTCGACGCGGTCGCGGAACGCGCCGGCGTCCATCGCACGACCGTCTACCGGCGCTGGCACGACGTCGGGTGCCTGCTCGCCGACGTACTCGACGCCGCATCCGACGACCTGTGGAGCCCCCCGGACACCGGGTCGCTGGAGGACGACCTGACCGCCCTCAACCAGGAGGTGTTCGAGGCACTGGCGGGCGGCGGGCCGAACCTGACCACGGCCCTGATCGCAGCCGGGTTCCGGTCTGCGGAGGCGTCAACGGCGCTGTCGCGGTTCTGGGAGGACCGCTACGCCCGGTGTGCGGTGGTCGTCACCCGGGCGGCCGACCGGGGGGAGCTGCCCGGTCCTGCCGACAGCCGGGCGCTGCTCGTCGCCGCGACCGCCCCGCTCTACCACGAGCTACTGCTGCTCAGAGCATCCCCCGACCCGACGCTGCCGCGCCGCGCCGCTGCGGTCGCCGCCGCGGCGGCCGGCGCCGGCGCCTTCGGCACGCCCCACTGACCCCGGACGCCGCGCCGCCGTGACTGCCGCCGTCGGCGCCTCCGCTGGGCGCGGTGGCCGCTCTTCGAGGAATGTGATTGACCTTGCCTCGCTGGAGCGTATGCCGTCGCTGCACCACTGCAGGCTGGTGCCGTGCAGGACCAGGAGGTGACTGCCCGGGACAGCTGCGGTCTGGGCCGGGTCATGGCTGAGCTGAAGTTGCTGCGGGCGGGTGAGGGCTTCCCGGTGGTCGACGCGGCACCGGCGGTCCCGCCGGAGCCCGGGACGGGGCAGGCCGTCAGCGCAGGTCGAGCCGCATCAGGATCCGCGGATGACCGGCCAGCATCGAGGTGGTGGTGTCGGCGGCGTGGGTGAATCCGGCGCGTTCGAAGTTCTTCCGGATCCCGGCGTACGCCATCGTCAGATCGACCTTGGCGTCGCCGCTGTCGTAAGGAGGCCATCCCCGAGTGGTTCTCACCCCGCCCTTCGAGCCGATGCTCGCTCAGGCCGCCGAGTACGTCCCCGGCTCCGGCGTTCCTGGCGAGCGGCTTCGCGGCGGAGCAGAAGTTATGGACAGGTATGGGCGGCTGTCCGTTGTCCGGCGTTCGGGGTGGTGTGGCCGCTGGCGGTGAAGATGCGGTCGAGGTGGTGGCGGAGTACGGCGATGGCTGACTCTGGTGTCCGTTGGGCGACGAGGATGCTGGTGCCCATGGTCGCGGTCATGGCGAGCAGGCTGATGGCCTCGGTGCGTGCGTCGGTGCCGGGATCGGCCAGGCCTGCCGCCTGGGCTCCTTCGATCAGGCTGGTGAGGGCGTTCTCGGCCGCGTCGGGGTTGTCGATGAAGGGTTGGGCGGCGAGTGCTCCGTCGGTTACGGACAGGATCGAGTAGGAGCTGTACAGGAGGTGGAAGGTCCGGCTCTCCTGGTCGGTCGGCAGGGATGCCAGCAGCAGCGCCTCGATCGTGGCGCGCGGGCCCGGGTCCGGGCCGGCGGCGGCCAGTCGGGCGCCCACGCGGGCGGTGAAGCGGTCGGTCAGGTGCTGCAGTCCGTAGAAGAGCAGCTTCTCTTTGGTCTCGAAGTAGTACTGCACGAGCCGGAGGGATACACCGGCCTCGGCGGCCACGTCGCGCATGCCGACGGCGTGCAGCCCTCGCCGCCCCGCGACTTGGATGAGCGCTTCGGCGATCTGCGTGCGCCGTTCCTCGTGGTCCACGCGCTTTGGCATCAGTGCTGTCTCCGGCCGTGGGTGGGGTGGGTGGCTCAGGGGCTCGCAGTCCGGCTCGGTCCGAACATCTTCATGGTACCGCCGTACCAACAATATGGTACGTTCGTATCACGAAGAACCGATCTTCCCGGAGGTGCCCCGTGCCCGAGAACACGACCCGAGTGCGCCGCGACATCGGCCACTACGTGAGCGACGAACTGCGCGACCGGTACTTCGCCACCTGCGACGTCCTCTACGCGAAGGGAGCGCCCGCTTGCTCCGAGACGGACGTCGAGACGAGCTTCGGCACCACCCACGTCTACCGCTACGGCCCCGCCGACCCGGCAGCCGACTCACGCACACCCGTGGTCCTCATACACGGTTCGGGAGGCTGCTCCGCCCAGTGGTACCCCAACACCCGCGCGCTGAGCGCCGAGCGCCCCGTCTACGCCCTCGACACTCCCGGCGACCCCGGCCGCAGCGTCCAGCGCGAGCCCATGTGGCAGCCCGAGCGCGCGGCGCAGTGGATGGACGAGGCCCTCGATGCACTGGGCCTCGACAAGGTCCACCTGGTCGGCTCCTCGTACGGCGGCTGGCTGGTCATCAACCAGGCCCACCATCGGCCCGGGCGGCTCGCCTCCGTCACCGCCCTCGACCCGGGCGGTCTGGAGAAGGTCGGCCTGCGCTTCTTCGTGTGGATCTTCGCCAGCCTCTTCGCCACATACGCCCCCAAGGCGTGGCGCCCCCGCCTCGCCAAATGGCTGGAGCAGCCGGTGATCATCGTTCCCGAGCTGCGTACGTGGATCCAGGCCAGCGTGAAGGCCTTCAAGATCCGCCGCCCCGCGCCACTGCCGCTGTCGGACACGGAACTGGGCTCCATCCGGACGCCGTTCTACCTGATCATGGGCAAGCGCAGCCTGCTCGTACACCCCAAGCGGCAGCTGGAACGCGTACCGCGCCTGATCCCCGGCGCCCGCGCCGAGATCGTCGCCGCGACCGGCCACGGCCCGCAGATCGACCACCCCGACCTGGTCAACACCCGGATGCTGAGCTTCATGGAGGACATCGACTCCCTCGACCCGGCGGCACGGGGCACCACGGACGCGTAGCCGCGAGAGCCGCAGATTCGAACTGTCCAACAGCGCATAACAGAAGTTCGACGGCCACCGGACGATCCTCTTCACGCCGGCCGCCCCGGGCGGGCGGGTGGTGTTGCAGACCCGGCGGGGGGCTCTGATTCAGGACCGGTTCCCGGATCTGGTGGCCGCCGCCGGGCAGCTGCCCGGCGGCCTGGTCCTCGATGGCGAACTTCTGGTCTGGGACGCCGAGGCAGGCCGGCTCTCCTTCGAGGGGTTGCAGCGCCGCGGCCGCCCGCGCCCGCAGCGCCCCGGGCCTGGCCGGACGGTGGCCGGCCTACTTCGTGGCATTCGACGTCTTGCAGATGGACCGGGTAGAGCTCCTGGCACGCCCGTACCGGGAGCGCCGCGCACGCCTCGAGGACCTGTTCACCGGGCACGGTTTGTCGGCCCCGTGGACCCTCGTCCCGATGACCACCGACCCGGCCATAACGCGCGAATGGCTGGAGTCCTGGACGGATGTGTCCGGAGTCGAAGGCGTCGTGGCCAAGGGCATGAACCAGCCCTACAGCCCTCCGTACGCGGCTGGACCAAGGTCCGCCGCCGCGACACCACCAAAGCCATCATCGGCGCCATCACCCTCACCCGCCCGCAGCTCCTGATCCTCGGCCGCCACGACCCGGCCGGCCGCCTGCGCGCGGTCGGCCGGACCGTCCCGCTGCGCCCGGAGCAGCCCGACAGGTGGGCGAGCATCTGCCCCCACCGGCCCCGGGCACCTGTGGAAGGGTGTGCGGTTCACCTCGACGACGTGGGGAGCCGTGACGTCCTGGATGTCGTGCTGGTCCGCCCGGATCTCGTCGCGGAGGTCAACGCAGACCGCGCCGTCGACCGGGGCGGCGTCCTCCGCCACCCAATGAGGTTCAAGCGGCTGCGCCTGGACGTCACGGTGGAGGACGTGCCTGGGTTCGGCGCCGGGGCCGGTCGCGGCGGCCGGGTGAGTGGTGGCCTACGGGAGAACGGAACATCAAACGCTTTTCGTCATCGCCTACGAAGCCATGGGCCGATTTGCCATCGACGCCATGTGGCGTTCGACTGGTTGTAGGCCAAACAGCTTAGGCGAAGACCTTCGCCTCCCGTTCGCGGGACGACATCACCGATGGCGGTGGCCATGCAAAGCGGTGAAGAGCAACACCTCAAGCGATATTTCGCCTTCCTTGTTCCGTCAATTCTTTCCTCGCTGGTGCTATTGCCCGTTGCATCCGTGGCCGCGACTGTGTCGTCGCCCACAAACGCCGTGTCCTCAGTCACGGACCCTACGCCCCCACCCCCGCCCGGTATCAAAAAATATGACGACCGGATGCATGTCACGCAAGATTACTGGCGGGGATATCGAGAGGGATATGCCCGGGGGCGGGCGGACGCCGAACCGTACGGCTGCCAAAAGTACCCACGTTTCCTGGGTAAAATCAGGAGTGATTATCAACAGGGCTACCGACAGGGCTACCTGGCGGCCTGGAAGAAATATGCCGGGTGTGTGCGTTGAGGTGACTTTCGTGTTGGACGACTACGTCGGCGATGACGAGGAGCACGCCGACAGCCAGGAACGGCATCGACGGCCGCCTGCACACCTGAGTCACGCCAGGGGCGGGTGCCCGCGGCGCCCGATCGGGTCATCCGCCCGGGAGAGGGCCGATGTGCGGCCAGCGGCGCGTGGAGCAGTGGCGGGTGCGGAAGTGCCACGGCAGTGGTGGCATCGGTGGGATGAAGGATCCATTCGGTTGTGATGAGCCGGCGCTGCTGGCGCGGGCGGGGGCCGTGGACCGCGCTGCTGCCCGCCGCGTGCTTGCATCCAGGGCCATCGGTCCTGCGGACCTCAGTGCTCTGCTGGACATGCTGGGTCTGCGGCCCGAGGAGGATCCCCCGGAGGAATGCCGACGCTGATCGGAAGATCGGCCCATGCGCCCCAGCGGCTATGTCGGCCCTCGGCCTGGGCGCGGCCGAGGATGCCGTCGCAGCGGACGCGGCGCCTTGGGCGTCCGGCGGATAGACGATCACGCGTGGAGCGGGGGCTCATCCCCTTCACCGTGCCGTGGTCCGCTCACTCCAGCATGCGGAGGGCGGCGTCGGGCCGGCAGTGCGGGCAGGCGGGGCCAGCTGCTTCTGTTGCTGGAGCCACTTTCCGATGTCGTCGCCGTCCATGAGGACGCCGGGTGCCATGTAGGCAGGACGCCGTCGGTGTCGACCAGGTCCGCCAGGATGCGGTAGTGGCGTTGCCAGTCCAGGGGCCAGGGGCAGTTCCGGTCCTTGTCGATCGCCGGCGAGCTGCGCGGCCCGGGTGGTCGCGGTGTCCTCGTTCTTCCCGAGTCCGTTCTTGGGGTCCTTGCGGCGGAGGTTGGCCATGTACATGCCGATGGGCACCATCCCGTCGTCCTCGCCCCACATCGCGTCCCGGCGAGGTGCCAGGTGACCGGTGGCCCTCCGGTATCACCAGAGTGCGGCGAGCTTGGCCTCCCAACGCCTCCTCGCTCGGCTCCCAGACCATCCCGGTTTCCGGCGCGTCCAGCAGCTCCTTGCGTCGCTCCTCCAGCTCCCCGGCGCGCAGGGCCTTGCGCTGCTGGTGCACCCACCGGCCGAGGGTGAACGCCTTGGTGATGCCGACCTCGCTCTCCGTGTCGTAAGGCACGGCGTAGAGGCCGGTGATGTCGTTCTCGGCCCTTCACCGCAGCAGGGCCTGGTAGCCCTCCAGCCACACCAAGCTCTCCGGCCGGTACACCCTCGTGCGGAGGAACGCGGCGGTGGTCGCGGCGTCCCTCGGGGACCCTCATGACCCGGCGCCTGAGCCGCTACGGTTCCCGCACCGGAAGCGGGACGAGGAGTCCCAGCGCGCCTCTGATCTGCCGAGGGCTCATTTCAGCCCTTCCTCCACCGGACGTCCTGGCTCCCCAGCAGCGGATGGTTGCCGCCGGTCGGTGTCCTCCGCGGGCGGTTGAGACATGAAGTTCTCGAACACATCCATCCCGAGCATGAAAAGCATCATGAACACGGGTACACACACGGCTATCAAGACCACGGTGCCTCCCGAAGGGAGTGCGGACTATCTGCCTGGACGCTCGCTGGGGAGACTTGAGAGCACTCCAAAGTGTGAGGCCGAATAGAGCAGAGCGCTCGTCGAGCGCCATGCATCAGGGCTTCACACAGCCCCGCCGGGACTGGAACAGCCCGCAAACCCCCGCACCGACACCCCCACCGGGTCCGCCGCCGGCCGCTGCGCCAAGCCGCGCATGGACGGCCAGAATGCTGCTGGCACAGCGCGTCCTGATGGGACCGGACCCTATCCGGGCTCCTTTCCGGTGGACGGTGCGGGGTTCCGAGAAGGGGGAGAGCCGCGGCGGGGAGCGGCCGGTGTCAGCGTCAGGCGTCAACCATCGCCGCCACATGTCACCCACGACGCCGAACGCTGTGCTTGTGATACCGGGCGCCGACTTGCCGCGGCTATGGTCGGGCGCAGTCCGCGTCGATAGGGCGTGCGCGGGCGAGGCCCGGTGACCAGAGCGCTCTGGCGGCAGTAGCACCGGGCCGCCCAACCACCCAACGGACCAGGGTCCGGCGTACGGGCACGCGGCTCCTCTGGTGCGGGCCGCCCGTTCTGCCGTACCGGGGGGCGGCCGCGCATTGATGCAGCGCCCCGGCCGGGTCTTCGCCTGTCCCCGTACGGGCAGGCCTTCCCGTCCTGTACTCGCCGCGCCGGCCCGCGGCGCGCGGCATCAGGGTCTGTGCGGGTGGTTGCTGGAGGTGTGGGGCGGGTCGTGGGTGTGCATCGCGGGCGGATCGGGTGGGATGGGGCTAGGCGAGGAACCCGCCAGCCGAGTGGGTGGCGTCCTCCCTCGAGGTGCTGTCGGCCGGGCATCGGCCGCCGTCACACGTTGCCGTCACGCAGCCGGGCCGACAGCACTCGCTTATCCGTCCGCTGGCGTCCGGCACCCGCAGCCCTACCGTCGGCGACCCGACCGCCGCCGTCATGGGCAAGGAGCCCGTCTGTGACGGCGACCGCGGCCTGCCGGATGGCCTGTTCGAAGGCTGCACCGCAACACGACACACGCGCTTCGAGGCCTCGCATGCGGCCGGCGCAGAACAGACACCGCTTCGCGGCGTAGACCGACCACCTGCGCCTTCGCGACGAGCTGACGCCGTAGACGGACACGGCCTGGTGCGCGGGGAAGGGGTAGGTGCGGCGCGAGCCGGTTGGGAACCGCATTTTGCCTGCAGCCCGACGGATGTCCTTGGTTACTGAGGTTGAAGGCGTGATGTCGGGGCCTGAGGATCCCGCCAGGGGGTGTCGGGTAGGTTGGCCGTCATGGCTGAGCTTGGGCCCGTTGTCTGGCCGCCCGCCCCGTTGCGGACCGAGCGGCTCCTGCTCCACGCGTCTGTGGCCCGGGACCGTGCGGCGTTCATCGACCTGTTCGCCTCGTCAGAGGTGCGGACGTACCTCGGTGGCCCCCGACCACGTGCTGAGCTTGAGAATGCAGTGCCCGAAGTACCCGGGCGGCGCCCCGGCGTGTTCGTGCTCGATCACGACGGGGCGATGATCGGCATCGTCACGCTCGACCGGCGGGACGCTGAGCGTCCTGGGCACGTCCATGCTGATGCCGGCGAGGCCGAGCTCAGCTACATGCTCCTGCCGGAGGCATGGGGACGTGGGTACGCCCTTGAGGCATGCACGGCGGCGCTCGGCTGGTTCGCCAACGAGTTTCCCGGCGAGCCGCTGGTGCTCTGCACCCAGGAGGGGCGGGCTTGGGCGGGCACTTGGCAGCTTTCAGAAGTACAGCGATGGGTTCTTGGGGGAGAGGTAGTCGGGGAGGACGCCGTCCATGCATCCTCCCACGAGGGCCTTGAGGTAGCTGCGGTGGGTGGCGCCGAGGTCTTTGGGGAGATGGCTGCTGCACCACCGGCTCGCGTTCTTTTGGTCCGCGGCTACGGCTCCGAACGCGGTGCCGTCGGGGTTCTGGGCGGCGTCGCTGGCGGGTATCCGGGCGGTGTCCTGGTTGGCGCGGCCGAAGGCCTGGCCGGCCTGGTAGGCGTCCCAGGCGGGACCGCTGTACGTGGGTGAGGGGGTGGGGGTGGGACTGGTCGAGGGCGTGGCGGTGCTGGCGTCGGGGTGGCAGGCGCTGGCAAGGGTGAGGGCGGCGGCTGTGGCCAGGGTGCGCAGGGCGGCGTGCCGGTGCATACGGATACTCCTCAGGCAGGGGAGGGCGGCAGGGCAGGAGACGATGATGGGTGAGATCGTGTGCTCGTGCCGCGCCTTTCGGCAGACTGGGCCCGAAGTCTGTATGCCTAGTGCCGGGGGGCGCTGGGACACTGGGCGCATGACCTCCCCGATCTTGATCGTCGTGACTGGGCCGCCCGGTGCCGGGAAGACGACGCTGGCCCGTCACGTGCGGAGGAGACCGGGCTGCCGCTTCCCCGCCGAGAACGACCTCTCCGCCCGCCGCGCCAGGCCCGAGGACCAGATCGCCCGCCAGTGCGTCCCCGCCGCGGCCAGCCCGAGGACGTCGCCGCCGCCATCACCTTCCTCGCCAACCCCAACGCATCACTCATCACCGCCCAGTCGTTGACCATCGACGGCGGCTGGATGCCCCACTGACCCACCACGACCACCAGGGAGAAGCCCATGAAGGAGCGCGTCCGCGCCATCCTGCTCACCACCGACGGCACCATGCTCGTCATCAACCGCATCCGCCCCGGCATCCCCCCGTACCAGGTCCTCGTCGGCGGCGGCGTCGAGCCCGAGGACGCCGACCTGGAAGCCGCACTGCTTCGGGAGGTCCGCGAGGAGATCGCCGGCGAAGCCGTCACCCTGCACCCCTTCTGCCAGCTGGAGAACGACAAGGGCGAGATCGAGCACTTCTACCTCGCCCAGATCGTCGTATGGAACTTCGACGACCGCACTGGCCCGGAGTTCGCGCGCGACGACCGCGGCGAGTACCTGCTCGAGGCGGTCCCGCTCACCGCTGAGGCCATCGAGGCACTGAACCTGATGCCGCCCCAGGTCAAGGGCGCGCTGCTCGACGCGATTCGCGCGGGAAGGCTCACCGCCCCCGTGGCGTAGCCAGTCGCCGCCAGGCCGATCCCACGACGGCGCCCTGTGACCGCGCCGCCTAGACAGTCATGGGATGAGCGCGGTCCGATCGGTGTTGGGGATCCACCGGCGGTCCCGAGGGCCGTTGAACACCTCGCGAGGCAGCGGGACGGCCTCAGTGCTGAGCGTCTCGAAGATTTCCAGGAAGAGATCGTCCCCTTCCGGCGCGCCCTGGCTCGCCTCGGCGAATGCGGCCACCATCGCCTGGGCCTCTTCACCGAACCGCGCCCGGTTCTCGTCGAACCAGGCTCCCGCCCACTGCGCCGCGTGGTCCTTACGGCGTACGACAGCTACGGCGCTGACGTACGGGTGGTCGTTGCGCAGGGTGCCGTTGCGGCCCGCGACGTCGCGGAAGTCGCCCAGCACCCCGTCTGCCAAGACCGGAGCCAGAAGGGTGAGGTTGCCGTACATGGCGGAAAGGATCAGGTGCGGGGAGTCGAACGGGATCGGCCGGCCGCCAGGGTTGTCGAGCACGATGACCAGCGGCCAGCCCCGGTCCGAGGCGCTCGCCCCGATCCGCAAGCAGATCAAGAAGGCTGCCGGCCAGCTCAAGGGCCTCACCTGATCGTCAACATCCCCTCCGCCGAGGAGGCCGAGTTCAACGTCCTCACCGGCTCGCGGCACTTCCGGCACACGATGGGCAACACGCAGGCGGCCAGCGGGAAGAGATCATCGACTTCCTCGCCCAGGCTGCTCTCGCGCCGGGCCTGGACGAGGCGGTGAAGACCGCCCGGAGAAAGGCGTTCGTGATCCTGGACGGCACCCTGCTGCCGATCGACCGGATCGCCGCCGACACCCCGTACTACTCGGGAAAACACAAACGGCACGGCATCCTGCCCAGCGCCATCGGTGTAGAGGAGCATGCCGCCCGGAGCGGTTGACTAGCTGGTCAGGGCGGGTTGCGGCGTCCGGCGTGAGCGGTGCTCGCCAGACGCCGGTGAAGCGGCTCGGCCGGTGATGGCCGGTCAGTGGTCCGCGATATCCGCCCCGGCCCCCAGGGGGCGGCGGTCGGGCCTGTGCGTTCGGCCGGTGGTTGATGGTGCGGTGGAGGGCGGTGCGAGGTCGGGGCGGGTTGCGGGACTAGGCCCGTTCTGAGTTGAGATCACAGGATCAGCCATTTCCGCTTCAGGAGCGTGTCGGTTGCGGCAGACCGGTCGCGTGACGACCGTCCGTTCCAGAGCGGACCGCCACGGCGACGAAGACGGCGACGCCCGGAAGCGAACTGAACACGGCGGCAAGGGCACCCGCGGCCACCAGGCTGGCGCAGACCGCAGTGGACCGGCGCGTCTTGCGCCACTGCCGGTTACCGTCGGTGATCTTCGCGACCGCACCGGGCAGAGGCACCCGGTTCGCCGGGCTGGGCGCTGCGGCATACCCGAATCCATCGGCTGACACTGGCCTGCCCGCTCCGTTGAGACCGATCCGCCATCCTTCGGGTCAACGCACCGGCGGACGAGCTGTTCGGCTGGGGCGAACGGGACGGGTGAGGATCCGGTCGCAGAGGATGCGCGGTCGCTACGGGCAGGCCGGATATCGTCTCCCGTATGAAGATCATATTGAGGCCGTCGTGTTGAGGGGTATCGCGGCCGGGGTGGGGTTCGGGGCGGCCACCTCGCTCATGAACGCACTTTCGTCGCCGTACGTGGCCCTCGGAGTCCCCCTCGCTGGCACCGTCTGGGCCGGTGCCGCGAAGGTCCTCAGCCTGCTGATGGATTCCGGCTGGTCCTGGGCCGCGCTGGCGGTGGCCGTCGGCTGGCGGGTGGGGGCCAGGGCCCAAGGGGCCCTGGCCGGGGCCGTGTCGCTGATCGCGGCCACGGGTGCGTACTACGTGACGGACGCCTTCGTCCTGGGGGACCCGCTCTCCTTCTACGCGATGGACATGATCAGATGGTGGGCGGCAGGTCTGGTCCTCGGGTCGGTCCTGGGTGTGGTGGGCGCGTCCATCAGGCGGCCCGGACTGGTAGGCCTGCTCGCCGCGTTGACGGTTCCGGTGGGCGCCGCCGTGCAGATGGTCCTTCTGCCGCCCCGGCCGCATCTCACCGTGACCCCGGCGATCGTTGTCGCCGAGGCCATCGTCTGGACGGCCGCTGTGCTCAGTGTGGGCTGGGCCGTACACCGTTTCCGGGCTGCGAGGCGTGCGGTCGGGGCCGCGCAGCAGCACCGCCGGGGTCATCCGTACCGGTCATGAGCCACCGCCTCGGGCGGCCTCAGGCCCGGTGGGACGCCAGGACGCAGAACTCGTCGCCCTCAGGGTCGGCCAGCACCGTCCACGACGCGGTCGCGCCCCGGCCGACTTCGCGGGACTGGCGCCGTGCGGCAGGAGTCGGGCCACCTTCCGCTTCTTCAGCGTGCTCGTGGCCGAGAAAGAAGCAGGCACATGCGATTGTCTGCCTCCAGTTCCAGCCGAGTGGTCGCCCTTGCCCTTGGCGCCGTGACGTCACTGGTCGTTCTGTCCGGTACTGCCGCAGCCGCCGGCATGGAGGCCCGTACGCTCGCGCCGCCGCGAAGGTCAGTGGCACCGCGTCGCTTCTCGGATCCAAGAACGTCGACGTCGTGACCCGGGGGACCGGCACCAATCAGGCGGGCGTGTACTGCGTCAAGGTCTCGGACCCCAACATCGACCTGGCCAGCGCGGCGGTCGTCGCGACGCTCAACAACAGCCGGGGCGAAATCACCGCCATCGGCGCACCCCATGGCTTCTGCGGCAGCGCCACCGACACCATCACGGTCGTGACGAGCGACAGCAGCGGCCAGTCCGCGGACAGGCCGTTCACCGTAGCCGTGCTCTGGCCTCGCCGCACTCGGCGGGGCCGTCTCACGCCAGCCTCAGCAGTTCCGTTGGGGGTGTCTCTATGTCTTTCGCCAAGGACCTGGTGCCGAGTTTGAAGCGATTTGAGAAGGTCATGCGGCGAGGGTGACGGTGCAGGTTCTTGACTCGTAGAACGTGCCGTCTCGGAGCATCGCGAACAGGACACGGATGCGTAGGCGGGCGAGGCGGAGGAGGGCTTGGGTGTGGGTTTTGCCCGGGCTCTTTGTCGGTCGTAGTAGGTGCGGGAGGCCGGGGCAGCGTTCATGCAGGCGAAGGCGGAGAGGAACATGGCGCGTTTGAGCTGCCGGTTTCCTCCTCTGGGTGCGGGTTCGCCGTGGATCGAGGTCCCGGACGGCCTGGTCGTGGGGGCGAGGCCGGCGTAGGAGGCGAGGTGGGCGGCGGTGGGGAACCAGGTGACGGCGGGGTGGTCCAGCCGCGGGCCCAGGACCCGCTCGAGGCTGGGGTGGAACTGGGTGAGCAGACCGCGTATCCGATTGGAGGTGCGGGTGGCCTCTGCGGCGAGGTCCTGGTCGAAGCCGGTCAGCACCGTGAGCTCGGGGGTGATCTCGTTGGTCAGCTCCAGCGCGCATCGGTCTTCGCCTCGCCTTGATAGAGGTCGGCGATCCGTCGCATCGCGAGTCCGGGCAGGTAGGCGACCTGGCAGCCGGCGTCGCGGGCGACGGTCAGAGGCAGGGCGCCTATGGATGCGGGCTGGTCCACGATGACCAGGACGGTGCCGAACTTGGCTTTGAGTTTGTCGAAGACGGCCCGCAGCTTCGGTTCGCTGTTGGGCATCGGCTTGTCGAAGACCTTCTTCCCGGCCGGGGTGAGCCCGTGACCGTGGTGGGCGGTCTTGCCGACGTCCATCCCGAGGAAGACGCCCACGCCTTCGGTGTCTAACATCGCGCCCTTTCCAGGTGGTTGACCGTGATGGCCTCGGCAATGGCACCGTGCTGTCGGCGTACACCCGAACATGGCCCTGGCAAGATTTCCGTGAAGCTGGGGTGTGCCACCGTGCGCCCGTGACGCTCCGTCATGGGCAGCGGGACAGTCGGCAAGTGTGATGACCTCGTACGGATTGTGTCTCCGCACCTCGGTGCGGTGCGGGTGGAGCGGGTGTGGGTGGATGGCGGCGTGGTCCGCGTTGCGGCCTGCACGCGCGAATCGACGGTGGTCTGTCCGGACTGCGGCCGCGGTTCCGCGCGGTTGCACAGCCGCTACTGCCGCACGCTGGCCGATGTGGCTGTCGGTGGGCGTCCGGTGCTGATCGAACTTTCCGTGCGGCGGTTGTTCTGTGACAGCCCGGGCTGCGGCCGGCGGACGTTCGCCGAGCAGGTCGAGGGGCTGACCGGGCGCTACCGGCGCCGGAGCCCTCTGCTGCAGCATCTGGTGGAGATGGCCGGCGTGCTGCTCGCCGGTCGCGGCGGCGCCCGATTGCTGCAGATCCTGAAGGTGCCGATGTCGCGGACCAGCGTGCTGTTCCACCTGATGCGTCTACCTCTTCCGCAGGCTGCGACGCCGCGGGTCCTGGGCGTGGACGACTTCGCGCTGTATGCGGACGTCTACGGCACCCTGCTGGTGGATGCGGGGACCCGGTTGCCGATCGAGCTGTGGGAGGGACGCGAGGCGGAGCAACTGGCCGCCTGGCTGCGGACGCACCCCGGTGTTGAGGTCGTCTGCCGGGACGGTTCGCTGGTCTACCGACAGGGCATCACCGAGGGCGCTCCGGAGGCGGTGCAGGTCAGCGACCGCTTTCACCTGTGGCAGGGGCTGTCGAAGCGGGTCGGGGACATCGCCGCCGCCCACCGCGGCTGTCTTCCGGCTGCGGTGCCCGAGCCCGAAGCAGCGCCGTCACAGGCCGAGCCTGTGAGACCGTCCGACGAGGCCGATACCCCGGCCCGACGCCATGCGAAGCGACTGTTCGAGGCCGTGCACGCGGTGACCGGCACCGGCCGATCGCTCAACGCCATAGCCCGCGAGCTGGGCTTGAACCGCCGCACCGTGAGCAAGTACGCCCGAGCAGCCACCTGGCAGGAATGCGTACGAAACACCCGGCCCCGCCGACCCACCAAACTCGACCCCTACCTGGAGCACCTGCAACAACGCTGGGAAGAAGGCGAGCACAACGCCACGGTTCTGCACCAAGAACTCCTCGCCAAGGGCTACCGCGGCCACTACCAGCGGATCAAGATGGCCGTCGCACCGCTGCGTCGAGGCCTGCCGATCGACACGCCGCGCGAGCGACCCCCATCGCCCCGCAAAGTCGCCCGATGGATCACCACCACACCCTCCCGACGCAGCCTGCATGCCTCCGAGGGACTCCGCCGGCTGTTCGAGCACTGCCCGGAACTGGACCGCACCCACGATCTGGTGCGCCAGTTCGCCGCCATGCTCGACACCCGCGACGCCGCCCCGCTACCGGCTTGGCTCGAACACCTCACACAATCACGCCTCCCGCCCCTGGCCAGCCTGGCCAGCGCCATCCGGGAGGACCAGCCCGCCGTCGTGCAGGGCATCACCACCCCGTTCAGCTCCGGCGTCAACGAAGGCCGCATCACCGACCTCAAGCTTCAGAAACGGATCATGGCCGGCCGCGCCGGAGTCCCACTGCTCCGCCACCGCGTCATCCACATGGCCATACTCCGACGCAACTACCAGTAACGGAGTGTCACCGACAGACAGTCGCACACCCCAGCTTCACGGAAATCTTGCCAGGGCCACTTTGAAGCGTACGCCGACACCATTCGCCAACTGAGCTGCGTCGTCACACAAACCGCGCGGACCAGGGGCCATACCGGACCCCCTTCCGGTGCCCTGCCCGGTGGCGGCTTGGGAAGAACGCACCGCCTCAACTCCGGGTGCAGGCCGCGCACTACCAGCGGTACCAGCGGCCGCTGCTCCCCTTCGGACGGGCCGCGAAGCCGAGCAGTCAGATGGCCAGGACGGCGATCGCGACCCACCACAGGATCTTGACCGCGAATCCGGCGCCGAAGAGAATCAGTGTGAGCAGCCGGACCAGAAGCAGGGGGACCATGGCTACGAACCTCCGGAACACCGTGTGCCCGGACGGCCGTTCGATACGCGAGGCGCTTTGACCGGGCGTCGGGTGAGTGCCTTGGCGATGGGCGCATTGCTCGTGCTCACCGGGTGCGGCAGCGGCGGCGACGAGGCGCCCGTCTCGTGGAAACGCCCCTGCGACATGCTGCCCAAGGCCGTGGTGGAGAAGTCGGTCGGCGTTCCGCTCGTGGCGGCGGGCTCGGAAGGACCGAACGGGTTCGAGTGCCGCTACCGGCCCCCGAAGTCCCCCCAGGATTTTTGGACGGTGTCCTTCAGGTCGGACACCGCCGGGACGTACTGCACCGAGCCGAAATCGCAGCCCGCGCCGGAGATCGACGCCGACGCGTACAAGATCGACGACAACGGACGTGTGGTCATCGGGGGTCCGTACCACGGCCACTGCCTGCGCATCGCGGGCTACAGCAACCGGATCGACGGATCGGAGGTCACCGTCGCCTCCGCCCTCGACCTGCTCCGCACGGCCAGGGGCCGCATGGAGTGACGGCGCGGTCGTCGTGTGCTCAGCCCCATCTCACGCTGGCTACTCCGACGTTGATGAAGTCACTGGCGCGCGGTTCCATCCGCGATGAGACTTCCCACGTAACGCTTCACGAGAATGAGATCCCGGTCGACGAGACGCTGGTCCGATCACTGCTGAAGGCGCAGCGCCCCGAGTGGGCCGCCCTCCCGTTGTCGCTGGCAGGCGCAGGCACGGACAACATCATGTAACGGCTGGGCGATGACCTGCTCGTGCGACTCCCACTACCGCTGGATCGACGGTGACGAACCCGGCCGCTGCCCCCTGACCAGGTCGACCCCACAGCCGCGCACTCCACATTTCTCCTTGACCTGCTTTGCGAGGGGCGACCGTTAGACCGCGGCCAAGGGGTACCCCTGCAGGCTCTCCAGCACGGCCCCGGGTCGGGGCGGTTGAAGGAGAGCGAGGAAGATACGACGATGGCGACGATCCGCTGCGGTCCGGGAGTCGGGCTGCGGCCTCCGGCCTGGGCGCGCTCCGAGCTGGACGAGGGCGAGCCCAACGGCCGGCTCAGGGTTCGTGCAGGGTTGGCACCGGCCGCACCGTCACCACCGCCCGGTACCTGGTCCCCATCACCGCCATCACTCGGGCCGGCGTCCTGCCCGCGACCGTGCGGGCCGTCCTGGTGTGGAGGGCACCACCGCCGCGGGAGGGGGTATCTCCCGAAAAGAGTGAGATGTGTGTTGTGCGTCAGCAGTGCCAGCAGTAGAGCCTGAGGTCGCCGGCGCTGCGAACAGCCCGCTGTGCCAGCCCCGCTACGCCAGTGAGGACCCTCAGGGGGTCGTCGTCGGTCATCTCGTCGCCGTCTTCATCCCGAAGCCGCGCGGTCCAGCGGTCCGAGAGCCCGCACAGCTGGCTGGGTGTCGCTTCGGCGAGGTTATGGGTCAGTTGCGCGGAGACGACGAAGACGCCGGAGCCGTCGTTGACCGCAGGCGCGACGTAATGGGGCCAGGACCGCTGGTTGAGTACATCCCAGGGCGGGAGGTCGGGAGAGGGAGCCTCCAGGTACATCTCCCATTCGACGACGGCGTCGTCTGGGTAGAAGTTCTTGCAGACCACGGATGGCATGGTATCCCCGGGGCCGCGATTTCGCGTTGCGGCGGCCGTGGCATCGTCCGGTGCAACGAAGAAGGCTATGGCGATGGTCATCTCCGCATGGTGCCAGGCAAAGGGCTGGCCCGCGGCCATGGCTGGGTCAGGCTCGGATCTCGTTCATGAGCATGCGCAGGGTGAGGCTGTGCTTCTCGGTGGCAGGTCGTCCATGGCGGCGGTGGCGTGCGCGATGCCGCCTGCCCGGTCGCCGGAGCGGGCGAGCATCAGCCCTCGGTGCAGCTCCACGTGGGTGGCGAAGCGAGGCAGGCTGGCGGGAGTTCGGCGAGGGCCTGGTCTTGGGCGTCGGTCGCGGCGTGTTCTTCGCCGAGGCGGGCCAGGAGCAGGGAGCGGAAGACGTTCAGGCGCCACCAGAGACGGCGTAGTCGGAGGTCTGCTCATGCGATCCGGCCGCGTCGAAGATCCGCCGGCCTTCGGCGTCCAGGTCGGGGGCAGGCGCCCGGTCGCCGCGGAGGGCTGCGGCGTGGGCTTTGCCGTAGGTAGGCCCACGGCCGCGTCGTCGGCCTCTACCCTTCCCCGCTGGTGGCGCGCCTGGCGGATACGGCCGGTTTCCAGTGGATCGCCCGCACCTCGCCTGCGATCCGGCCCCACCGGCACCGACTGAGCGAGTCGCGGCTGTGCCCGCTTCACTGAATCTGTGCTGGATACAAAGCACGTTGCCTGGCTTGCTTGATGAGCGGCGTGTGTTCTGCAGTGGTTGGCGACAGGGTTCTGCACTGGGTGCGAGAGGGATCGTCACTGGTCGCAGTTGCTGAGTGGGGGTGTCGTTTTGTTGGTGTAGGTCGGTGTCGTTTTCCGCTGAGGTTTCGGGGCCCTGGCACTGATCTTGTTTGCGCCGTGAGGCGCTGTTGGTTCGACTGGAGGTGGAAGACCTGCACCAACCCGCTGTCGCAACAGTCGGGTTGAAGCTGAGGGCAGCCTGTTCCGGTGATGCCGGGGAGGGTGAGAGCGGCCCTGACAAAGCCGGGTCGTGACCAGTACTGCCAGATGGGGCGGGCCCGGCGAGCGTGATGGAGAGGAGTACGCGAGGAACCGGCGTTTTACGTCTCTTAAAGTGCCTCCGGCTCGAACCTGGCGGATCAGGGCCGGTAGCGGTGCGTATGCAGGTCATCCTTTCGGGTGGTCTGAAAACTCCTGGGCCGGTCTACGAAAGCTGGCCGGGAGGCCACGAGGAAAGCCTGCGGCGTACTCGTGGCGATGCCGCAGGGACACAGTCGGGCTCCTCCTTCATCGAGCGAACCACAGTGAACACGGGAACCGTCCCGCACCTCGCCTTGCCGCCTGTCTCCAGCAGGCTGCCGGGGCTGAGCGCATCGACCGCTGATCGGTCCGGGACGGGGCGGAGCCGCCGTAGTACTCCGAGGCCGGGAGAGCCGGCCGCATGGGGAAGGGCGGCAGCGGTATCGAGAAGGGAACGACGCTGCAATGCCGGAATATGCCCCGCCGGATGGCGGAGCTCCGAGTCCGTGCCACACAGGATGACGGAATCCGATGACGTTGCGTCACGAGACCACAAGATCAGTGCCAGAGCCGGTTTCGGTGTCGTTCGTGTGAGTGTGGATTGGCCGGCCAGGCATGATCTGGGTATGGACATGGTGAATAAGCTGACGCGGGCTGTGGAGGATGGCGATGCGGCTGCGGTGGCACGGCTGCTGGGTGGGGGTGTCGAGGTGGACGCTCCGGACATGGCTCGGCGTACCGCGCTGGAGCTTGCGGTAAAGGCGGGGCATGTCGAGATCGTGCGTCTCCTCCTTGCCGCAGGGGCCGATCCGCACCAGCAGACAGGTGAGTACGAAGAGTTCACGCCGCTGCTCCAGGCGGTGACTTGGGGGCACACCTCGGTGGTGCGTGCCCTGCTCGATGCTGGGGCCCCGAGCTGTGCCCAGGGCAAGATGAGCTGGCTGCCGCTGGTGGTGGTACCGGACGGGGAGCGGGGCCGGGAGATCGTGGACCTGCTTCTGGACCGGGGGGCGGATGTCAACGGTTTGATGAAGGGCTGGACACCTCTGGAGTGGGCGGCCGCGGGCGGACAGGTGGAGATGGTGCGCCAACTGCTTGCCCGCGGTGCGACGTCAACGGCGGAGGCCCTGAGTAGGGCATACGCGCGTGGGAATGAGTCTCCGGAGGGCGTAGCGAAGTACGCTGCCGTCATCAATGCCCTGCGCGCCGCGGATCTTGATGCAGCTGGTCAGTGAAATTGCGTGCTACGCCGGGCTTGGTCCATGGGCCGCAGAGGCTGTCCTCATGAGGCGGTGCTTGGTTTGTACTGGGCAGCTATGACGGGACCGGACTGTCCGGGATCGCTTTGCTTCCCGTCGTTACGCAGTGGACGGCGCCGATTCCCTACGCTCGTGCCGTGCCCACCTTTTCCCTCGAACGCACGCCCCCGCTCGCCCCCGCGGAGGCGTGGCGCAGGCTGACGGAATGGCCCCGCCACGCCGACGTGGTCCCGCTGACCAGGATCGAGGTCCTCACCGTGCCGCCGACCCGCAAGGGAACGCGTTTCGTGGCCCGGTCGGGCGTCGGACCGGTGACCGTCGACGACGTCATGGAGGTGACGGTCTGGCGGCCGCCGGTGGGCGACGAGCCTGGCCTGTGCCGGTTGGAAAAGCGCGGCCGGATCGTCCTGGGCTGGGCGGAGATCGAGGTCCGGCCAGGCCCGGGGGGCCACAGCCGGGTGGTGTGGCGGGAGGAACTGCGCATCCGCTTCCTGCCCCGCCTCTTCGACAGCATCCTGAACCGGACGGCCCGCCTCATGTTCGGCCGCGCGGCGACCCAGCTGCTCAGGAAGGCCTGAACGACGACGACTCTCAGGCGGCCGAGCCGATATGCCGCGCCTGCCGGGTCGCCGTGGCGTAGTGAATCGGGGTGTGAGCACCCGTCAGGGACACCCCGCTGCCGCACCCCGGCGGTGGGCGACGATCTCCGCGCCCTGACCCTCGGCAACGCCCCCGCCCTCACCCGCATCTCAGCGGAGCCTCGGGTCCGTACACCACCGGCAAGCCACCGCCCCTCGACCAGGCCCAGGAGAAGATCTGCAGCGCCCTTGCACGGGCGGCCGAGACACCGAGGGCGCAGTGGAGCTGGGGCATCCTCGCCGCCGACGAGATGATCGGCCTCATCGCCCTGCGGCGACGCTCGCCTGTCATGGGAACCATCAGCTACATCCTGCGCGAGGACACCTGGGGCAACGGCTACGCCACCAACGCCGCCACGCAGGTCGTCGCCTTCGCTTTCACCACCGCTGGCCTGGATGGCTGTCGCCCTGGTCGTGGCTTGCGTCGGCCTGATAGGTGCCCACTGAATGGCCCGCGTCCGCCTGCTGTCCTGACCGGCCCGTAGCGACGGCGCGGAGCAATCCTTCGGATCCGCCGGCCCAGCACCGTGCGATATGACTGATGGCTTCTGCGCATCTCCACCGCCAGCGGCGCCTCGGTGCTGCGGACGAGGTGGCGGTGCCCACAGGCCTGGCGCCCTTGAGGCCGCCTACCGGGGAAACCCTTCGATACGTCGCAGGGGCGGTTCTACGCCCTGATTGAGTGGGTGGAAGGGGTCCTCGTACCCGGCTACCTTGCGGAGCCGTCCTCCGACGCCCGCTGGTGCCCCAGCTAGTTCGAGCATCCTGTAGCGATCGCACGCCTCCAGGCATGCTGGCTGGCGTGGCAGGAGCTCACCGACCCGGCCACCCGACCGGGCTCAGCGTGTGGCACCGCGACCACCTGGACCCCTGCCTGCGGGAACTGCGACCGTCGAACGGCCCGTTCGCGGGCTGCATCAAGGGCGAGCACCAGGTCGACCACCGGATGCCCGGCATCGTGCCCAGCGCTTGGCGATGCGCCCAGAGTGACGGGAGGCTGCCGGGCACGGGTAGGGACCGGCCAGGCCCGCCGTGCGTCCCGTACGAACAGGCCCTCGGGGAACAGCGTCGCCACGAGTAGCGGTTGGGTGTTCAGTTTGCTGAACCCACCTGTGCCGCCGTGGCTGGGCTGGCAGGCTGGGCTGGTGGGGAGTCACTGGCTGGGACGGTTTCGTTGGGAGCGGCGGGTGCTGGCGCGTGTGCGGCGGGCCGCGTGGCGGTTGGATCCTCAACGCTGCGGGCCGGGCAAGCCCGCTTCACCACCAGCGACCGGTCAGTGGACGAGAGCCGACTGGTCGGCCCCGCCGGGGTGCGGGTGGCTTCGGTGCAGGGTGTGGACGCCGCGCACCTGGTCCTGACCGATACCAACCTGGCCGGATGCCTGTTTGTCGGGGCCTTCCACCTCGACCAGCTCCGCCTCGAAGGCCGCTGCACCTTCGCCCCGGCCCCCACCGGCTGGCACCGCCGCGGCATATGGCCGGTGCGGTGGACCCGTCGGCGCACCCTTGCCGAGGAACACCACTGGCGCGCCCTCAGCGCCAATCAGCCCGCCCCAGCCCCGGGCGAGGTGCCCTCACCGCGCGTCTGGCGCACTGGACCGCACCACCCCGACACCGACCTGACCCCTGATCCCGAAGACGTGGCCGCCACCTACCGGCAGCTGCGCAAGGCGTTCGAGGACGGCAAGAACGAACCGGGAGCGGCCGACTTCTACTTCGGCGAGATGGAGATGCGCCGCCACAACCGCCGCCACGACCGCACGGGCACCCCGCCCGCCGAACGCGGCCTGCTGCATGGCTACTGGCTGCTCTCCGGCTACGGCCTGCGCGCCTCCCGTGCTCTGGGCTGGCTGGCTGCCGCAATGCTGGTGACGATCATTTTGCTGATGGGCTTCGGGATCCCCCAGGACTCCCCGAAGCAGAAGGCGACCGGCACCATTCCGGCCGGCGGGGGCAAGGTCGTCTTTGTGATCGACAAGGCGGATCCGCAGAACCCCACCGGGAAGAGGTTCACCAGCAAGCGGTTCGACAAGGCCCTGAGCGTCACGCTCAACTCGGTGGTGTTCCGCTCCAGCGGGCAGGACCTGACCACCACCGGCACCTACATCGAAATGACCTCCCGCCTCCTCGAACCCGCCCTCCTCGCCCTGGCAGTCCTCGCCGTACGCGGGCGCATCAAACGCTGACCACCCCGCCAGGCATTCAGCAAAGTGAACACACAGCCGCTACCAGCCGCACCGGCGATCCCCAAGGGCCGGACACGGCTGGCTCCGGGTGCTGGGCGTGGGCGATCCGGCGGCGAAGGCGGCGTACGTGCGGAGGGTGAGGCCGGAGAAGTTGATGAGCTGGCGGGCTTGAGGCAGGTGAACGCGGCGTGCAACGCGATGCCGGCGGCGACGGCGTAGGCATCGTCTGCTCGATGAGCAGCGCGGGCGGCAACGCGATCACCGCCGCGATGACGGTGGCCGCCAGCATGCGCCACAGGAGGATGTCCCTCGAACATCGCGGTCCGTGTCGCGGTCCGGTGCGGGGTCCCGAGCGTCCACTGAGCGCATGCTCACCCCCGGGCCAATCGCGCCCCAGGACCACAAGGCCGTCAGCGGGGAATATGGCACAACTGGAATGACGCTCCCCGCCAGCTGGCGCCAGTTCGTGGACGGCGTGAGGCCTACGCCAACGACCAGGGCCAGCTGTCCTCCCTGGTCGCGGTCACCGCCCGCTCCAACCGGAGCAAGGCGGATCAGGATCCGGCCGAGTGGCTGCCGCCGGCGCTGGACGCGCTGTGCCGGTACGGAGCGGAGTGGACGGCGACGAAGCTGCGCTGGGGTCTGGCGGTGGACGGTGCGGAGCGGGAGCGGCTGCTGGACATCGCAGCCGGGTGTGGAGACACGGACGTGGAGTTCACCCCTGCCCCGTAGCCGAGCCGTACGCCCTGAAAGGCCCGCACCCCGATTGCCAGTGTGCGGGCCCTTCGCGTTCGGGTGGAGCTCGGTGTGACCGTACCCTGCCACCTATGCCGGTAGACCGACCGGCAAATGGAGGGCGGCGTCGCCTGGCGGCGGACGACCGGGGATGGTTATTCGCCCGTCCACCGATTGCGGTCATGCTCTAATCGCTGGATGACGAAGATCGAATCAGAGCTGATACGACGCTGGCTGAACGGCTGGACCGTAGCTCGTTCCCTGCCCGAGGCCGAGCCGGTCGAGTCCGCCTGGGACGGCTTGCGGTCGAAGTGCGACCAACCCGGCCGCGAGGTCGAGGTGTTCGCGCTGCGTGCGGACGAGGAGCCCGAGTCCTTGGCGCGGCTGGCGGCAGCCGTCGCCGCCGCGAGGCAGACCACCTGGCTCACGGTACCTACGCTGCGCCCAGGCACCGTCGAAGCCGTCGTCGGCGCCGCCGGACTGGAGTTGCTCCACCGATCCGAGTGGTTCATGACGACCGATCTGACCGAGCACCCGCAGCACGCGCCCGCCGCGCCGTACGAGCGTGAGGTCCGCACGGAGGGACCAGTCACGGTCGTCTCCCTCCATGACTCCTCCGGAGAGGTGGCGGCGCGCGGCACCATCGCCGTGGTCGGCGCCGATGCGATCGCCGATCGCATCGAGACGGACGCGGCGCACCGGCGACGCGGCCTGGGCCGCGCCATGATGAGCGCTCTGGCGGAGGCCGCCGTGGCCCAGGGCGCCCGTACCGGTCTTCTCATCGCCAGTGAGGAAGGCCAGCGCCTCTACTCCTCCCTCGGCTGGCGCCACGAAGCCGACGTCCTGATCGCCCGGGGGCCGGTGGTTCCCTCCAACCGATAGGACTGGCTCACGCTGGCCGATCCGCCCTTACGCACGGCTGGCCATCGCCTCGAACGAATCCTTCTCTGGCTGGCAAAGACGTTCACCGCCCCCCGCCTCTGCGCGGCCATCGTCGACCGCTTCACCTTCGGCGGCAACATCATCGAGACCGGCACCGACTCATACCGCCTCGCCACCACCCGCGCCCGCACCGAACAGCAAGCCGCCGGCTGACAACGAGCCGAACACCGACGACATTCGACGGTCAGCTGGCAAACGCTCGCCGCACCTTCGCGAGACGCGCCCGCTGATCATCGATCCAGCCGGTCGCCGGGAAGAGGGGCAAGCTGACCGTCACCTGCGACGACGGGCCGTCATGGACCGACACCGCGATCACACCAGGGCTCAGCGGCTTGATCTTGAACTGGACCGTCCGACCCGAGTTCAGCCATGACACGAACCGACCCCCGGCGAGCTCCTCAAGGGCCTCCCCCCAGTCATCGAGGTCATCGGACGTGACATAGACGGGGAAGCTGCCCTTGACGGTCTCGGTCTCCACGACAAACTCGCAGTCCAGACAGTCTCTGCCAGGAGTTGGCAGCTCCAAAACACGCAGAGAGACAACGTGACCGCTCGTCCCCGGCGGATCCGCCAGATGAATCAGCTCGCCCAGCTCGTCTTCCATGACAGCCTCTCTCCATCTACCTCGAACAGAGGCATCATTCCTGAGCCCCTCGGCATGCATGGTGCCGAGGTGGGCGTTACTGATTCTCACCAACATTCCGCAGCCCGCTGATCACCTGTCGCTGCCGAAACCACTCGACAATCGTTCCTCGTTGTCACCTACGCAGCCGCCGCCCCGCAGGACGGGATCCCGCTGTTGTTCATCGAGGTCGACAACTGCCATGAGATCGCCGAGGAGATCGCGGCAAAGCTGTTGAAGTACCACCGGTTCTTCAAGCGGCAGATCAAGGACACCAACGGCAAGGACAAGCCGATGTGGCGCACCCGCTGGATGGCCCGCGTCGCGGAGCGAGGAGAGGCCCCGCACCCGCCGGTCCTGATCGTCTTCAACCACATCGGCGCCCGCGACCCCAACCGCACCCTCCCGCGGCTGCAGCAGCTGACCCACCCGCTGTGGGAGGGCGAGCCGGCCGACGGGTTCAGCAGCTACGACCGCAAGATCCCGATCATCGCGACCGGACTACGCAACCTGCGCGCAACCTGCGCGCCCACGGCCCGAACAGCCCGGTCTTCCTCTGCTTCGGCCGCACCCACATGCAGCCGCTGCGCGACGCGATCGGCAACCCCCGCCGGGACGCCGTCCTTGCCCGCCGGGCAGAGCGGGCGCGAGCACAGCAGGAGGAGTACCAGGAGCAGCTGCGCCGCGCGGCCGAGCAGACGAGGGCCGAGCGCGAGGCCGCCCGCCCTGCCTGCGTCGGTTGCGGGACGAGTTCGACACCGACCGATGGGAGAACACCCGGCTGTCCCCGGAGCCGGGCCACCGGTGGCACCCGACGCTGTGCGAGCCGTGCGAGGCCACGGCGGTCGCGGCCGCGGACCAGGCCGAGCGTGACCGCCTGGAGGCGGAGGCCGCCGCGATGGCCGAGAAGGTCCGCGGCTGGCGCTCCCGCTTCCGCCCCGGGCAAGCCTCCTGACTTTGGTGACCCTGGGCAAGCCTTCTCTGTCGCTGTCAGCTGGGACGCTGGGACGCATGGACAGGGATGAGGAGCTACTGCGCGGTCGGGTCTACGGCACGGACCACGACGACCCGAACCCGGGCCCATGGCCCGGCCGCACCTACGCCGAGCTCGTCGGCGGCCCGCTCGACGGCCTGCTGCTTGACATCACCGGCTGGACAGCAGACGAGATCCAGACCGGCGCCGCGTTGATGACCGAGCTCGGCCAGTTCGGCGCCGGCGGCCGGGCCCTGTACGACCCGCGCCCCGGCGAGCGGAACCGTTGGGACTGGTCCGGCGACACTCCCTGAAGGCTCACCAGGAGTTGGCGGGGGCGCCTTGTTGGGGAAGTTCTAGCCAATGGTTCGGTTAAGCGGGGGTGCGAAAATCAGCGATGGGTTCCGTTTCTCCGGAGTATGTTGATCGGCCGGGGTCGTGAGGTACCAGGCGTGGGTATCGTCCCACTCGGAAGGCCGGCTGAATGCGGAGCGTTCGGCCTCGGCCGCCACCTCGGTGAACCGCTCCAGCTGCGCAAGCCGTTCCGCGCGCCGAACCTCTGACAACGCACTCTGCTGCCAACCGCCGTCCACGGCACAGCGGGCCAGCCTCAGGCATGCGTTGCGGTCGAGGGTGGAGGCCTGGTCGTCGGTTCCCCTGTCGGCCAGGAGGCTGCGGTACTGGCGGGTGGAAACGGCCGAGGTCGAGTCGTGAGACGGTGCTCGGCTCGGTTATCGTCCAGGCAACGAGACTTTACCGGGGGGATGGGATGAAGGCGGAGACCGTTACAGCGATATGTGCCGTCGTGATTGCTGTCGCGTCGCTGGTCGTGTCGATCTACCAAACGCGCGCGATGCGCCAGCACAACCGGCACTCGGTACGCCCGGTACTGCAACTCCATCGGGGCTGGCCGGTAGGGGGAAGAGCGGGGATCCGGCTCATCAACTCCGGGCTTGGCCCTGCGGTCGTCGTCGACAGCGTGCTGACAGTCGATGGCGAACCGATCGGTGCCTGGTGTGAATCCAGTGTTGACCGCGTCCGCGAGGGCCTGCCGGTGAGCCCGTCCGCTGTGACCTTCAACCGGGGAGAGGTGCTCGCCACCGACTACGAGCAGTATTTGTTGAGCGTCGCAGGCTACGACCCGCACGGCCACGCAGACGTCGAGGACTTGATCAACCGGCGCGTCACACTCAAGATCCGCTATGAGTCCTTGTACGGCGGAGAGGACTACACAGCGGTTCTGCACCCCGTCCGCTGAAGCCTGCTGCCGAGTTCACATCGGCCGAGTGCTAGGCACCGGCGCTTTTCGGACGAATGTCAGCCCCGTCGGATGGCGGGCAGCTCCGGACTCGGGGTCGGGGAGGTGGGTGCCGTGGAGCCAGCCGCGTGCGTTCGCTCCCTCGGTGAGCGGCGGGGTGCAGATGACGCCAGCGCCGCCCTGCTGCTGGTCCCGGGTCAGCCCGTATTCGTGGGGCAGGCGGCCGCGCGAAGATCACGGCGCCGTCATGGCCGTGCGGCCCCGGCTGCTGCCGGCGCGGGAGGAGGCCTCGCTGTTCCCTATATGGGCGCGCATACATGCAGCAAGACGGGGACCGCTGGTACGAGCCGCGAGCTGCCCGGTAGAGCAGGCTCGTGGACACAACAAGTTCCCATCAGGAGACGTCAGTTAAGGTTGCATCAGACCATGATCCTGTAGAGCGGCTGCTGGACGCCTCCCAGCGTCAGGGTCTGAGTAAGCGAGGGGAGCGAAGGCTGTGGAGAGCATCGCGGAGGCTGTGGGATCGCAGATATTCAGTGCGGTGGTTGCTGCCGTGCTCACCGGTCTCGGCGGGCTGGTGCGTTGGTTCGTGGTCAGACGGCTGCCAGCCCGCCGCACATGGCGATATTCAGGAGCGGCCGAGCTCTCCGTCGTTTTGGACACAGCCCACATAGATACGGGCCGTTACCAGCGCCCTGTGGCGGGTCTGGGCCAGATCAGAGCTCTGTCCCTGCTCGTACCCTCCCTGACACATGCCTACCGGGACCTTGATCTGGAGAAGGTCTGGCTGTCGGGCCATCTGCCAGGTCGCGAGATGGAACATGACCTGCTCGTCCTCGGTGGCCCGAAGAATAATGAGGTGGCCCGCCGCCTCCTCGCCGCCATGGCGGAGTCGCTGCCCTTCCAGCTCGGCGGTGGAGAGATCACCTGGGATGGCACCGCGTACCAGGGAGAAACCACGGACGGCGAAATCACACGGGACTGCGGCTACATCGTCAGAGCCACGAACCCCCTCAACCCGAACAAGCGCATCCTGCTCATCGGCGGTTGGTCCACCTATGGCACGGTCGCTGCGGCCCGCTGGCTGACGGAAGAGGGGGCCGACCGCTCACTGGCCGCCGATATCGCAGTTCTCGTAGAGGCCTCGGTTATGCGCGACGGTCATGTCTCCCAGCCTCGCGTTCTACGGCGAGCAGCACTGAGCGTCTGAGCTGTCGCATGGCGGACTCCCGCCTTGTGACGTTGGTGCGGTCCCGCGGCGTGCACGGGCGAGGCCCGGTGCCCGGTTTCTGGGGGCAGTATCGCCGGGCCGCCCCAAGCGGTCGGCCGACCACGGCCGGTGACGAGTGGTCAGTGCGCGGCTGTGTCCGGGCCTGTGCCAAGTTGGCGGCGGCCGGGGGAGCAGGGTGCGGCCGCGGGCCCCTCGGCCCCCGCACGTGGCGCCTCGGCCGGCTCGGAGGCGAGACGGGCCGACGGCCGGCCGTTGGCTGTGTGGGGGAGTGGCGGGGCGCGGGCCGGTGCCCAGGACGCGACGTTCGGTCATTCGCCCGGTTTCCCGGCTCGGGGCCGGGGCCCGGATGATCGAGGGTGACGTTCAGGATGGGCGTCGTGTGATGTGCACTGGATGTGCGTCACGGGTTTCTCACTGGTGGTGGGTGTGGCGGGCTTGGGTACCGCGTTGCTGGTGTGCCATTCGGTTGGTGAAGGCTTTTGTCGCTTTCCGGCGAAGGTTGGTTGTCGTGCGTGTAGGGCGTGGCGGTCCTGTTGCCGAGTGGGCCTGGCCGGGGCGTGGGGTTCCGTGAGGATGTCTTCGTCCAGCGTTCGGTGGTGTCCGCTGTCGTGTCGAGGGGGGCGCCGGCCGGGGGAGCGGGGCGGCGTCGTGGGTGTCGCCGACCCCCCTTGCGGGGGCCGATGGGTGGAGCACGTGAGGCTGCCTCGACCGTCGGCGGGCCGTCAGTCTTCGTCTGGTAGTGGGACGTGGCCTGCCGCTTTCTGCACCGTGGCCTCCAGCGCGTCGCGGTTCAGCCCGAGCGTTTCCGCGTAGTGGTCCAGGGCCGTATCCAGCAGCCACCAGGGCTCGCGTGCGTCTTCCCAGGCGTCCCGCCAGGTCACGTGCTGCTCGTCGGTCCACTGGGCGGCGTCGCCGAGTTCCTCCTGAAGGCGTGTCAACTCGGCGTGCGCTTCGTTGGTCGCTTCCTGCAGCTCGATCAGTTCGTCCAGTACGTCATCAGACAGTTCGATTTCCATTCCGGGATCTTAAGCGTCAAGATCTGCCCCGGCTCGCAGTGCCGCCGGACCGTAGGGACGCAGGGAGTGTCAGACGAACACGACAGCGCGACGGGGAATCGGTCATCTGCCTTCACTGATCGGCGTCACCTCGGTGTCACCGAACCGGGCCGGTAAATTAACAGCTCACAAGGGGTATGAGGGACAGTCAGTGACACGCGGCGACGCCGCGGGTGAGTGTCCCTCGCGTCCTTCCGAGGGAGCTACGCGCACGCCGGAGCCAACTGCTGGAGCGGGTGAACGTCGATTCCTGTTGGCGTTCGGCGATCACGAAATCATTGTCAGCACGATCTTGCCTTGAAGGTGGCCCTGCGCGGCTCGCATGTGTGCGCTGCCGGCCTCGGGCAGCGGGTAGGTGCTGTCCACCCCGACGTGGAGCCTGCCCTCGTGGAGCAGGCGCGCGATCTCGGCGAGCTGAGGGCCGTTGGAACGCACCTGAATGTTCGAGACTGTGATGCCCAGACTCGCCGTCTCTTCCGGGTCGTACTGGGCGAAGAACACCGGAAGCATGGTGCCGCCGCGCTTGAGCGCGGTCAGGAAGCGTGAGCTGTCCGGGCCACCGACGGTGTCGATCACCAGGTCGACGCCGCTGACCACGTCCGCGGCCTGCGTGCTGGTGTAGTCGATGAACTCGTCGGCGCCGAGCTTGCGCAGGAACTGCTCGTGTCGGCCCGAGGCCACCGCGATGACGTGTGCCCCCTTCGATTTCGCCAGCTGCACCGCGAAGTGGCCCACTCCGCCAGCGGCCCCGTTGACGAGCACGGTCATACCTGGCGTGATCGGCACGGGCTGGTGCACCTGGCCGGTGAAAGGAGACGGCACGTCGTGGCCGAGTTCAATCAGGTACTGCCAGGCCGTGAGCACGGCCATCGGCGCCCCAGCCGCTTGCACGTGGTCGATACCGGCCGGCTTGTGAGCAAGGTCCGAAGCCGGCGCGGCCACGTACTCGGCGTACGTCCGGCCGTCGAATCCGGGGAACCGCAGCATGCCGAAGACCTCGTCACCGACGGCGAACCCCTGCACGTCCCGAGCGACTGCCTTGACCACGCCCGACATGTCCGTTCCAGGGATCAGGGGGAACTCCAGCGCGGGCCTCATCTCGGCCGGCATGACCTTCAGCCCCTCACGCAGGTACCAGTCCGGCGGGTTGATACCGGCCGCGTGTACCCGGACGAGGACCTCGCCCGGGCCGATCTCGGGAACCGGCACCTCGTGATACTGCAAAACTTCCGGTCCGCCCGCTTTGTGGAACTGGATCGCCTTCTTGGGCCTGTCGCTTTCTTGGGGAAACGTTGGTCCTCAGTCAAGGCCCACGACGGCCGGCCGTCCAAGACCGGTTCGGCAACCTAGTCATCCCGAAACGGCATGACGCGTACGCTGGAAGGGTGAACGATCTCGGACCGGACCTGGAACTGCGGCTGGTGCGCTACTTCACCGTGGTGGCGGCGCATCAGCACTTCGGACGGGCCGCCGCCCACTTGCATGTGGCCCAGCCGGCGCTGAGCCGCCAGATCCAACGGCTCGAGAAGTATCTCGGCGCACGCCTGTTGGACCGTGTACCTCAGGGCACCCGGCTCACTCCGGCCGGCCAGAGCTTCCTCCCCCGGGCCCAAGCCCTGCTGCAGGCCGCCCGCCAGGCCGAGCTGGCCGTGCGTGAACAAGCCGAGACCGAACGAATCGCCATCGGCTACGTTGAAGACCTGGTGATCACTGCCACGTAAGGGAACTGAGCCGCCGTTACCCGGACGCCGAGATCACCACCCGATACCTGAGCTGCCGCGACGTCGGGGCGCTGTCCGACAAGCGCGTCGACGCCCTGATTGCTCGGGCCCCGCTGCCGCTCGCTGCCGACGACGTGTTCACCACCCCGCTGTACGAGGAGCCCCGGATGCTCGTGGTTCCGCGCGGCCATCCCTTGGCAGACCGCGCGTCGGTGACCGCGGAAGAACTGGCCGGCGAGGAGGCGGCGCCATGCGCGTTCGAGACCGCGGACTGGAGTTCCTACCGGATCCTCGGGGCCGGCGTGGCCCCGATTGAGAGCTACGAGGACAAGCTCGAACTCGTCGCGAGTGGCAGGGCGATCGCCGTGCTACCGGTCGGCGATCGGCGTAGCTCACTGCGTCACAACCTCGTCACCCTCCCGATCGAGGGAGCTCCCCCCGCCCAGGTCGTCCTGGTCAGCCGCAAGGGCGACCCGAATCCGATGATCAGGAATCTCCGGCTGGCGGCCAAAGCCGTCCTGACCAGAGTGGCAGCCTGACCGGGACCGGCCGACCCGCTTGGCGCTGAACTGCACCATTCCCGGTGGTGCGCTCGCCTCACGCACCCGTCATTCGTGACGGCGGGGGTACGGCGCCCGGCCCCAGTCGGGCCCGGCAGTCGGCCGGCCTTGCGCACGAGGCCACCCCTCCCTCGCCGCTGGCCGTCTTTTCGTACCCTGTCCGGGCCGCAGTCGTCGGTGCTCCCGGCCACGCATGCCATGTGACGGTCGCCGCGTCTGAACGCCCGCTTGAACCGTGTCGGGCCGGGATGGACAACCTCCGGCTGGGTGGAGGGCATGTGCTGCCTCCTCGCGTTCGGCCCGCTCGACCAGTCAGCGGCCACCGAGTTCTTCCGCACCTACGCCCTGTCGGGCTGGGACGTGCCCCAGATGCTGGCCGCCTTGTCGGCCACGAAGCTGGTGAAGGGCACCAGCGAGCTTGTCGAGTCCATCGCCGGCCAGGCGAACCTTGCCGAGATCCGCCTGAACTCCACCGTCCGGCGCGTCGTCCAGAACGGTGGCGGGGTGCGCGTCGAGCTCGAAGGCGGCGACACCCTCGAGGCACCGGCCGCGTTGATCGCCCTGCCCATGAACGTGCTGAACAGCGTGGAGTTCGAGCCGCCCCTGTCCCAGGCCAAGCGGACCGCATCGCAGGAGCGGCACGCGGGCGCCGGCAGAAAGTCCATCGTGAAGGTGAAGGGCGACATCGGCAACGTCAGCGTGCTCGCCCCCGAAGCCCAGGCCGTCAACTGGGCGGTGACCTACCACCGCGGCACGCAGGGGACCTGGCTGATCGTGTTCTCCGCCAACCCCGACCGCCTACACATGACCGCCTTCGACGACACCGACGGCATGCAGGAAGCACTCCAGCCGCTCCTGCCCGGCGTCGAGGTCGAATCCATCGCCGGATGGGACTGGAACGACGACCCCCTCGCCCTGGGCACCTGGTGCATCTACCGGCCCGGACAGCTCGCCAAAGTCCTTCCCGACCTGCGCACCACCGAGGGACGGCTGTTCTTCGCAGGCGCCGACTCCGCGAAGGCGTGGCGGTCCTTCATCGACACCCGATTACCTCACTGTCGAACACGCGAATATCTATGTCGACCGGAGTAGACATTGGGCGGTGGCGTGGTTATGGTTTCTCTCGTAACGCAGAGAGACCGCAGGGCCCGGCAGGGACGAACTGCCGGGCAGTAGTGCTCGCAGTACCGCAGTTCCCGTAGTTGCAGTGCGCAGGACGGTGCGGTGGTGGAGTTTCGAAGCCAGATTTGTTGCAGGACGGTGACGGGACTGACGACCGGACCGGGGGGCCCGCAGTGATCAGGGGCCGCCGTGAGCAGTACCGCAGTTGACGCAGTGGCAGTACCCGTAAGTGCATTACGCAGTACGCAGTACCCAGCAGTGAAGTCAGTGTGCAGTACCTCGGTGAAGGCGTCGGCTGCGGGCGCGCGCACCGGGAAGTTCGGCAGTGGGGTTCTAAGCCAGAGCAGACGCAGGATGGGCGACGGGGCTGGCTGTCGAAGAGTGGCGCTACTGCAGGCCACTGAGCAGTTCGCATCACCAGTAGTACCGAGTGGAGCAGTACCCGCAGTCCGCATTACCAGCAGTACAGAAGTTCCCGCAGGTAGCAGTTGATCACCAGAGGGAAGAACGGAGGAGTTGAGGCGCCATCAGGATCGCCCGGACGCCACGCGAGTCCGGGTACCGCAGGACATCGTTAGTGAGGTGGTCTCCGGTCACGCATCCGCGATCCCCGCATCCCCGACGAAGCTCAGGTCGGGCAGGCGGAAACAGAACGCCGGCGCAGTATCAGGCCCGGCAGATGGTGTAGCAGTTCCTTCGGGGCCCGGGTGCCAGCAGGCACCCGGGCCCCTCCACGCGTTCCGCAGAGAGGTGAAATGACCGCAGAAGACATGCTTGGCCGTCTCGACGACGACGACTACCCCGCCTACACCATGGGCCGGGCCGCCGAAATGCTCGGCACCACCCAGGGCTTCCTGCGCGCCATCGGAGAGGCCCGCCTGATCACCCCGCTGCGCTCCGCCGGCGGGCACCGCCGTTACTCCCGCTACCAGCTGCGCATCGCGGCCCGCGCCCGGGAGCTCGTCGACCAGGGCACCCCGATCGAGGCGGCCTGCCGCATCGTCATCCTGGAAGACCAGCTCGAGGAAGCCCAGCGCACCAACGCCGAGTACCGCCGCGCCGCCGGTTCGGCGAACCCGGCGGCCGCGGCCTAAGACCGCATCCCCGCCCGCCGGACACCGGCGGGCCCCGCGGCCCGGTGTGCCGAGTCGTTTCCTCTGGTGACAGGGTGTGCGGGCGTGTAACGTTTGGGTCAGCTGTCGTGGTTCGGAAGTTCCCTTTGCCCACGCCTTCGGCGTGGGTGTTTTGCTGTGCTGTGCCGCAGGAACCAGGGCGATCACCTCCGCTTTCCGCACATCGTGGGAGGCGTTCATCGACTGGAAGGCATGGATATGGCTACGGGAACTGTGAAGTGGTTCAACGCCGAGAAGGGCTTCGGCTTCATCGCCCAGGACGGCGGCGGCCCGGATGTCTTCGCCCACTACTCGGCGATCAACTCCTCGGGCTTCCGCGAGCTCCAGGAGGGCCAGGTTGTGACGTTCGACGTCACCCAGGGCCAGAAGGGCCCCCAGGCCGAGAACATCACCCCGGCCTAACCCTCCCCACCTCCGCCTGCGGGCACCGAGATCGGCCCGGCTTCCCAACCACCCGGTAGCGGGCGACCCGAACGACGGAACCCCGGTCGGCGCCCCAGAGGCAACGGACACGCACCGGACGATGGCTGCGCGACTGCGCGCGGCCCTCGTCCGTGGTGCACCGCCACCTCCCGCGCGGTCGCCCCATCGAGCAGGGGACCGGGTACCGCGCCGTGCAGAGGCGCTCAGCCTGCCTGACTGCTCGGCCGCTTGGGCAGGAAGAACATCAGGGTCCACATCAGGGCGAGGGTGCCGCTGATCCACCAGAGGGTGCGGTGGGCAGTCAGCGCGGTGCCCAGCGCGATGCCCAGGCTGGTCTGTAACCGGCGTTCCGGGGTTTACCTGACCTCGGGGGAGCGCAGGATCGGTCCATGATTGAGCAGCGGCAACTCGTGGTCGCAATCATGCGTGCAGGTTCGTCGGGACCTTGCCCGTGTGTGACGAGGTGACGGTGCCGTCCGCAGGGGCCCGCCCCGGTTTCGGCGGGCACGCAGCCGGTCCTGCCCGGCTGTCTCCCGCGGTACGGGAGACAGCCGAGGCGATCGTGCGGGCGGTGGGAGCCGGCGACGACATCCTGATCGACCGCCTGCTGACCCGCTTCACGCACCTCGCGGACTTCCACGCCCTCATACACCTGCGCACCCGCCTGCACACCACACTCCGAGCAACGACGGGCCTACGCCCGAACACCACGCTCCCGTTTGCGCCTGGAAGTCGCAGTTCGCTTCGCGCTGCTGGCTACGCCAGGGTGCTGGGCCAGCAGGCCGACTCTCTTGTGGAGGGGTGACGTGGAGGCTGCCGGATCGTTTCAGCTGATGTGAATTATGCATTCCGCCTTCTCGTTCCGGGCTTCCGCCGTCCGGTCCACACCAGCATGCCGGTCCGGGGCCGAGCGTCCACGGTGGCAGTCGTGGCGCGTCCGCGTGAGGGGCGCCGGGGTGAGGGGGCGGTCGTTCTACTGGTGTCGCTCCTGCCGCGGGCCCCTCTACGCCACCAGTTTCCACGCGATTCCGGCCGGCTGGGACTGGGAGATCGACCATCAGCAGCCCGGCGACTGCGCCAACGGGCACCTGATGCCTCTGACCGGCACCGCCACCGTCCCTGAGGACCTGCCCAACGCACCCCGCGTGCTGCTCGTCCTCGGATCCTGACCCCGAACCGCCGGCACCCAAGGCAGGCATACCCGTCACCCCGTTGCGGGTCTCCTGGTGACGGTCGGGATACGGGCCGCCACGGCGCCCGGCGTGGGGCCGCTGGGCTGCTTGTGGACCACAGGAACGCTCCAGTGCAGAGAAGTTTCGCCGACGTGCGGGCGGGCGGCGGGTGGGTGTCGGATTCTCCGAACTACGACGCCCTCGAGCGGCAGTGGGGCCAGGAAGGCCGGGAGGTTCCCGGCGGCGAAGGAACGCGCCAAAAGGAAGGCACCGGTCGGCAGGCGCAGACCTGTTCCACCGCGGCTGACCGTACCGGCGGTGCCGCTGGTACGGCCGAAAGGTCTGACCCAATACCGGGAATCAGGCCGCGACGAGCTCCTGCTCGCGGTCCGGCGTTTTGACCTTGGGCTTCTTGTTCGGCAGTGAGAGCCGGAAGACCTTGCGCCACGCGGAGAACACCTGCTTGGGGAGCGGCCCGGTGACGTACTCCAGCTCGTACTTCTCGAACAGCGCGCGCACCTTCACCGCGACCTCGGCGTATCGGTTGCTGGGCAGGTCTGGGAACAGGTGGTGCTCGATCTGGTGCGACAGGTTGCCGGTCATGAAGTGCATGGCCCTGCTGCCGCTGATGTTCGCCGAGCCCATCATCTGGCGCAGGTACCACTGGCCGCGCGTTTCGTCCTTGATCGACCGGCGCTCGAAGACCTGTACGCCCTCGGGGAAGTGCCCGCACATGATCACCGAGTGGGTCCAGACGTTGCGGACCAGGTTGGCGGTGAACGTGGCGGCGAGGGTGGTGAGGAACGACGGGCCCGACAGCAGGGGGTGGATGACGTAGTCCTTGAGGACCTGCTTGCGGATCTTGCGGCCCACGGCCTTGGCCCGCGCGCGGAACTCCGGGTTCTTGCGGCGGCGCTTGTGCAGGTTCTTGCCCAGCTCCAGGTCGTACGCGGCGATGCCGTACTCGAAGAAGCAGGCGTTGATGAAGTTCCACAGCGGCTGGCCGAGGTGGAACGGGTGCCACTTCTGGTCCTCGTCGACGCGCATGATGCCGTAGCCGAGGTCGTTGTCCTTGCCGAGCACGTTGGTGTACGTGTGGTGCAGCTCGTTGTGCGAGTGCTTCCACTGGTCGGCCGGCGAGACGTGATCCCAATCCCAGGTGGAGGAGTGGATCTTCGGGTCTCGCATCCAGTCCCACTGGCCGTGCAGGATGTTGTGACCGATCTCCATGTTGTCCATGATCTTCGCCACGGACAGCCCGGCGGTGCCGAGCAGCCACGCGGGCGGGAAGAACGAGAACAGCAGCACGCCCCTGCTGGCCAGCTCGAGCTTGCGCTGTGCCGAGATGACCTTGCGGATGTAGGCGGCGTCCTTCTCGCCGCGGTCGGCGATCACCTCGTCGCGGATCGCGTCCAGCTCGCGGCCGAGCTCCTCGATCTGCTCCGCGGTCAGGTGGGCGGTGGGGTCGATAGCGGTCAAGGTCTTCCTATCGTTCGATGTCGCAGGGGCCCGCGGCGGCGGACACGCAGGTCTGGATGAGGACGCCCGGCTCGGCCTCGGTGATCTCGCCGGTGCGCAGGTCACGGACGGCGCCCGCCTTGAGCGGCGTGATGCAGCCGAAGCAGATGCCCATGCGGCACCCGGAGGGCATGAGCACGCCGGCCTCCTCGCCGATGTCCAGCAACGGCGTGGCGCCGTCCGCGTCGACCGTCTTGCCCGTGACGCTGAACGTAACCTCGCCGCCGTCGCCGGCGACGACGATGCTGGGGCGGAAGCGTTCGGTGTGCAGGCGCTCTGGTACGCCGTGCTCGGTCCAGTGCTCTTCGGCGGCGTCCAGCAGGCCCGCGGGCCCGCAGGCCCAGGTCTCGCGCTCGGCCCAGTCGGGCACGAGTGCGTCGAGACGGGCGATGTCGAGCACGCCGTCTGTGTCGGTGTGCACCTCGGTGAGCCGCAGCTTCCTGTCCGCGACCAGGCCGTGCAGTTCGTCGCGGAAGATCACGTCGTGCGGCCGTGGCGCGCAGTGGACCATGACGACGTCGTCGAGCTCGTTGTCGCGCAGCATGCCCATCACGGGCGTGATGCCGCTGCCGGCCGTCAGGTAGAGCACCTTGGCGGGCTTGGCCTGCGGCAGCACGAAGTCACCGGTCGGCTGGTCGAGCTGGACCAGCGTGCCCGGTTTCGCCCTGCGGACCAGGTGGTTGCTGACCTTGCCGTCCGGGATCGCCTTCACGGTGATCGTGACGCGGCCGTCCCGGCGGTTCGTCGGCGAGGTGAGGGAATAGGCACGCCACAGGCGCACCCCGTCGACATCGACCCCGATCCGCATGTACTGACCGGCTCTGTGGCCGCGCCAGCCCCGTCCCGGCCTGATCACGATAGTCGCGGCGTCACTCGTCTCGGGGTGCACGGCCTCGATGCGCCCACGCAGGTCAGCGCCCGCACGCAGCGGGCTGACCAGGTCGAGGTAGTCCGACGGCAGCAGCGGCGTCGTGACCATCTCCAGCAGTTTCCACGCCCTGCTGCGGAGGGCTGCACTCGTCATGACTCCAGCTTGCTGCGCCTCAAGGGGTAAAGTCCTGACCGCAGGACGTAAATCTGATCGGCTGAATTGTTCGCAGGGAACAAAACCGTGAGCCATGCAATCCGGAGGGCCAGCGAACTGGCCCTGGATGAGACGACGGTCACCGCACTTCGGGCCGCGCTGAAGACCACCGCCGACGAGGTCGTCCAGGCGATCATCGACGAGGTCCCTCCCTACGCCAACGCCCTTTCGGGCCGCATGGGCGCCACCATCCGCCGAGCCGTCCGTACCGCCCTGGGGCACTACCTGGACCTCGCGAGCGGGAACGCCACAGGCGGCGACGCCGGTGACGCAGCCTACGAGCTGGGCCGCGGCGAGGTGCGCGACGGCCGTTCGATGGACGCCCTGCTCAGCGCCTACCGCGTCGGCGCCCGCGTGGCCTGGCGATGCCTGGCAGCTGGTGCCGTACCCGTAGGTCTGCCCGCCGCCGAGGTCGCCAAGTTCGCCGAGCTGACCTTCGCCTACATCGACGAGCTCTCTGCCGCGAGCGCCGCGGGCCACGCCGACGAACTGGCCGCCCGGGGCAGGGCCCACGAGCGCCAGCTGGAACACCTGGCCCGCGACCTCCTCGCCGGCGCGAGCCCGGAGGTGCTGCTGGCCTCTGTTCAACGGGCCGGGTGGCAGCCTCCGGTTTCGCTGACCGCGGTCCTGCTGCCCGCCGACCAGGCCCGGCCTGCCTACCGTGCGCTCGACCCGAGCACCCTCGTCCTCGACGATCTGCCGGACGCCACCGGTGTGCTGCTCGTCCCCGATGCCGACCGATCACATCTCTTGCGGCAGCTGACCGACCGCAACGCCGTGGTCGGCCCGGCCCGGCCATGGACTCGTGCGTCAGCCTCGTACGCACGAGCCGTACGCGCGCGCTCCCTCTCCTCGGATATTCGCGACACCGAGGACCACCTGCCCGAGCTGGTGCTGAGCGCCGACGTGGACGCGTTCGCAGACCTGCGTGCCCGAGCCCTCGCACCGTTGCGGACCTTGCCTGTCGCGACGGCGCGGCGGCTGGAGGAGACGTTGCGGGCGTGGCTGCTGCACCAGGGCAGGCGGGACGAGGTGGCGGCGGCGTTGTTCGTCCATCCCCAGACGGTCCGGTACCGGATGTCGCAGCTGCGGGAGCTGTTTCCGGATCTCGCATCGCCGCACCGGGTCCTTGAACTGACGCTGGCGGTCGGTCTTCGGGTCAGCTGACGCGTACTTCGACCGTCCACGACCGCGTCCGCGAGCAGTCCAGGAATCGTGCCTCGTTCTCGGTGCCATCAGTTGGCTCATGCGGCCCGGGGGAGAGCTGTATTGGCCAGCTCAATGGGGGTCGGTGGCCACTGGTGTCCTGGGCGTGGTGTGGGTGTGCGGCAGGTAGAAGGTGGCGTGGGGGGTGAGGATGACGGTGGTGTCTCTCTTGCCGTTCCAGGTGTGGCCGAGCCCGTTGTAGCGGGGGTGAGGTAGGACCATTCGAGGTTCCCGGCCAGCATCGCTTCCAGCGCGTCGAGGCAGGCGTGAAGGCTGCTGTCCTGGCCTGCCGCGGCTTTCACCCGGTGGACGGTCGCGGCGATGCGGTCGACGGCGGCTTGGAGGTTGCCGCCGTTGTCGGCGAGCGAGAGGTGGATTTTCTTTCATAGAGGGTTTTCAGCGGTAGCTCTCCAGGGTGAGGACGGCTTTGGCTGCCTGGGTGAGCCAGGTGGGGCTGCGGCGGGCATGGCGGAAGATCTTCCAGGTCTTCAGTCGTGCGATGCCGCGTTCGACGGGGTAGCGGAGCCTGGCGTGGGCCCGGTTGATCGACCGCTGGCCAGCGAGGTCCTGGCGGGGCCGTCGTCGGTGGGGAACAGCGAACGTGCCGCCGGCCCCGACGTAGCCGAGGTCGGCCAGGACCGGGGTCCCGACGCGGACGCAGGTGGCGATGATGCGGTGCCGGCGGGCGGCCGTGAGGTCGTGGGTCCGGCCCGGCAACGCTCGCGAGACCCAGAGGATTTTGCCTGTGGGGTCGGTGATGACCTGCAGCGAGTTCGGTGCGGTGGCGGACTGGCTCGGGGGCGGGTGCACCTCCGTGCCGGCCACCGGATCGGGGAAGCCAGGGTACCCCCACCTGCCCCGGGCCCTGGCAGCCCTGTAACCTCTCCCGCCCCGTCAGTTCGACCGCCGCGCGGTCGTCCTGGCTCCTCGCCCACGACAAGATCGAAGTACCCATGGGGCCGACGGTCGCTTCGCTGGTGCTGGCCGGTGCCGGGGGCGCCACGCACCGGGTCCGTCTCGATGACCCGGGGCTGCCCCCGGCCGACGACGCCGAGGGCGAGGACCAGTTGTCAGGCTGGTCCACCGACGATGACGCCGACGCGCTGGCCGAGCTGGCGGCATGGAGAGCTTGGGGCTTCGGTGCGCCGGCTGACCGCGCCGGGCGCGGGGCCGTCGGCGGTGCTGGGGGAGGTGCGGGTGATCAAGCGGTTCCGGTCGGGGTCGGGCGGCCTGCGGATGACGCTCGCGTGGCCGGCTGGTCTGCGAGGCGCCGCCTCGGTGGGCTCGGTGGGGGTGGTCCGTCACGGGGTGACGTACGCCAGCCCGGGGCCGGAGTGCGTGTGCAAGCGGCACGACTGCGGCGGCGTCGTTCCGGTCGACTGGTGCCGGGAGCACGGGCGCGCGCCAGGGCCCTGTACGAGCGGCGCAGCTTCACGGCCGTGCGGACCGAGCACACGTCGCCGAGTTGGGTTCCTTTGAGCACCGCAGACCCTTTGGAGGGGTCACAGGCTCGCTCCCACAGCGCGCGGCGGCAGCATGCGCGCCATGTGGGTTTTCCCGGCTCCCTACGGGCCCATCACGTACAGGGTGACCGGGTCGTCCTGCGGGGTGATGGAGCTCAGGTACATCGGACGATCAGCTCGTGGAAGATCCACGTGTGCTCGCTGGCTGAGAGGCGGTGGTAGTCGACGCCGGGCGGGACCGTGAGCGGTACCCGGTCCGGCGGACCGGCTCGGCCAGCGCGGCGGCGCGCCCAGGCCGCCGGCCACCGCCAGGCCCCGCTCCGGCGTGAGCACGGCAGGGTGCAGCCGCTGCTCCGCGCCCCTCACCGAGAACTTGAAGCCCTAGTACTGCAACGGTGCTTGCCGTGACGGTTGGGCAGGGACTGTAAAGAGAACGGCCCTGTCTGACATTCGGTGGTGACGGAGTGTGTCGCTATCCGAGAAGGATGCGGTGACGGAGGAGGTTGAAGCCTGCGCGTCCGTGCATCTGGCGTGAGATCCGCTTGGTCTTGGTGTTGACGCCTTCGGCGGGGCCGTTGCTGTACGGAAGTGTGACCGCGGCGATCACGGCGTCGTGGTCTCGCTCGAGGCCGCGGGTGAAGGCGTGCAGGTGTGGCAGGTCCGCTGCGCGGACCTGGGTGATCCAGTGATCGAGCGCGTCGACGTTCTCGGGCCGAGGCTTCAGGAGCTGGGCGAAAGTCCGGACGGCGGTGGCCAGGTCGGTCATCTCGGGGCAGGCGGCGGTCAGCTGATCGAGGAGATCGCGATGTCCGGTCTTGAGGTTCTCGGGCCTGGTCAGGAGCATCCGGGCCAGCCTGCGCGGGGAGATGTGGCTGCGGTCGGCGTCCGCGCGGCCTTGGTTGATGTACTTGTGCAGGAGGTTGAGGCAGCCCGTGAACCCGAGGGCCTTGATCTCCTCGAAGAGGTGCTGGACGGGAACAGCAGGGTCATCAGCTCGGCGTCTGCGCAGGTGCTCGCGATAGGGATCGACGAGACTGGCCCGGTACTTGGGGACGCGGAGCATGCGCTCGGGTCGGTCGGCGCGGGCATAACGTTTGACAGTGTTCAGGGACAGTTGCAGTCGACGGGCGCATTCCAGCAGGCTCACACGCTGCTGGAGGAGGCCGTGGACCTGGTGCCAACGCTCGAGCGTAGTCTCGGCTCGTGGTCCTTCGTAAATTGGAGTGTCCAGCACGGCGGCCCAGCAGGCGCTGTGTGCCTTGACCTCACTCAGGGCGGTTTCGCAGAGGTTGTGCCACAAGTGCCACCGGTCGGCGACCTGCACTGCGTCGGGCAGGGCACGGCGGATGGCCTCCGCGTAGGTCGCTGAACCGTCACGGCACACGACCTCGACGCCCGGATTCTCGCGCAGCCACGTTTCCAGCGTGTCGGCCGTGCGGTCGGGCAGCACGTCAATCCGCTCATGCGTTTCCGCGTCGATCACCACGGTGGCGTATCGGTGCCGCCGGCGCAGAGCGAAATCGTCGACACCGATCACGCGGGGCACCCGCCCGGTGGGCAGCGCAATGCGCAGCAGGGTGCGCAGGGCCGTGTGACGCGACAGGCCCATCGCGAGTACCGCCAGCAGACGCGATCCCGCACGGCCCGCTAACTCCTTGACCACAGCCTTGATCTGCCTGGTCAGGCGGGTTGTGCGCCGCTGGTATCGCTCCAGCACCCCAGGCAGCTGCTCGCGAAAAGTGTGGCGGCAACCGCGGGTAGGACACACCAGACGCCGAACCCGGACACGGACCACGACCCGCCGGCCGTCGATCGGCAGGTCGGCGACCGTCCGCCAGTGATAGCCGTGCACCCGCACCGACAACACCCCGCACACCGGGCAGACCGCGGTCGATCCCGGAGTCCGTGCCCTCACGACCACGCGCTCACCCTCGTCGACCACATCCTCGATGACCAGCGGGGATATCCCCGAAAACACCGTCGCCACCAGCTCGTTGAGATTCTCCACGCTCACATCAACGACCTACACCACTCTGCGTCACCACCGAATGTGAGACAGGGCCGTTCTCTTTACAGTCCCACGCGGACACACCCCATAACTGTGATTGCAGTATTAATGAGGCCTTCGACTCTGAGGGTACTGACGGTCTTCACTGCCACCCCATTGACGTCCCCGCGGACCGTCAGGATGTCGGCGGACTCCACGTAGATCGAGTTATGGCTGCCGCTGACGGTGACGGTCCCGCAACCTTGCTGTAACCGGTGTCTCCTGCCTCGGTACTGGGATAGACCGCTCCCTATGGTGCCGCAGGCATCAGGAGAGACTGCTCACTCACGCCGGCTCTCACTTTCCATGGGTAATGTGGTGCGGTACGTACTGCCGTCGGGCAGGTCAACGGGATTGCAAGCGGACAGGGTTGGTGTCGCGCGATCGCTCGCGTTGCGGACCGGGGCGCAATCAGGCTCCGCAAGACCACCGGCCGTTCGTTCGGGTTGAGTGATTGATCGACTCGGAGCTACTGTGCCGATCGGCCAGCACTTTTTCTAGCGCAAGTTTCCGATCATTCATCGTCGAGAGAATCGAACGTTAGCCTCAAGTCAGGTTCAGACGCTGACGGTTTCCGTGAGCGGCCCGTCGCGACCGCCACGTTACTCACGTTGATCCACAGCTTCGAAGAGTTCCACGGATGCCACGGAGTTGGGCACGACGCCGGTTGTCACACCGGCGACGCCACCGACCGTGACGAGTGGTCCGCCACCTTGTCGCCCTTCAACCAGCCCGGCCGCGCCCGGCCTCCAGCACCATGCGGCAGCCCGCCGTGCTCACCCGCCCGCTGTGGGAAGGACAGCCCGTAGGTGACGGCCGCCCCCACCTGTGACAGGGAAGATCCCGATCGTGGCGAGGCTTGATCTGCGGCGCAAACGCGGCCGGCCCGGCGTTCCTGGCGCTTCAGCTGTGACCACCTCCAGCCCCTTGACAATCGCGACGGGGCACCCCGCGGGGAAGCAGCCGATGCCCGAGCCCGCGCCGGATCGTCAATGCACGCTGCCCACGGTGAGAGCCAGCTTCGGCCCTGGCCTGCGGGCTGGTGTATCCCGTTGATGCGGCTGAGGTGATACCTCGGTGGTGGGCGGTCGAGAGGCAGGTCATGCGGGATAACGTGTCGACGTACCGCGGATGTTCAGGTAGAAGTCGATGAGTTTGACCGTGGCGAAGGCTGTGGCCCCGATGCGCAGAGCGTTGACCCCGAACCAGGCTCAGGCAAGTGTGTCGACGCGCGCCGGGTCGTTGATCGGAGGCCCGAAATACAGCGTGCCGTTGATTTGTGTGACGGCGACGAAGGTGAGCGCTCCCTCGGGGACCTCGGAGCCGCCGCCCTCCCCGCCATGCGCATTTTGCTCCCCACCACCGAGGGCCGGCTCCGCATCGAGGTGTGTCGCTGCTCGCCCGGTGCGCTGGCCTCGCCGACCTTGACACCCTGACCGCCCTCGCCGTTGAGGACGACACGCAGGCCGCGGTGCACGCGGTCCACGGCATCGCGCGCCTGCGCGACCCGCGCACCATCGACGCCCTGTGCCGGATCCTCGAACGACCGGACGAACTGGGCTCCCACCTCGCCTTCCACCTCCATGCCGCCGCCTTCCGCGGACTCTCCGGAATCGACCACCCGGCAGCCACCGACGCCGTCCTGGACCACTACATGCGGGAGGCCGGCCACTTCGCTCACAGCGCGGCCCGCGAAGCCGTCAACGCCTTGGCCGACCGCCAGCCACCTGGATGACGTCCGGCTGGTCGCTGTCTGAGGTCGCCGCGCGGACGGCGTTCCGCACCGCGCGGGCCAGCTGCTCCGCGCCAGACACCCGGGCCTGCCGCTCATGGAACGGGCGGCCCGGGGTGGACCGGCCCGACGTCAGCCGGGCGCGTCGTGCGACTCGGTGATGCGGGGCCGTGAGCCCGCCTCAGTTGCCGAGGCCGGAGCTACCGAGGCCGGAGTTTCCGATGCCGTGGCTGCCGATGCCCGTGTTGCCAAGGCCCGCGTGGGCGCTATTCGCGGCCGCCAGCGCCCGCGTCGCCAAGGTCCTGTGCGCACTGCCGCGTTTCGCGTTGCAGGCCCCCTGTGTTGAACGGCTGGACCTTGACGCAAAGTGAGGTTCGGCTCCGTCAGCAGGTCAACAAAAGCCTCAAACTCCGCAAAGGAACTAGGCCTGTGCTCCCGGTTACCGCGGGTAGTGGGGGCTGGCCCCACCCCCGATCGGCCGGACAGCCGGATGGCCCGGTGGATCCCGTGTCGGCGACGGTGGGGCGGTATACCCAGCAAGTCGCCTACAGAGAAGACAAGATCGTGCGCATCGTCACGGCCACCGCCGTAGTCCTGGCCCTCGTCGGCGCAGCCGCACCGGCCGTAACCGCCCGCCAGCCGGCCACCGACGGAATCTGGCGCACCGACGGCTACGGCACCGCGTTGTCCATCCGGAACGGAACCCTCCAGGAGTACCAGACCACCGCCGTCAGCTGCATCGCGGGCGACAGCGCGCAGCGGACCGGCCCCGGCGCCTACACCACGCCTGGAGGCACCGTCCTCACCGTGCGCACCCGCGGGGACCGGGACCGCGCTTCCGTACGGATGGACGGTGACGTCGGCGAACGGAACCTGCGCCGGATGACGGAACTGCCCGACGCCTGCACGCGTTCCGCCCCCGGGAGTCCGCTCGCCTCCTTCGACGTTTTCTGGCAGTCCTTCGAGGAGAACTACCCCTTCTTCGCCGCCAAGGGCATCGACTGGCACGCCGTACGCGACCGGTACCGGCCCACGGTCCACGACAGGACGACCCCGGACGAACTCTTCGCCGTCTTCAGCAAGATGGTCGAGCCGCTCCACGACGCGCACGTCGCCGTCTTCGACGTCGACGGCGACGGAGACCCCGACCGGGCCTTCGCGCAGGTCCGCCCGGGCACCGTCCGGCCCGACGGGACGCTCGACGCCAAGGTCAAGAAGTTCGTCGTGGAGCGCGACCTCAAGAACGCCCGGAACCTGCAGGACTTCGCCGCCGGGCGGATCACCTACGCCGACCTCCCCGGCGGGCAGGGCTACCTGCGGATCTCCGGTTTCGGCGGCTACACGGGCGGCAAGGCCCCCTACGCCGCCGAGCTGGCCGAGCTCGACAAGGCGCTGGACACGGTCCTCGACCAGGAACGCACCCGCCACCTGAAGGGCCTGGTCATCGACCTGCGGATCAACGGCGGCGGCTCCGACGCCATGGGGCTCCACATCGCCGGGCGGCTGACCGACACCCCCTACCTCGCCTACGCCAAGCGGGCCCGCAACGATCCCGCGGACCCCACCCAACACACGCGCCCCCAGCCCCTGTACGTCACGCCCGCCCAGGGCCCCCGCTATTCCGGACCGGTCGCCGTGCTGACCGGCGGCTCAACCGTCAGCGCGGGAGAGACCTTCACCCAGGCCCTCATGGACCGGCCCGGCCGGACTGTGCGGATCGGGCAGCCCACGCAGGGCGTCTTCTCGGATGTCATGGTGCGCAAGCTCCCCAACGGCATGTCGGTCTGGCTGCCGAACGAGGAGCTGCTGACCCGGTCGGGCAGGACCTTCGATGGCGCGGGCATCCCGCCGCACCTCACCGATCCGGTCTTCACCACAGAGGAGTTCGACCAGAACAAGGACTCGGCCTTCGACCGGGCTGTGAAGGTCCTGCGGGAGTAGGTCGGCTCCTCGCGGAGACGCCCCGGCCCCGTCGGCCTAGGAGTTGTCGTGAACATCGTCGATCCCGTCGAAAACCAGCGAGTCCTAGTGTCCTGCGCCGGAGATCCGTCGTTAGTTTGTGTATGACTGCTTCTGCGGATGTGTCGGTGCCTCGTCGTGGTCCGAAGTTGGAACCGTTGTTGTTGTCGCCCGATGAGCGTGTGGTGTTGGAGCGTTGGGCCCGCAGGGCGTCATCTGCGCAGGCAGTGGTCTTGCGGGCTCGCATCGTGTTGGCGTGTGCCGGTGCTGATGTGCCGCCGATTGTCGTGGTGGCGCGGGAGTTGCGCATCGCTGCCGACACGGTCCGAAAGTGGCGTCGTCGGTTTCTGGCGGCTCGGCTGGACGGACTGGTCGACGAGCCGCGGCCGGGCCGGCCACCGACCATCAGCGTTGATCAGGTGGAGGCGGTCGTGGTCAGCACGCTGGAGGAGATCCCGCAGAACGCCACTCATTGGTCGCGTTCATCAATGGCCGACCGCAGTGGCCTGTCGAAGTCGACAGTGGGCCGGATCTGGCGAAAGTTCCAGCTCAAACCGCATTTGAGTGACACGTTCAAGCTGTCGACGGGCCCGCTGTTCGTGGAGAAGCTCTACGACGTGGTGGGGCTGTATTTCAACCCGCCTGAAGGAGCGGTGGTGCTGTCGGTGGACGAGAAGTCCCAGATCCAGGCTCTGGACCGCTCTCAGCCAGTGTTGCCGTTGATGCCCGGCATGCCCGAGCGCCGCACTCACGACTACGTCCGCAACGGTCTGACCACCTTGTTCGCGGCCTTCGATGTCGCGACCGGTGAAGTCATCACCTCACTGCACCGCCGGCACCGGGCCGCGGAGTTCAAGAAGTTCCTCATCAAGATCGACAAGGAGGTCCCCGAGCACCTTCAGGTCCACTTGATCTGTGACAACTATGGCACCCACAAGACACCGGCCATCAAGACGTGGCTGGCCAAACATCCACGGTTCCACCTGCACTTCACACCCACCGGCTCATCCTGGATCAACCAAGTGGAGCGATGGTTCGGCTTCCTCGCGGATCAGAAGATCCGCCGCGGCGCCCACAAGAGTGTGCGCTCCCTGGAAGCCGACATCCGCGCCTGGGTCAAGCAGTGGAACGAAAACCCGACCCCGTTCACCTGGACCAAAACAGCCGAAGAGATCCTCGAGTCCCTCGCCCGCTTCTGCCAACGGATCTCCGGCGCAGGACACTAGCTCGCGTACCGCTCGGCGCGCACGGCCGCCGCAGCGACGGCCCCGCTCATCAGAACCCTGTATCCGGCAGCCGAAAATGGGGACTTTGTGGGCTCTGGCCGCAGTTCCGTGAAACCTGGCTATGACGTGGGTGATCGCAGTCGCGGAGTCAGACTTGTGGACCGCACACTCCTCGCCCTTCTGGGGGAGGTGGATCGTCCGCGGAGTTGATCCAGGTCCGTGGGCTGCCCAGACATAGTGAGGGCATGACAACCCACACGGCGCACATCGATACGACAGCGACAGAGTGGCCCGTTCCCCGGTGGGCAGTCGGCGCCGCCCATGCGATGCCATTGGTCGCGCTGCCTGTCTGCCTGTGGCGTCTGCCCATCGCCTTCGGCTACGGCATGGGCGGGGAGGTCCTGCCGCCGTCACCCTGGAACATTCCCTACGTCGTCGGACTCAGCATTATGTCCGAGGCGTTCGCACTGCTCAGCTTCGGCTTGGTCCGCAAGTGGGGAGAGGTTGTGCCCACCTGGGTTCCCAAGCTGGGCGGCAAACGCATACCGCCCTTCGCAGCGATCCTCCCCGCGACAATCAGTGGCCTCTTCTTCACGGCCCTGATGGTCCATTGGGCGTTCGGGGCCTTCCGCATCGGCGGTGCGGACGGCTTCCCGTACGCCGAGGGTTGGGACGTGCTGGCGATGACGGTCAGCGGTCTGTTCACCCTCTGGGGCCCCCTGCTGCTGGCCCTGACGTTCGCGTACCACCGCCGACGTCGCTCTCGCTGAGCTGATACCCATGCGTTTCACGGAATCGCGGGCAGAGCCACTTTGTGCAAGCGTTTGGGAAACGGTCGCGGTGACCGTTCCCCAAACGGAAATGTCGAGGCCGGGGTGACAGGGCCCGGCCGTGTTTGGCGGGGTCAGAGCACGGCGACGGTGAACGGCCTGTCCGCGGAGTTGCCGCTGCTGTCGCTCGTCACGATCGTGATGGTGTCGGTGGGGTTGCCGCAGTAGCCGTGGGATCCGCCGATCGCGGTGATTTCGCCCCGGCTGTTGTTGAGCGTCGCGAGGATCGCCGCGCTGGTCAGGCCGATGTTGGAGTCCGAGACCTTGATGCAGTACACGCCCGGCTGGTTGGTGCCGGTTCCCCGGGTGACGGTGTCTACGTTCTGGATCCGAGGAGGGAGGCGCTGCCGCTGACCTTCGCGGCGGCGCGGGCGTACGGGGCGTCCATGCCGGCGGCCGCAGCAGTGCCGGACAGAACGGCCAGTGACGTGACGGCGCCGAGGGCGAGCGCGACGACTCGGCTGGAACGGGAGGCAGAAGATCGCATGTGTCTGCTTCTTTCTCGGCCACGAACACGCTGTTGAGCCAGCGTAGGCCGGGGAGAACGATCGGGATGGTCGTGCCGTCAACGAGGTCTTCCCCGAAACCCGCCACCAAAGGTACTGGGTTCACAAAACGGCCAACTGCCTCGACAACCTCCCGAAGTCAGCTCAGCCTGCGGCAAAGAAGGCTATCCAGGCCATCTACAACGCCGAGGACAAGGAGCACGCGGCCGCCGCGGTCAAGGCGTTCGCCAAGCAGTACGGCGCGAAGTTCCCCAAGGCCGTCAAGAAGATCGTCGATGACGAGGATGAGCTGCTGGCCTTCTACGACTTCCCCGCCGAGCATTGGATCCACCTGCGGACAACCAACCCCATCGAGTCGACCTTCGCGACCGTCCGTCTGCGGACCAAGGTTACCCAGGGCGCCGGATCCCGGGCCGCCGCCCTGGCGATGGTCTTCAAGCTCGTCGAGTCCGCCCAGGCCCGCTGGCGAGCCGTGAATGCACCCCACCTCGTTGCCCTCGTCCGCGTGGGGGCCCGCTTTGAACGCGGGCAGCTCGTTGAATGGCCGCAGACGACCGCGGCGTGAATAGGGTGGCGGACCTGCTTCGAAGTTCGAGAACATCCGGTCATGTTGGATGGCATGGCAGGACAGGACCTTCCGGTCGGCTTCGGGTTCCGGCCGTATCGCGGCGACGAAGACCACGGCGCCATGGCCGCGGTGCGGCTGGGGTGTGTTGAACGGGACCGGGTTGATGTCCATTCGGTTGTGGAAGGGCTCCCGACAGCGGCCGAGATCGCCGAAGCTTCTGCCAAGTTGGAGGAGCCGTCCAAGAACCAGATCCTGGTGGTGCTCGACGGGAGCGTCGTCGGCTACTCGACGATCCGGTGGTGGCAAGAGCGGGACGATACGTGGCTGTACCTGCACCGCGGCTACCTCTTGCCCGAGCATCGCGGACAGGGCATCGGCTCAGCCATGCTGAGCTGGGCCGAAGAGCGGATCCGCCAGCTCGTAAAACAGCATGGAACGGCGCGGACGGCAGTGATCGGCGCGAACGCCATGGCCTCCGAGCAGGACGCCACGGCACTTCTGCGCGCAGCCGGCTACCGACATGTCTTCAGCCTGGTCGAGCTGGAGCTGGGCGATCTGCAGCAGGTGCCCGAGCCGGGCAGCGAGCTGCCAGCCGGGATACGGACAGGGCCGATCGGGACAAGCCACTACCGTGCAGCCTGGAGGACGGTCGTCGATTCGTACGCGGACCCCGGTTTCACTCAGAGATGGCCTTTCCAGGACTTCGTCGACACCGCCGACCCGGCATGCTGGAGGGCTGCCTGGAACGGGAAGGACATGGTCGGCGTCGCCCTCTGCTCCATCCACCGTCACGACCACGCCGTGGGCGAGGTGGAAGAGCTGAGTGTCCGGAGGGACCAGCGACGCCTCGGAATCGGCCGGGTTCTGCTGCTGGACGGGCTGCGGAGCCTTCGCGAGCAGGGTGCAACGACCGCTCGGCTGTTCACGGGCACGGCAAATCCGCACCGGTCCTACGACCTTTACGAGAGTGTGGGGTTCCGGCGGCAGAACGAGTACGTCCGTTACCGCAAGCCGCTTGCTTGATCGATCGGCCATTGGGCTGTCGGGTCAGTCCACAGGGTTTGACAATGCGCGTGAACGACATCAACACCGAAACCCTTGGGTGGGACCTCATCGGCTGGGATAGCGACGAGCAAGAGGGGCAGAGGGCTGCCGTGCGGCAGCGCAGTACCAGCTCGGTGCGGTTCAGGCGGGCCCGATGATGCTGCTGGCCTCGGGCGGCGACAGCCCGGTCTCCCGGTCGTCGCACGCCTGGTCCAGGCGTACGGGGACCCCGTCCGCGACGTGACCAGATCACATTGCCGTATCGCTACAACGGGGACACCGCGGGCGGGCGGCGCTGCCGCTGATCGGGCGGTGACGCCGACCGGCCCGGGCAGATGGCGCCGCAGCGGCCGCACCATCTGCCCGCTGGCCGGGTCAGTTGGCCAGTTGCGCGATCGGGCCGTTCAGGTCGCCGGTGACGACGAGGGCGAAGTCCTGCGGCCCGGCCAGCAGGTTGCGGGCGAAGACCTGGATGAGGTAGGTGCCGGCAGGTGGCGCATCGATGCGGACGACCTCGACATTGTTGGTGCAGTCGCTGCCGATCAGCAAGTTGGGCAGTCCCGTGTTCCCGGCATGCTTGGTACCGTCGGGAGCCTGCACGATCACGCTGATGTCGTTCTGGAGACCGCGGCCGGGCAGGTCCGTGTACGCGAGGCAGAGCCGGAAGGGCGTGGCTGATCCCGCGGTCACGTTGAAGCGCTTGCGCTCCCCGGTGCGCCGGAACTGCTTGGCCGGCTTCTGCCACGTGTCGACGAACTCGAGCTCGAAGTTCGCCGCCCCCTCGTGGGGAAGGGTGGTGGGCATGTGGATGGCGCCGAAGCCCTGGTGATAGTGCGGGTCTTTGGCCGTCGAGTCAGGCCCGGAGAGCGTGCGTGCGCCGTTGATCAGGGTGGCCTTGACGAGGGCTGCGCTGGGCTCGGCATCGCGCCGGTCGACGTAGTACTGGCGTACGAGTGCGGCGCAGCCCGAGACGAGTGGGGTGGCCATGCTGGTCCCGCCCATGTAGGCGTACCGGGGGTTCTGGGGGTGCGGGGGGCCCCAGAAGTGGTTCGAGGGGGCGAGGGAGGACCGGGTGGACAGGATGTCGGTTCCGGGGGCCACCACCTCCGGCTTGATGCGGAAGTCGTCACAGGGGCCGCGGCTGCTGAAGGCGGCAAGGGACTCCGGGTCACCGGAGACGCGTTCGGCGCCGATGGGCGGGTCGGGGTAGTCGCCCGGCCACAAGCTGTTGTAGGTGGCCTGGGAGAAGCCGCCGCTCGTGCGGTCACTGCGGCCGGCTCCTACGGTGAGGGCGTTCTTGCAGGAGCCGGGTGAGCCGATGGATGCCCAGTCGACGAAGCCCTTGGGCGAGTTCAGGCGTACGCCGGCGGATCCCTCGTTGCCGGCGGCGATGACGATGAGCATGTCGCGGCGTTCGTGGACGTACGAGTCGACGTCGTCGGAGTCGATGGTGTAGGCGGATTGGGTGGCGGCGCCCCAGCTGTTGCTGTGGATGCGGGCGCCGGCCTGGTAGGCGGGCTCGAAGAGATCAGCGAGAGAGAGGGGCAGTCCGCCGAGGTTTCCCGCCGCATCCATGATCGATTGGAAGTAGAGCTTCGCTTCGGGAGCGGCGCCGCGGATCTGGCCCTGGGAGGCGGAGCCGTCTCCCAGTACGGAGCCAGCGACATGGGTGCCGTGCCCGTCTGGATCGTCGCTGTCGCCGGGGCGGCCGAGCGCGACAACGCCGACGATGCGGCCCTGGAAGTCGGGGTGCGTCTGGTCGAGGCCGGTGTCGGCGACCGCCACGATCTGTCCCTTGCCGGTGAACGGCGCGCCGCTGCTGCCCCCTCCGTCGGGGACGATGCCCATCAGGCGGACGGCGAGGTCGTTGCACAGCTTCGGCGGGACGTACTCGACCATGTCGAGCACGTCGGGGAGTTGGGGAATCTCCGTCTCCAGCGGGGACCCCTCGGAGATCTTGAGCCGGATGCGGTGTGAGGCGGAGGCGATGAGCCGCAGGCCGGAGGAGTCCTCGTGGTCCTCGAGCCATGCCATGACCGATTCGCGGGCGGCGGGCGTATCTGCCAGCCGCAGATCCCAGATGCGGCCGCCAGTGGCCGTCTTCGGCTCGCCTGCGGTGGGCGGGGCTGGGGATTCGCCCGCGCGGAGCCGGACGGGGGCTGCCACTTGGGGACCGTAGCGGTCGACGGAGACCACGAAGTCGAGATTGGCCAGTTGGGTGGCCTGGGATTCGGTGGCGGCCGCGATGTAGGCGTTGACCGGGACGCTGCGCTGTAGCTCGACGCCGGTGGAAGCGATCTCGTCCCGGTGCCGTTCGACGAGCGGTTCGCCGAGCTGGACGATCCACGAGGCGCGGTCGCCGGGTGCGACGGCCAGGACCTCCGCGTCGCCGTCCCCTTCGGCGAAGGCGGATCTGCCAGTCACACGCCCGCGGGCCACGGCGGACATCTCGCTGCGGACGTCGTCTAGTCTGTCGACGGTGAGTCCGGCGCTCTCGAGCTGGGGAATGGCACTTTCGGTGATGTCTCCGATGACATAGCTGTCGGTGACGGTGGGGTTGCCGAGGATGTTCAGCGCTGCCTGTTCCTCGTGCTCGTGCATGAAGTATGCGATTACCCGCATGGCGGTTCCGTTTCCTGGGCACGTTCGCGCGCCCGAGCAGGGAAGCTGGGTGAAGGGGAACGATCGCGGATCCACGCGGAGGACGCCGCGGCTGGTCCGGGCACCGGACGTCCGAGCCCAATCTAACTGCGGAGAGTGACGAGGGGTTGGGGGGGACACGCCTCCGTCCGGTGATTTGAGCGGAAGGTGCCCGAGGTATCGATTCAGCACCCGCCCAGACATGGCCGAACTCTCGGGCCCCCACCGGGCGAGCAGGCAGCATAGGGCCCTGCTCGGACAGCCCGCGAACCCTGACCGGTGACTCTATGCCGGTCGAAGTCGCCACACCCCAGCGAGCACAACGACCAACCCGGCAAACCTTCCAGGTCACAGCACTTGGTGAGATCCTGCATGAATGAACGATCTCGGCGACGCGCACCTGCGCACCTGGACGCTGCACTTTATGGCCCTCCTGGCAGCCGACACCCAGGATCAACTTGCCTGGCTGGGCAAACGTGAGCTGGAGACGAGGGAGGTTGTTGAAGAGGTGGAGCTCCTGTGCCGCGTCTCCGAAGGACTCGCGGCGCGCGGAGTCTTCGAGTCCGAGGATCTGCGCGGTCTTCGGCCCATCGGCCGTCGCCTCTGCGAGATCGATGTCACCTGCCGCGTCGGACTCTGGCACAACGCCCTGGCCACGGACTCGGCGTGGAACGATATACGTTCTCTCGCCCGCCGGTTCCTCCTCACGAGACTGGGCGACTGGCGTCAGCCACTGCCACGTCCCGTGCGCCCACATACGGGCGATCACTGAGCTGGCCAGGCCGCCTGTACGACTGTGACGCGGTCGGCGCCGCACACAGCCTGCCAGACCTCGGCAGCCGCCTCTCGGGTCAAAACCCAAGCAGCGCGCGAATCATCGGTGTGCTCTGGCCCTCCCGAAGTCGTGGAACATCCGCTGCCCGTTCTCGTTCTCATGAACAAGGCCAGCGGGCGGGCGCTCGGGGCGATCAGCGATGTCGTGCTGACAAGCGAGCGAGACGGCCTCCACGCGCCGCAGAAGGATGAGGCAGTGAGTTGGCGCCCCGGCCGTGGGGCAGGGCCTTCGAAAGCTGGTGGCGGGCGGCCGCCTCGAGCGACATGATGCGGGCATGCACCATGCTTATGCGTCCGTCGGCAGGCAGTGACGTGCTGCCCCATGTTTACCGCATCACCAAGCACGATCCTGCCGATCGCGATGAGCACGGTCGCTACACAGGTACCGAAGAGGTGCACAGCGATTGTGGGCCGGTCGAAGGTGCTTATCTGGAGGCTGTTGCCGTCTTCGCGGCGGAGACCGGAATCGACTGCCTTGTCGTACGCGAACCGCAGGTAGCGGCGGGCTTCGTCGGTTTCGGGGCGGAATCGGCTGTTGAGGGTCACGGCCTGGCCGGGCTCTTCCCGCCCGGCCGTGCGGGCTACCACGATGGCGCGCGGGTCTCGCTCAGCGTCGCCCTGGAGCTGGTTCGGGCGATGCTGCGCGGCAGTGGCGCCTGGTGCCGCCTGGAGGTGGAGGGCACGTTCACGATTCACGTCGGATGGGACCAGTACGTCTACGTCGGCAGTAGTGATCCCTGCCCGGTGGCGGTGGCACGTACCCGCGCACTGGGACTGTTCCCCGAGCGTCTGGACGCCTCTCCCCACGACGCCGAGCTCGACGGGCCGGGGGTACAGCGGCCCGCCGATGACGTCTTCTGGGCCCGCGTGCGCTGGTGCGTCGCGACGCGCCAGGCGGCGCTTCTCGAGGAGAACCACGTGGGCAACGCCGCTCGCTGGCACCGACTCGAGGCCGACTCGCTGGACGCGGTTCGCGCCCGGCTGGCTCCTCGCTCCCGTTTGGCCGTCTGGCCCGACCTTTCCGCCGATGTGGGCGCCGTCCTCGCCGATCTGCCGGAGGAAGGCCTGATCGAGTTCGTCTGGGAGGACGAGGACGGCCGGATCGCGAGCATCGTCGCCGACGAGAGCCAGTTCGCGGAACTGGCGGCGCATGTCTGCGGCGCCCGTGCAGCATCGGCCCTGTCCCTCTGCATCGACGGAAGGCAACCGCTCATGACGGCCGTCCTGCCCGACGAGGACGGCGTCCTGCGGGCGCGCTGGAGGACCGAGGCGACCTCCGACGATCGCCACTGGGCGTTCCTCACCACCCTGCACCGAGGACAGATCTGCACCGGCACCGTCGTCGCCATGCCCGATTTCGGCGTCACCTTCGTCGACATCGGCGGTTTCACCGCGATGATCAATCTGCCCGAGGTGTCCTGGCGCCACATCGACCACCCCTCCGACGTACTGACGGTGGGCCAAGAGGTCACCGCTGAGATCCTCGACGTCGACCTCGTCCGGCAGCGGGTGCCGTTGTCGCTCAAGGCGCTGGAGGAAGACCCGTTGTCGGTGCTTGCGCAGCAGGTCGGCCGGATCGTCAGGGGACCGGTCACCCGGCTCACCCCGTCCGGTGCCTTGGTCCGCATCGAGGACCGGGACCACGGCTTGGAGGGACTGCTGCACCGCACCGAACCGGCCGAGATGTCGGTGGACGAGCCCGAGGAGGGAATCCAGGTCGGTGACATCCTTACCGTCGAGATCATCGATGTCGATCCGGGGAGCCGTCGCATCAAGCTGTCGCGTGTTCAGGCCCGGTCGGCAGACGCTCAGTAGCAAGCCCCCGCGACATGGAAGGGGCGTTGCTACTGGATGTTCAGGCGGAGCGGGTGCGAGGCGTCCACGGGACATGTGAAGATGCGCAGTTCACCGAACCGGCCGACATTGAGATCAGGGTCACGGCCGCTGTCGACGGTGAGGAACAGACGGGTCGTCGCACCGCAGGCGCAGTCGATCGGGACCTGGTCCGTGAGGTGCCAGCTCGGCCAGCCTCCGGCCTTCCATCCCTCCAGGCAGGCCAGAGTGCGGTGGTACTCGATGCCGTGCTGCTCGGCCCAGGCCTTTGCTTCGCCGAAGAGGTCCGCGGGCAGTTCGTCCTGGGCCGGGAGCTCCGTGACCTCAACCGGATCGAGCAGGCAGGGCCGGGGCACGTACGAGGCCACGGCGTCGACCGGCACGGGGACATCCCGTACGGCGGCAAGAGACGCGGCCGAACGGTAGTGCACCTCGACGGCGGGTCCCCAGTAGTGCGCCTGCCCCGGCAGTTCGGAATGCTCCTGGGGGCACCACAGAACCTGCAGCACGTCCCTGCCCTCCGGCCAATCGGCCACGGGTACGTCCTGCTTGAGGAGCTGCAGGACCCCGATCAGCGGTACGCCGGGGACGCTGGACACCGGCACCTGCCGGATACGCTCCCACGTGACCTTGTCGAGCACGTCGGCACCGTCCATGATCCGGGAACGGATTTCGGCTTCCTTCCGAATGGCGTCGTACGCATCATGGGCCTTCCCAGCCCGCCGGGCTCGCCAGTCCCGGTCGATCCGCTGCAAAGTCTCCCGATCCGCATCGGAGAGCTTTTCCCGCACCTCGACCATGTGCGGCCCCTGACACCGGGGCCACTCCTCATCGCCGGGCCACAGCATCGGACCACCGATATGACTGGCGTCCGATGATGGCTCACCCGCCTTGGGACGCAGCAGCACGGCCTTCCGGGCGTACGGGGCAAGGGCGGGTATGCCGGCGAGCAGCGCCTCGACGGTCGGATCCACGGCTGTCATACGGACGACGGTAGTAGCTGTTGCCGGCAGCCCGTTTGAATCCGCATGCGACAAGCCCGCCCCACCGTTCCCGGCTTGCCGAACACTTTTGCGGACAGCAGGACTATCAGCAGGGGCCGGAACGGTGGGCGACCGATTCCGGCGTACCCTTGAGGATCCCCGCGGACGGCAATTAGGGCAACGGCGATTCGGCAGGACGGGTGGTGTCGCACAACGGCGGGAGCGCCTTGTTCGGAAACCCCCTGCGGCACGGGAATCCACGGCCGGGCCGATTTCGCCTGAGGCCGGTCTAAAGGTTCTCGCCTGCCCGCGTCGACAGTACTCGCGATATGGGTTGAATGCCGGTTTCGGTGAAAGTCCTCGAGAACGGCTCGTCGACGGCATAGAGTCCCAGGTCAAGAAGCCTGCTCCCCGCGCACGCGGGGGATGACCCGCGATCGCAGCCGTGTCAGCCTCCGCCGCGACTGCTCCCCACCCGGATTGGAAGCCTCCCGAGGGTCTGAACCCGCAAATACCATCCCCCCTCCTCCGCAATCAGGAGTAGGGGGCGGGGTGCTGCTCCTGTTCGGTAGGGTGCTGCCCCTGCTCCAGGAAGGGCACGACCGTGGAAGACGAACCCCTCGACCGGTGGGCCGCCCGCCGCGAAGGCCGCCTGCGCAAGCCGGGCGAACTGAAAGCCGTCACTCTCAGCAGCGGCCCCCAGCGCGCCGCCCACCTCGACCCGGACGCCCCGCGCCTGATCCTTAAATGGGACGGCTTCGCCTGGCAGGCGCTGACGACGGTGGAGAACTACGCGGCGGCTTGCCAGGTCCTCAACCCCTCAGCCCAAGCAGAAGCAGCGCAGCTACCCGGTCATACGCCACGCCTAGGCAAGGGAAGCGGACGGCACCGCAAGCCCTGAGCCACGCACCTATGTCCCCATCTCCAGCAAGTCGGGGAACGGGGCGTGGCGGTGTCCAGTGCTGTGACCGGGAAAGTTCGCCGGGTTACTCGTTGGACTGGTGCGGACTAGGAGAACCGGGGCGGCAAGCTGCTGTCGATTCTCTTCCTGTCGAAGATTGTCGGACCTCTCGCGCTACAAGAAGGACCCCCTGCTGGCGCCAGCGGGAGGAGGCCGAGTCCCTGGTGGCCCGAGCTTCAGTTCTGACGGTGCCCATGAAAGGCGCGCAGGTACCGAATCGGTGCTTCGGATCGTTAGCCCTCCCCTTGCAGGTTCCTTCAGCTGAGCCTTCCTGCGGTCAGCGAAGCGATCCGGTCCTCGCGACGAAGCGGGCGAGCTCCTCGGCGCTGGCCCCGGGCAAGCCGTTGACCACTGCCTTCGGCAATGCCGCGATCACGGTGCACAGGCGCGCGCCGAGGTCTGGCAGCAGGGACCAGGCTGCAGCGGGGACATTGACGGTGACAAGCAGCAGGTCACCCTCGTAGAAGTAGGCATCAATCAACGGCTCCTCAAGCAACAAGCGCACTGCGAGCGGAAGGACGTACGGCAGCGCCACCTGCTGAGGGATCAGGGTGCGCAGCTCCGCCGGACCGAGTTCGCCCAGCGGAATACGCCGCAACTCATGCACCCTGCGGATCAAAGGGGTCACGTCAGAGGCAGGAGGCGCCCAGCGGGGTGGATCCAGCTCATCGAGCGTACGGTCGAGATGCAGAAGACGGTCCATAGGTTTCATTCTCGCCAGAACAGGCAGGAAATCTCAGACTCGGGCCACTAGACTAGAACGCTCATAGGCCAACTACGAGGCTCCTTACCTTGTTGGCGGGTTGATTCCGGTCCTTCGTACGATCGGGAGACCCAGGGGCCTGGGTGTGGCTGGACGGCGCTCCTGCCGAAGGTGTGGCTTTGACTGATTGGCCGCCCAGTGCCCCGCGACGACACGGCCACTCATTGGGATGAGCGAACAGAGATCGCTTCGTAAGGACACGTCGGCGTGGTCGTCTGCAGGGACCAGTCAACCGATCGACGAGGGAGGCTCGGGTGCCCGAGCTCTGGGCGGGGACGGATGCCGGCAAGGCCGCGCATCACTGCACCGTGATCGACGCGGACGGGACGAAGGTGCTCTCGCGCCGGGTGCCCAACAATGAGCCCGAGCTCCTGGAGCTGCTCGGCGATGTGCTGGCACTGGCTGAGGACGGCCCGGTTACGTGGGCCGTCGACCTGAACGCCGGTGGGGGCGCTCTGCTGATCGCCCTCCTGACCAGCCACGGACAGCGACTCCTGTACATCCCTGGCCGAACCGTCCACCACGCTTCCCGTGGCTACCGCGGGGACGGCAAGACCGATGCGAAGGACGCCTACGTCATCGCCGACCAGGCGCGGATGCGCCGGGACCTGCAGCCTTTGCAGGAGTGGGACGAGATCGCGGTGGACCTGAAGATCCTCACCGCCCGCCGCTACGACCTCGCCGCCGATCGGACCCGCGCCATCAACCGGATGCGTGCCCAGCTCCTGGAGTACTTCCCCGCCCTGGAACGGACCTTCGACTACGCCGCCTCCAAATCCGCACTCATCCTGCTGACCGGCTATCAGACCCCGGCTGGCCTCCGCCGGGTCGGCCCGAGCCGACTCGCGACCTGGCTGAAGAACCGCAAGGTCCGTGGCGCCCAGGCCATGGCCGATGCAGCCGTCGCCGCAGCGCAGGCCCAGCACACCGCCGTGGCCGGGGAGAGCACAGCCGCAGCCGTGGTGAACACGCTGGCCCGGTCGGTCCTGGCTCTGGACGAAGAGATCGCCGCCGTGGATGCAAGGATCGCGGCACGCTTCCGAGAGCACCGGGATGCCGAGGTGATCCTCAGCATGCCTGGCATGGGCCCGTTGCTGGGGGCGGAGTTCGTCGCTTGCACCGGCGGGGACATGGACGCCTTCGGAACCGCAGGCCGACTCGCCGGAGTCGCTGGTCTGGCACCTGTCCCACGAGACTCAGGCCGGATCAGCGGCAACATGCGCCGGCCGCACCGCTACCACCGCCGACTCCTGCGCGTTTTCTACCTATCCGCCCAGATCGCAGCCCGCTTCTGCCTGACCTCGAAGACCTTCTACGACCGCAAACGGGCCGAGGGAAAGAGTCATAAACAGGCGATCCTCGCCCTCGCCCGACGACGCCTCGACGTCCTATGGGCCCTCATACGCGATCAGCGAACCTTCGAGGCTCAGCCTCCCCAACGGGGTCTCGCTGCGGCCTGAGCCTCAGACTGTGAAGAGCGGCTCGTAGGGGTGCCCCTCCGGCGTGTAGATCAAAACGAAGTCTTTCCCCAGCTGAGTGGTCACCTCCCTCAAGCGAGCCAGGATCTCGGCCTGACCCGGAAGATCGAGGCCAAGGGCCGCGGCAGCACGGTCCCTCCTGGCCGCGAGGTCCGGCATGTCCTCCAGATACTCAGCCTCAAGCTCGCGACTCTCCTCGTCCGTGAACGCCTGGCAGTCTTGCCACCACGGGACGACCAGCAGAAGCCGCACCAGCTCGTGCAGGCCGATGGCAACCAGAGCCGCACCTCCTTCGGAGTCGGCATAGAGGATCGGACGTTCCTCGCCGCCTTCACCGCAGAAGAAGAACGTGCCGCCGGCACCGTCGCCGGCGAACCCCTCAAGTGCGGTGCCCGAGGCGAGGTGTACTTCCTCGACATGATCGCCTCGGTCAAGGTCGAAGTCACCCGGCCAAGCGAGAAAACGGGCAGCTTCTTCCTGCTCACGGACTGCAGCGATCAACGATTCCATGGGCCGCAGCCTACGTCCCGCTGCTTGACAACCATCATTGGGAATCAGTCACATCCGTTGTGACTGAGCGCTCGACTTGGCCCGTCTGGCCAATCAGAGCGCTCAGCTGGAGCCCGCATCCAGAGCGATCCGGTCGGAAGCTAGCGACCCACCGTGCTCCAGTCAGCGGGGGCAGGCGGCACCGTACGGCCTGCGATGTGTTCGCGGAGGCGCCGGGTCAGTTCCGGCAGATCGTAGGCAGGGAAGCTGACCTGCAGGGGCGCAGGGCGAAGTCCGACGGCTGGTCACCCTGAAACATTGCCGCATCCATCGGCTTGATCTTCACGTCCCAGGCGTCGGGGGCGGCCCAGTGCGTCATCCGCACGTAGAAGGCATCCCGCGGTCCGGCATTTGCTACGGCCGAGAGGAAGGAGAGTCCGCTGTCGACCGGGAAGTCGATAAGCATCCAGCCGCGACGGGACTCCACCCACTCCGCGGCTCCGCTTCAACCAGCCGCGCACCCGCTAGCCGGACACCCCCTGGGAGCGCTCAGCGCCTCAACGACTGCACCACGACCGCCGCCGACAGCAGGAGTCCGGCACCGGCCATCACCTTGGCGGCGGTCGGGCGTTCGCGCGGGTCCGCCCCGGTGGCCAGCAGGAGCTGCAGCGCCGAGGGGAAGAACAGGAACATCCCGGCCATGGCGCCGATGAATGACCACAGCACCAGCAGCGCCGCGATGGTGCCCGCGACGTAGACGAAGCCGGACGGCCGGGCGTACAGGAACAACGGCACGGAGACCACCGCGGCGGTCGCGAAGGCGAGCGCCGTGATGCCGGAATCCGCGAACCACACGATCAGCACCGGTAGGGGGGTGATCACGGCGCACAGCACGAGGCCGAACTGCCATGGATGAATACTCGCTCGCGCAGCGGCCTGCATGACCAACCCCCGGACCCGATGACTTGAACGCGTTCAAGCTACCGGATCGCCGGGGGCGTGCTACGTCAGCGGGTGCACTGGCCAAGCTGGCAGAAGCACGCGTCGCTGCGTTCGAGGCCGAGCACGACATCGCCCTGCCCGACGCCTACCGGCGGTTCCTCACGCACATCGGCGGCTCAGGCGCGGCGCCGTTTTACGGCCTCATGCCGCTGGAGCGGTGTTCCCTGCTGGTCATGAACCCGCGTGAGGAACCGGGGACACCCCGCGGATTCGACGACGCAGAACCCGGGGGTCACGCACGCGACCTCTTCCTCCACGTCATCGAAATGGGCTGCACCGACGTATGCGTCATCGCGGTGACCGGTCCCCTCACCGGCCGCGTTCTCGTCGGCAACAGCGACGGGTTCTGGGGCCCCAACGTCTCCTCCGCCACCGACTTCCTCGACTGGTACGAACGCTGGCTCAACCACATGAGCGCCGGACGCGACAACCGGGCCCTGGAACTCACCTCACCCCAGCTTCGTGCCCATCCCGACAGGCATCGCATGGCACCGAAGATTGACTCTCCGTAACCACTCCACGGAAAGTGAGTCAGAACCCGTTCTCGTGAACATCGACTATTCGGGCGAGCGTGCGACTCCCAATCGCGTGACGAAACGGCGTCGCTACTCAGGCTCTGGCTCAAGGTCTGTGAGTGTCACTCCCCGTGGCGCAGGACCCTTGACGGCCGGTGGGCTGGGAGGCGTTCTCATGGCTGGCCGGGCCCGTCGAGGCGTTCCGTGGGACCGGCGAAGGAGAGGAAGAGGGTTCGCGTGGTGAGCAGCCAGGTGTCGTCCACCTTGCGGAATGTGTCTTCGTAGTGCCCCACCTGAACCGGGGGCCGCGGCGGTACGAGGCCCTCGCTGTAGCCGTCGACCCGGTACGTGGTGAAGTAGGTGGTGGCGGCGGCGGTGTCTGCAGAGGTCACGGTAACCAGGATGTTGGTGCATATGCGGCGTGACAGTCGGTCTGCGGGCCGGTTGCCGAAGTAGATGCGCAGGGCGTCGTGACCCGCGATGCGGCGGTCGCCGGCGGGCCATTCCCAGGTGCCGTCCTGCGTGAAGAGGTCCGCCACCGAGCCCGGGTCTCCGAGGTCGAGCCGGTGGACGAACTCAACGACCAGCCGCTCACAAGCCCGCTCTGCGAGCAGGCGCTCCATCGGTTCAAGAGTTTCAGCATTCATGATCAACTCATATCAGGTCGCCCTTGGCTGAGGCAGCCTCAGCCGAGCTGCGCGCCGGTTACGGGCATGCTCCCCAGCGCCGTGCCCGTCCGTGACTCAGTGTGGCCAGTCCACAGAACCTGGGCCAGAACTCGGGTTTCGACAGCGCCGGGCCTTCGAGCACGTGGGTCGTGAGTCGGGTCGAGCGAAGGTTCAGCCGTGGCAGCGCAGCCGGACCAGAATCGTGTCGCCCGGCAGGGATGCGAGGTACGCCTCACTGCCCGGCCACTCGGTGGGCCCCGGAGGTTCGTGGGGGCACAGGGCCGGGTCGCAGGTGGCGTGCAGGGCGCTGTTCTGACCCTCCACCCACCAGCCGTCGAGGGTGACCACGTCCGTGTCTGACGGATATCGCTCGGCGAACTCGCGGACATAGGCCTCCCGGTCGCCGTCGTAGTTGATGACAGGGTGTTCCGAGGAGAATGGGAATCCCAGGAAGCCCATGCCGAAGCTGAACGGGTGGTCAAGGAACGCCTGAATCACCGGCTGGGCTCGGTAGGCGGCGAACATGGCGTCACCCCAGCGGTCGTCCGGGAAGGCGGTGGGGTCGTTGTGCCAGCGATCCACGAACTCCGCGAGCGGCCGGGCCGTGGGGTATACGGCGGACAGGCTGTGCCAGAGGTCCCAGGAGGCTGCGATTCTGCGCTCGGACGCAGCGAGCGGCCGCGAGAAGTCGAGCAAGGCACGCGGCCCCCCGGCGCAGACGCCTGGAGCGCTGGGCCAGGGTGTGCCGTCGTTCGCAGGGTCGTCATGGATGAGCCTCGGGTCGTTCTCATGGCCTGGGGCGATCGCGAATCCGGAGCCGTGGCTGCCACCGAGGATGCGGCGTGAATCCCACATGCGACGGTCGACAGGGTTCTCATCCGTGTCGAGGTAGAACGGGGCCAAAGCCTCGTCGAGGGCACCCGCGATGTCGCCTTCGACCTCGGCCGGCAGGCAGACCGTCACCCGTATGCCAGCCATCCGCCCCTCCTCTGCGTCCACGATGCCAGCCGTGCTGGCGGACAGCATTGCACTCGGGCAGGCGCGTCCTGCAGGGCGGGCCCTCACAAAGTTCGGCAGGGTGGTGTCAGTCACTGAGAGTCTGCGGTGCGTTGCGCCGAGCCTGCGCAGGGCGCCCGACGGTGTACGTTCGGCAGGGGCGCTCTTGCGATGTCGGGGTGCGACCCCCGTCGCGGCCTCGGTGGCCAGGGCCGCACGCCGTACTTCCGAACGTACTCGGCGGCCGAAGCCCCCGGTGCGTCTGTCCGTGCGAGGCCGCGAGCCGCTTCACTGGGCGGGCGTCACCCGTTCGCGCGCGGCCAGGTGCCGGCGGGGAGCCATCGATCGTGAACCTGAGGTTCCACTGTGGTGCAGAGAAGCCATGGTCGGTGGGACTCGCTCTGTCAGGAGTGCCGGGCCCGGCTTGTGGAGTCGCAGCAGTAGCCGGCCCGCCCCCCAAGGGCATGGGCCAGCCCTACCGGCCCGCAGTGCGCGGCTGGATCAAGGTCCGCCGCCGCGACACCAGCGAAGCGATCATCGGCGCCATCACGGGCACCCTCGCCCGCCCGCAGCTCCTCGTCCTGGGCCGCCACGACCCGGCCGGCCGCCTGCGCGCGGTCGGCCGCACCGTCCCCCTGCGCCCGGAACAGGCCCGCCAGGTGGGCGAGCACCTGGCCGCCACCGACCCGGGGCACCCCTGGGATGGTGTGCGGTTCACATCGACGTGGGGCAGCCGTGACGTCCTGGACGTGGTGCTGGTCCGCCCCGAGCTGGTGGCGGAGGTCAGCGCAGACCGGGCCGTAGACCGGGGCGGCGTCTTCCGGCACCCGAGCGGGCCATCCGGCACAGTGTCCGCAGAGCTCCAGGTCAGCGCCTCCTCCTGTGTCACATCCGGTGGGTTCCCGTGGTTCTTGCCGGAACCCTGAGCCCCTGGCCTGGGGCTTCTCTCTCGTTCACGTGATCGGCCGGTCAGTGACGTGACTTCGGGACCTGAAGCTTTCTCGTCCGATTTGATCAGTCTGCAGTCTGGTCGAAGACGAGGAGGCGCATGCTGTCGGCGCTGACGGTGGTGAGAAAGCTCGGCAGAGCTCTGGAGAACTCGCGGGATGTCGCACTGAGGCGCTTGAGTCTCCAGCCGCCGGAGGGTTCAGGATCTTACTCATGGACGACGAACGCCCCGACGTGCTCACCATTGGCCGGCTCGCGCACCGCACCGGACTTCCGGTGCGTACCCTGCGCTTCTGGTCGGACGAGGGGGCGGTGCCGCCTGTGGCCCGCTCCGCGGGCGGCTACCGGTTGTACGACGCCGAGTCCGTGGCCCGCGTCGAGCTGGTCCGCACCCTGCGGGAGCTGGGCCTCGGGCTCGACGACGTTTGCCGCGTCCTGAGCGGCCGCACCACGGTCGCCGAGGTCGCCGACGCGCATGTGGCCGCGCTCGACGCGCAGATCCGCTCACTCAAGGTGAGCCGGGCCGTCCTGTCCACCGTGGCGAAACGAGGTTCGACCGTTGAGGAGACAGCACTGATGAACCGGTTGGCGCGGCTTTCCGCCGCCGAGCGCAAACAGATCATCGACGAGTTCAAGGAGGAGGTGTTCGGCGGCCTCGACGACCCGCGCCTGCGCGAGCGCATGCGCACCTTCAGCATCGAATTGCCCGACGATCCCACACCTGAGCAGGTCGACGCCTGGATCGAACTGGCCGAATTGGTGCGGGACCCCCGTTTCCGCGCCCGGTTGCGCACATGGATGGAGCTCAACACGCCCGTACCGGGGCAGAGCCGTCCCCCCGGGGCGTCCATCTGGTGGGCCAGGCACATCGTGCAGACCGTCGCGGAGGTCAGAAAGGGCGGGGTCGCTCCCGAGGGGCCGGCAGCGGCTGAGGTGCTGTCCGAGCTGTTCGGTGACGCCGACCGGGCCGCCGTGCTGCGCAGCCTGGACGCCGGGATCGAGGCAGGAGCGGAGCACTACCGCAGGCTCGTCGACCGTGTGCGCGGGCAGGATTCGTCGCCCGACGCGACCGAGGAGCTGGAATGGCTGGCGCAGGCCCTGCGCGCCGCGGATCAGACCTGACCTGGTGCTCGGCCGCGGCACGGAGCAGGCCGCCGACCTCGCGGTGCCGCTCGACCGGGACGAGCTGATCGCCTACGGCTGTCCGACAACGGCGCCACCCGGCTGGGGGCGGCGGCGTTGTCTGCTGCTACAAGCGACTCATCCGCCGGACCACATAGGACACGGTCTTGAACGGTAAGCTACTGAGGATTTCGCGTTGTCGTCGGGTAGTGACGGTTCATGATCCCTGCGGTATGCCGGTGAGGTGAGGTATCCAGAGGGTGGGGGCCTGACGGCTGAGCGTCGGGCGTTTCGTGAGGGGATCCGGCTTCAGGCCGGGATGCGGTTCGCGGCGGGTGAGAAGACCGCGCTGATCGCGAAGGATCTGCGGGTGAGTGTGCGGTCGGTGGAACGCTGGCGTCGTGCCTGGCGCGAGGGCGGCATGGAGGGCTTGCGCTCGGCGGGTCCGGCGAACGCCCCGACCGTCACCAACGCCCAGTTCGCCGTGCTCGAGGAGGAACTCGGCAAAGGCCCCTCGGCGCACGGCTTCGACGACGAACGCTGGACGCTGGCCCGGGTCCAGACGCTGATCCGCCGCCGGCTGCGGCTGACCCTGTCGGTGCCGACGGTGTGGCGGCTGCTGAAACGGCACGGCTGGTCCTGGCAGGCACCCGCCCGCAGAGCCCTCGAGCGTGACGAGCACGCGGTGGAACTGTGGAAGAAGGAGGTCTGGCCACGGGTAAAAGCCTCGCGGCGGCGTCCGGGGCATGGCTCGTCTTCGAGGACGAGGCCGGCTTCTCGATGACTCCGCCCCGGGCCCGCACCTGGGGCCGACGCGGACAGACCCCCGTCATCCGCGTCCGCGGCCGTTCCCGCCGCCGGACCTCGGTCGCCGCGCTGTGCTGCTACAAACTCGGCGAGAAGAACCGCCTCATCCACCGACCCCGCAACCATCTCCTGCTCAAGGGCGCCCGCAAGAGCTTCTCCTGGAAGGACTACCGCGACCTCCTGGTCCGCGCGCACATCCAACTCGACGGCCCCATCGTGGTGGTTTGGGACAATCTCAACACCCACCTGGCCGCCGGGCTGAAGCGGTACGAGGCGGAGCACGACTGGCTCACCACCATCCACCTCCCGGCATACTCACCAGACCTGAACCCGGTCGAGGCCATCTGGTCACTCGTGCGCAGAGCGATGGCCAACACCGCCTTCGACACACCCGACGACCTCGACCGCACACTCCGCCGCGAGCTACGCAGAATCCAACTCCGGCCCCACCTTGTCGACGGCTGCCTCACCGCCACCGGTCTGGCCATCAACCCACCGACCCCACCCTGAAATCTTCAGTAACAACCCCTAACGAAATGATCTTCGGGCTGGTTGGATGTCCCTGAGAACGTTGATCTGGGGGTGTGGGGTGGCTCGGCGGAAGCCGTGGGAAGTGGACGATGAACTCTGGGCGGTGATCGAATCGCTCCTGCCGAGGGTGGAGCGACGGACTCGTCATCCTGGTCGGAAGCGGCATCCGGACCGGCTGGTGTTCCAGGGCATCCTGTTCGTTCTGCACACCGGGATCGCGTGGGAACACCTCCCGCAGGAACTGGGGTTCGGATCGGGCATGACCTGCTGGCGGCGCCTGGCTGAGTGGACCGAGGCCGACGTCTGGCCGCGGCTGCACGAGACCCTTCTGGCCCGGCTCCGCGGGGCCGGCGCTCTGGACTTCTCGCGGGCCGTGGTCGACGGCTCCCACATACGCGCGTTAAAGGGGGCTCCAAAACAGGGCGAAGCCCCGTTGACCGGGGCAGGAATGGCAGCAAGCACCACCTGATCACCGATGCCACCGGCATTCCGCTTGCCGCCATCCTGACTGGCGGCAACCGCAACGACGTCACCCAGTTCATCCCCCTCCTCCAGGCCGTCCCACCGGTTCGCGGCAAGCGCGGCCGGCCCCGTCGGCGGCCCGACACGGTGCTCGGGGACCGCGGCTACGACCATGACAAGTACCGACGCCTGGCCTGGGCCCTGGGCGTGAAACCCGTCATCGCCCGACGCGGCGTCCCACACGGCTCCGGCCTCGGCACCGAACGCTGGGTTGTCGAGCGGGCCTTCGCCCACCTCCACTGGTTCCGCCGATTGCGGATCCGCTGGGAAGTCCGCGACGACATCCACGAAGCCTTCCTCAGCCTCGCTTGCTCACTCATCTGCTGGCGACGCCTGAAGTCATTCCGATAGCAGTTCTAAGAGATGTCCTGGCTGACTCCCACACTCATCGACGAACGACTCGCGTGAGCATCGGCGTAACCAGTCGTGCCGGGTTCAGAGAAGTCTCCGCGTCATCCGCCTGACGCAGAGGGAGTCTCATCGGGTCGTGCAGGGCCGGATCGCGACGAATTCGGCGTAGTGGTCGCGGTAGGTCTCCGTGAAGGTGGACGGGGGGCACAGTTTGGCGCGGCGGCTCATGTCACGGGCGTCCTGCGGCAGGATGAAGCCGGCCTTTCGGTAGTCGCGGAGTTTGTTCTCGAAGGCCTTGGCGTAGGCCTGGTGGCTGCTGAAGCCGAGTTGCTGCACGGTGCGTACGTTGTCGTAGCTGCCGGTGAAGCCGGTGATGAAGCGGGCCTCGCCGAGTTCGACGAACGGCAGCCGGGGCACCAGCCGGCCGGTGCGGTCCTCGGTGATCGCGTTGCCGTTGGCGTCCCGGGCGATGGTGTTGTCGCTCGCCGTGCGCAACTGCGTGCTCGTCGGCGGCGGTGACCCCTTGCGGACCCAGTTGTGCCCTTGCAGGAAGTGCGCGCGCAGCGCGGGCACGAAGCTTGCCGGGGTCGTCCCCCTCACCGGGAACGGCACGTCCAGCGGCGCGTCCAGCGGGTCCGGGGTGTGCGGGCTTCCCGCGACGACGTAGAACCGGTACCGCTTGGTCACGATGCCCCGGTCGGTCAGATTCGTCGAATCGTCAAATTCTGAATTGACGATGAGGACCTTGCCCTTGTAGAGGCCGGCGGCGATGTCGGCTTGGGGGTCGAAGCCCTCCGTGGTGATGGGCAGCACCAGGTCGAGCGCGCCTGTGGCGTCGCCGGAATGGACAAGGCGCAGGAGGGGGTCCGAGCTGTCAGAGAAGCCCGTGCCGTACCGTCGGGACACCTTGCCGACCAGTGGACGCGCGCCGGAAGAGCGGGAGGAGAGTGCCTCGGCGAAGTCCGTGACGATCTCGTCGTCGACCTTGGCTCCGTCCTCTTCGACTCCGCCCTCGATGAAGGTGCCGGGCACCGAAGGGTCGAGGATGCGGTTGCCGAGCGTGCTCCAGCCGATACCGGCGTGCACGAAGCCCTGGCGGAACAGGAAGTCCCTGCGCAGATAGACATTGAGTGCGCCGAGCCCCACCACGAAGTGTGATGGCTCCACGACGGCGGTGCCGTTGGTGCGGTGCGGATCGGCAGGAGCGCTGATCCGGTAGGGGACGCGGAACCGCCCGGTCGACGTCTCGCCCTCGAACACACCGTCGTACTGCACATAGCGGATTCCACCGAACGAACCGAGGGGCGTGACCACCGGGTCGCGGAGTCGGTCTTGGGTAGCGTCCGTCGGGATGGTCACCGCGTGGCGGGGAGCCTGGCCGGGATGGTGGTCGTGGGGAACGGCCTGTGCGGCGGAAGCCGGAAGGGCCGGCGTCAGCGCGGCCATCAGCAGCGCACCTACGCGGAGAAGCCGCGCTCGCCGGAAGCGGGGATCGGGATCTGTGGATCGGAAATTCAGCCGGAACATCGGGTGCTTCTCCTTCCGCGCCAGGAGGTATTCATGCGACTGGCGCTGAGTCAGCCGATCACCCGGGGCCCGCGTCGGCCTTCCGGCATGCCCGAAGGAGCGAGGCGTCTCACTCGCCTAGCCGATCGGCGCCTGGACTGTCGCCCTCGTGCCGGCCAGGGTTCAAAAACACCCTCTGCTAAGAAGGTCATGGTCGGGCCGGGGCCTGCCTCCTCCCCTGGACAGGCATAAAACTGGCCCGGGCCAAGAACCCCGGACACGCTTCCCCGGTCCGCTGGGTCCGAACTCCGCCCGTGTACGAACCCGGATTCCGTCGGTGCCACCGTGGGGGGCTACGCAGATCAGGGACCCCGGGTGGCCGGTCAGCAGGGAGCGGTGATGTTCGTGCAGTAGATTCCCGAACGCGGATAGGCGACCTGGTACCAACGGCTTCCGGCTGAGTTGACGACGGATTTCGTCGCGATCGATACCGTCAACGGCTGCCCTTGCCTCCGGCCTCCAGCCTCCCGGTGGCTCCGGGCCTCCTCGCACGCGGGTCAGCTGCGGGCGGTGCGGCGGTCACGGTCGATGGCGAATGCCTCCGCGGTGTTCAGCGCGGTGGTGTCGATCTCGCCGCCGAGGGCATACACACAGGTGTCCTTGGCGTACCGGCGGTCGCTGTCGAGGTCCTTGGGGCAGGGCGCCGCTGAGGCCGTCAGGAAGTCGCGGGGCGTCGGCAGCGAAGGCAGGGTCGCCCACCTATTCGTGACAGGGCTGTACTCCTCCACCGTGCCCAGGACCTCCGTAAAGTTGCGGCCGCCGATGGCGTACACGCAGGTGTCCTTCGGCTCCTCGGTGCACGGTGCCGCTGTCCCCGCCAGGAAGCCGCGGGGAACCGACAACGAGGGAAGGACCACCCACCGGTTGGCGGCGGGACTGTATGCCTCGACCGTGTCCAGGACCGCGACTCCGTTGAACCCGCCGGCGGCGTACACGCACGTACCGCGCAGGCCCTCCACATCCTTCGGGCACGGCGCGGCCGCCCCCGCCAGGGTCCCGCGGGGCGTCGGCAGCGAGGGGAGGGTCGCCCACCGGTTGGTGGCGGGACTGTATGCCTCGACCGCGCCCGTGGAGCCGGCTTCGCTCAGGCCGCCGATGGCGTACACGCAGATGCCGCGCAGGCCCTCGACGTCCTTCGGGCACGGCGCGGCCGCCCCCGCCAGGCTCCGGCGAGGAGTCGGCAGCGAGGGCACGGACTCCCACTCGTCGACGGCCGGACGGTACACCTCCACCGTGTCCAGGAAGCCGGACTCCAGGTTGGACCCGCCGATGGCGTACACGCAGCCGCCCTTGGCGGGCCCGCGGTCGCCGTCGCGCTCCTCGGGGCAGGGCGCCGCCACGCCGGCCAGCCGGTCGCGGGCGGTGGGCAGCGGGGACAGGGTCTGCCATTCGTTCAAGGCTGGGCGGTACGCCTCCACCGTGTTGAGGACGGTGAGACCAGGCGAGTGCGTACTCCCGCCGAAGGTGTACACGCAGGTCTCCTTCGCGTGCGCCCGCGTGTCGTCCGACTCTTCGGGACAGGGCGCGCTGGCCCCCGCCAGAGCCGCGCGGGCGGTCGGTACCGGGGGCAGGGTGAGCCATGCGTCCTGAGCGTTGGCCGCAGTGGCCGTCAGGGCGAGCAGCGGCGCGAGCGCGGTGACGGCGAGCCGCCGGCACAGCGAGCGCCGACGTGACGGTTTTCGGCTGCCCGTCATTGAGTCCGGCCCTGGACCGGCCGGGACGCCGCGACAACGTCGCAGCAGGACCTCCGCAGCGCTCTTCCGCCGGCCGGGCTGGTTACTGCTTCCCATCGGATACCTCTTTCGTGGCACGCCGCAGCTATGCGCTGCGGCGTGAAATCAGAGCTTTGCGCCCCTCTATATCCGGACTTTGGCGAGTACCCGTCACCGACGCCGCCGAACGGTCCAGACCACACCCACACGCAGCAACTGCATCACCCGCCCGCCCGTGACACGCACCCGCAGGTCTCGCGGCTCGTCGACCAGCACGGTCAGCGGCGCGTCCTGATCGACACCTTCCAGACGACGGTGCTGCGAGACCGCCGGGTCATCCGTCGGGCGGAGCCGGCGGAGGCCCTGTCCGCTCTGCAGTGGCGCCCGGGATGCACGCAGTCCCCACAAGAAGAAGGGCGCGAGAGGCGGCCCGCCCGTCAGCCACGACGCCGATCTTTACAAAGAACGGAACACCGTCGAACACCTGATCAACAAACCGAAGGCCTGGCGAGGGAGCGCCACCCGCTACGACAAGACGCCCGAGAGCTACCTCTCAGGCCTCCACCTCCGCGCCGCAATGATCTGGATCGACGACCTCCTGAGGGCCGCCGACTGATCAGAGGCAGAGGGTGCATGCGCAGTCGAGGGCCTCTTCGGGTGAGCCGGAGGGCAAGCCGCTGGGCAGGATGTTGTCCTCGTAGCGGCCGCTGCTGGCGAGGTAGAGGGCGAAGCCCCAGGCGGTCGCCAGTGAAGCGCAGACGGCACAGCGGCAGCGCCTCGCCGCCCTTCAATTCGCCGGCCACGTAGACGAATCCGGCCCGATAGCGGACCGTCACGCCGGTCAGCTGCGGCCAGTTCTGGCGGGCGTGGTCGTTCAGGCGCTGACGCAGGGAGTGCTGCATTGACTCCGGCGGGTTCTTCAGCACGGCTCCCAGCCTGCAGGCTGCCGGGCCTCCTCGCCGTGAGCACCGTCGGATCGCAGGTAGGAGCGGCGGGATTGGTGCTGGTGGCGGAGGCGGTCGTGATCGTGTTGGAAGAAGGGGTGCGGGGGCGGCTGGAGCGGTAGGTGTCCTCGGCCAGGCAAGGAGATCCACGTGGTGCTCGACAACGGGTCCTCGCACACCGCCAAACACACCAAGAAGTGGCTGGCCGACCACCCGCGCTGGCACGTGCACTGGGGCCTTGACCCCGGATTTTGAACACGTCTATGCGGCTTGGGCCAGGGTAGTTGCTGCTGGTCGGAGGGTGTTCTCGTAGGCGATCGGAGACCGCTGACCGAGGCGGGAGTGCCGGCGCCGGGTGTTGTAACGGGTCAGCCAGCGGAAGGCGTCGAGCCTGGCCTCACGCTCGCTCGACCAGGCCTTCCGGCCTTTGAGCGTCTCCCTCTTGAAGGCGGCGTTGAAGCTTTCCGCGGCGGCGTTGTCCGCGCTGGACCCGATCGCGCCCATGCTCTGCAGGACCCCTGCTGACCTGCAGGCTTCAGCGAAGGCCCTACTCGTATATTGCGAGCCGTGATCGGTGTGCATGATCGCTCCAGCCAGGCTCCCGCGGGTTCGCTCGGCGGCCGCCAGGGCATCGGTGACGAGCTCGGCTCGCATGTGATCGGCGATCACCCACCCGGCCAGCCGGCGTGAGGCGAGGTCGATGACGGTCGCGAGGTAGAGCGGCTTCGCGCCACTGACCGGCAGATACGTGATGTCTCCTACGTACTTCGTGTTCACTACGACCGCGGTGAAGTCACGGCCGATCAGATCCGGCGCCTTCGCCGCGGCCTGGTCCGCGACGGTGGTCTGGTGCCGGCGGCGCAGACGGACCCCCTCAAGTCCGATGGTCCGCATGATCCTCGCGACGCGCTTGTGGTTGACCGCCGGGCCGCCCTCGTCACGGAGTTCGGCAGTGATTCTGGGGGCTCCGTAGGTGCCGTCGGAGTCCTGGTGAACCTTGCGTATCCGAGCCGCGAGCCCGGCCTCGACGTTCTGCCGGGCCGCCCTCGCGGCCGCGGTGCGGCGCCAGTAGTAGAAGCTCGAGCGGGAGAGGCCGAGGATGTCGCAGAGCCGCTTCACGCCGTGACGGCGCTGGTGATCTTCAACGAACTGGCAGCGGTTCACCAGCGCGTCTCCGTCGCGAAATACCGGGCCGCCTTGCGGAGAATGTCGCGCTCTTCCTCCAGCTCACGGATCCTCTTGCGTGCCGCGGCCAGCTCCGCCTGAACGTCGTCACCGCCATCCCGGGCAGCGGCCGGCGGTGCGGAATGGGCGCCGGGCCGGCGCCCGTCGGCGGCCCGGATCCAGTTTCGCAGTGTCTCGGTGTTCACCCCGAGATCAGCCGCGACCGACTTGATCGTCGCTCCCGGCCTCGACCGGTACAACGCGACCGCGTCCGCCTTGAACTCGGCGGGATAGTGCTTCATCCCCACGGGGACTCCGTTCTCCTGGACCATCAAGATCCAAGTGTCTCCGGTGTCCAAAACCCGGGGTCAAGGCCCCTGGACGCTACCGCACGCGTCCTGGCTCAACGAGGTCGAGCTGTTCTTGTCCACCCTGGCCCGTCGGGTACTGAAGCACGGCGTCTTCTCCAGCCGCGACGACCTGATCGACAAGCTGGACGCCTACGTCATCGGCCACAACGAAACCGCCAAGCCCTACCGCTGGACCTACGACGGCACCCCACTCAAGACCACCTGATCAACACCCCTCCACGAACTTCTGCGGAGCAGCGCTAGTGTCCTGCGCCGGAAATCTCAGGGTTAAGTCTGTAGCCTGTTGCCATGTCGCCGGGTCCTCGTGCCGTTGAAGTCCGCCTGTCCGATGAGGAACGCGCGGAGTTGTCTCGTTGGGCGAGTGGGGCGGTGGCGCCGCGGTTCGCGGAGCGGGCGCGCATCGTGCTGGCGTGTGCGGGCGGGGCGCCGAACGCGCGGGTGGCGGTGGAGGTCGGCGTGACCGCCGCGACGGTGAGGAAATGGCGTGGGAAATTCGCCGCTGAGGGGATGGCCGGGCTCGAGGATGCCGCGCGCCTCGGCCGGCCGAAAGCCAATCTGGTTCTGAGCGAGGCCGAACGGGACCAGCTGATCCGGTGGGCCAGGCGCGCGAAGACCGCCCAGTACCTGGCGCTTCGCGCGAGGATCGTGCTGCGTTGCGCGGAAGGCGGGACGAACAAGCAGGCTGCGGCCGAGCTTGGTGTCGACACCTCGACCGTGGATCGCTGGCGCGGTCGTTTCATCGCTGACCGTTTGGACGGTCTGGCCGATGAGCCCAGGCCGGGCCGGCCGTCCTCGATTCTCCTCGACCAGGTCGAGGACGTGATCGTGGCGACGCTGGAGTCCACTCCGGGCCGGGACACCCACTGGTCACGGGCCTCGATGGCCGCCCGCACCGGGCTGTCGAAATCGACGGTCGGCCGGATCTGGAAGCGGTTCGATCTCAAGCCGCACCTGCAGGATTCCTTCAAGCTGTCCACCGATCCGCAGTTCGTCGACAAGGTCGTCGACGTCGTCGGGCTCTACCACAATCCGCCGGAACGGGCAGTGGTGTTATGCGTGGATGAGAAGAGCCAGATCCAGGCGCTGGACCGTTCACAGCCGGTGCTGCCGATGATGCCGGGCATGCCCGAACGACGCACCCACGACTACCTGCGGCACGGCATCACGAGCCTCTTCGCCGCGTTCAACGTCGCCGACGGAACCGTCATCAGCGAACTCCACCGCCGCCATCGCGCGATCGAGTTCAAGAAGTTCCTGGTCACCATAGACAAAGCCGTGCCCCGCGAGCTCGACGTGCACCTGGTCTGCGACAACTACGCCACCCACAACACTTCTGAGATCAAGAGGTGGCTGGCCAGGCACCCCCGCTTCCACGTCCACTTCACGCCCACAGGCTCCTCCTGGATCAACCAGGTCGAGCGGTGGTTCGGTCTGCTCACCGACAAGCTCATCCGCCGCGGAGTCCACACCTCGGTGAAAGCACTGGAAGACGACATCCGGGCCTGGATCGAGACCTGGAACGAGGACCCGAAACCCTTTACCTGGACGAAGACCGCCGACGAGATCCTCAAGTCCCTCGCCGACTACCTCACCAAGATCACCCCATCCGACCCGAGCAACCAGGCGCAGACTTAGCCCTGAGATTTCCGGCGCAGAACACTAGTGTCCTGCGCCGGAAATCTCAGGGTTAAGTCTGTAGCCTGTTGCCATGTCGCCGGGTCCTCGTGCCGTTGAAGTCCGCCTGTCCGATGAGGAACGCGCGGAGTTGTCTCGTTGGGCGAGTGGGGCGGTGGCGCCGCGGTTCGCGGAGCGGGCGCGCATCGTGCTGGCGTGTGCGGGCGGGGCGCCGAACGCGCGGGTGGCGGTGGAGGTCGGCGTGACCGCCGCGACGGTGAGGAAATGGCGTGGGAAATTCGCCGCTGAGGGGATGGCCGGGCTCGAGGATGCCGCGCGCCTCGGCCGGCCGAAAGCCAATCTGGTTCTGAGCGAGGCCGAACGGGACCAGCTGATCCGGTGGGCCAGGCGCGCGAAGACCGCCCAGTACCTGGCGCTTCGCGCGAGGATCGTGCTGCGTTGCGCGGAAGGCGGGACGAACAAGCAGGCTGCGGCCGAGCTTGGTGTCGACACCTCGACCGTGGATCGCTGGCGCGGTCGTTTCATCGCTGACCGTTTGGACGGTCTGGCCGATGAGCCCAGGCCGGGCCGGCCGTCCTCGATTCTCCTCGACCAGGTCGAGGACGTGATCGTGGCGACGCTGGAGTCCACTCCGGGCCGGGACACCCACTGGTCACGGGCCTCGATGGCCGCCCGCACCGGGCTGTCGAAATCGACGGTCGGCCGGATCTGGAAGCGGTTCGATCTCAAGCCGCACCTGCAGGATTCCTTCAAGCTGTCCACCGATCCGCAGTTCGTCGACAAGGTCGTCGACGTCGTCGGGCTCTACCACAATCCGCCGGAACGGGCAGTGGTGTTATGCGTGGATGAGAAGAGCCAGATCCAGGCGCTGGACCGTTCACAGCCGGTGCTGCCGATGATGCCGGGCATGCCCGAACGACGCACCCACGACTACCTGCGGCACGGCATCACGAGCCTCTTCGCCGCGTTCAACGTCGCCGACGGAACCGTCATCAGCGAACTCCACCGCCGCCATCGCGCGATCGAGTTCAAGAAGTTCCTGGTCACCATAGACAAAGCCGTGCCCCGCGAGCTCGACGTGCACCTGGTCTGCGACAACTACGCCACCCACAACACTTCTGAGATCAAGAGGTGGCTGGCCAGGCACCCCCGCTTCCACGTCCACTTCACGCCCACAGGCTCCTCCTGGATCAACCAGGTCGAGCGGTGGTTCGGTCTGCTCACCGACAAGCTCATCCGCCGCGGAGTCCACACCTCGGTGAAAGCACTGGAAGACGACATCCGGGCCTGGATCGAGACCTGGAACGAGGACCCGAAACCCTTTACCTGGACGAAGACCGCCGACGAGATCCTCAAGTCCCTCGCCGACTACCTCACCAAGATCACCCCATCCGACCCGAGCAACCAGGCGCAGACTTAGCCCTGAGATTTCCGGCGCAGAACACTAGGCCGTGTTTTAGATCGGGGTTCCGGACCGCGAGGACGGATACGAGATCGTCCGCCGCGACACCACCCGTGCGAGCACGACGTCACCGTCGAGAACAGCCGCGACCGTATCGCGGGCGACCTCACCAAATGGCTGGCCGCCCGCGCTTCCTAAAAACACGGCGGCGCGGGGCCCGTGTAGCGCGCCGCAGCCGTCGGGCACAGGCTGGAGATGAATGGAGGTCCCCAGGTCCCTCGGTGGACCGGATGTGGAGGAGTCATGGTGGCGACGACGCGCGACGACGCTCCGGTCGCGATCGAAGACGGTGGCGTGGAGCTGCGCATGCAGGAGCTCGGTGGCGACATGACCGCCGCCTTCGTCCGCTTTCCCAAGGGCACGGACATGGCACCGGCTGTCAAGGGCCTGCCCGGCGACCAGTGCCGATGCCCCCACTGGGGATACCTGTTCAAGGGGCGGCTGAAGATGCGGACGGACGACGGGGACGAGATCTACGAGGCGGGGCAGGCGTTCTACTGGCCACCGGGTCACGTTCCGGAAGCGCTTGAGGACTGTGAGTACGTCGACTTTTCGCCGACGAAGGAGTTCAACGAGGTCATCGACTACGTCAAGGCGCACATGGGGTGACCCTCGCATCCGCACGGCCGGGGCGCCTATGGCCGTCTTTTAGAACTCGCTGTCGGATCTCGTCTCATGTCGTGATGATCACGGTGTGGGACGAGGGGATCTCTCTGATGAGCAGTGGTCGGTGCTGGAGCCGTTGTTGCCGGTGGTGGGGTTGGGCCGCCGGTCGCGGAACCGTCGGCGGTTGATCGACGGGGTGCGATGGCGGGTGCGGACCGGTGTTCCCTGGCGGGATCTGCCGTGCGAGTACGGGCCCTGGCAGACCGTGTACGGGCTCTTCCGCCGCTGGCAGCGCGAGGGAGTCTGGGCCCCGGTGCTGTTGACCTCGTTGCAGGCGCGGGCGGACGCGGCCGGGCTGATCACGTGGGAGGTGAATGTCGACTCCACGGTCTGCCGGGCCCATCAGAACCTGTGTCTGAACCTCAGCTGCTGCAGCTCTTTGTGGCGTTCGGCCCAATGGTCGACGTCAATGTGCCACTGCGCGGGTCGCGATGCGTACGTTGCCGGGGAGAGCAGGAGGCGCTTATGACCGATCACCCGCACATCGCAGTGTTTCACCGTGTCCTGGCCGCCTTCTCGGTCGGGGACATGGATGCACTGGCGCAGGAATTCCACTCCGATGTGGTCTGGCACATCGGGGGCCGGAACCTGCTGACAGGTGACTACCGGGGACGCGAGGACACCTTTGCGTTGCTCGGCAGGGAGTTCCAGCTGACGGGTCGCACGTACCGCGCGCAGCTCCATGACGTCCTCGCAAACGATGACCACATGGTTGCTCTGCTCCAGGTCACGGCGTCACGTGAAGGCAAGGAGCTCGACCTTGGCCTCGCCCTCGTCCTCCACATGAGGGACAACAGGATCAGCGAGGGCTGGGTCCTGCCTGCCGACTCCCGCGCGTACGACGAATTCTGGTCGTAGGACTGCCCCACCGGATTCCCACTCAGGTCCCTTCAAGCGCCCCAAACATCTACTACTGGATCTCGTCCAGAAGTAATCCCAGGGCTCTGGCTCAACTTCGGGGGCAAACCAACAGTCAGCGGCTTTGGCCGTCGCAGACGCAAGAGCCCCATCTGATGGCGGCGTTGTGTACCAGTCAACTGCCCTGGTCGCCATCTGCTTGGGGGCGCATCCGATCAGGTGGCGTCGCTGGCCCAGCCAGTGCGCTCATCACGCTGCTGGTTGGCTTGGGGCGGGGTTCCAGCCGGAAAGGAAGGAAGCGATGACCGACCACCCGCACATCGGTGTGTTCCGGCGCGCTATGGAGGCTTTCTCATCAGGCGACATGGAAGTGCTGGCGGAGGTTTTCCACCCCGAGGTCGTCTGGCACAACGGGGGGCAGGGGCCACTGTCGGGGGACTTTCACGGCCGCGAAGCCACATTCGAGATGTTCGCTCGGGACTTCGGGATTTCGGGTGGCACCTACCGCCCTCAGCTCCACGACGTTCTCGCCAACGATGCCCATACAGTCGCCCTGCTCCATGCCACAGCGTCGCGCGAGGGCAAGCAGCTCGACATGGACTACGTCATTGTCTTCCACATCAGCGACGGCAGGATCGTCGAAGGGTGGGAGCTCTGGGCCGACCAGGCAACATACGACGAGTTCTGGTCGTAGGGACGCTCGGCCTGGCGGCAGCGGTGCCGCGTAGGGATTCCAGCTCAGGCAACCGGCCGGGACGTCCTCGTCCACCTGTCAGTCGAGACACCCGCACGGGCCAGCCGCCTGGTCATCAGGGTGATGGCGGCCCACGTGATCAAGGCTTCGGCGTGCTGGACGAGCCGTTCGTAGTCGCGTGCGTGTCGGCGGGCGTGCATCAGCCAGGCCAGCGTCCGCTCGACAACCCAGCTGCATGGCAGGACTACGAATCCGGAAGCGTCCTTGGGCCGGCTGACCGTTTTGACGGTGAGCCGCAGGTCCTTCTTGGCCCTTCGACGAGCTGGCCGGCGTAGGCGGAGTCGGCCCAGACGATGGTGATCTCGGGGTGCAGGAGGCGGAGCCGGAAGAAGACTTCCTTGGCCGCGTCGCGGGCGGGCATGTCGGCGGGGGTGACCATGACCAGCAGAGGGAGCCCTCGGGTGTCGACGACGATGTGCCGCTTCCTGCCGTTGATCTTCTTCGCGGCGTCATAGCCGCGTGAATCCTTGCCGACGGTCTCTGCGGCCTTCACGCTCTGGGAGTCGATCACCGTGGCGACCGCTCTTGGGCCTTGCCCATGTCGCGACGGATGCGTCCGCCCAGGTGGTCGCGGATCTGCCCGACGACGCCGACGGCGGTCCAGCGGGCCATAAACCCCCAGACCGTGCGCCAGGGCGGGAAGTCAGCTGAGAGAGCCCTCCACTTGCAGCCGGTATCGAATCGACGACGTAGCGGATCGCGTCGACGATCGAAATTCTCCTTGAAGACTCACGGCTTGCCGGTGGAATCCAGCTCGGGCGACGCACCCCACAACCGCCCGGGCCGCCTGGCCGTTACGGGCACTGGGCCGAATCGGTGACCTGAAACCGGGGTGTGCCTACGAGCTCTGCCCTGACCGCTACGACACCCGCGACGCCTGCCCCGGACCGCGGCCCGGCGTACGAAGGGCAGGGGGAGTGGAGGTGTCGGCTTCGGGCGCCAACGCGCACCGTTCGATGTCACACAGGGTGCCGAAAGCTGTGCTGGTGATGCGGGGCGCCGGCCGGCTGCGGCTATGGTCGGGCACAGTCCGCGCCGATAGGGCATGCGCGGGCGAGGCCCGGGGACCAGAGCGCTCTGGCGGTAGCAGTACCGGGCCGCCCCCACACCGGTCCGGGCCGCGTCCGCGCTCGGCCTGAGTCCGGCTACGGCGGGAAAGTCCTGTGGCATGACCTGTCGGAGACCGACCCCGGTTCAGCGCCGCATGAGCCAAACTCCCGTCGACCCCGTCGCGCACAACCGCCTGGCCTGGGACCGCGAGGTGGAGGAGGGCAACGAGTGGTCGCGCCCGGTCGGGCCCGAGGCGATCGCGAAGGCGCGGGTCGGCCAGCGGTCCATCGTCCTGATCGGGACGAGCCGATCAACCCGACCTGGTTCCCGCCGGAGATCGCCGGTCGCGACGTGCTCTGCCTCGCCTCTGGCGGAGGGCAGCAGGGTCCGGTACTGGCCGCGGCGCGCGCGGATGACCGTCTTCGATAACTCGGGGAAAAAGGGGCCTCCGACGGACCGAATCCGACCGACCGTGGCACGCTGGGATCGAACATCCAGTTGATCACCGACCGGCACGGACTGCCGCTCTCGCTGAGTGACTGCTCCCGTTCCTGGTCGCTTCGCGGCTTTCCCGCCCGAATTCACCGACTCCCACCGCTGAGGGCGGAGGCGGGGTTTAGCACGGTGCGCGTGGCGGCATGGGCGATGAGGGCCTGGGTGCGAGGGGTGAGCCCGAAGCGGTTCCAGTGGAAGATCACATGGTGCGCGAGAACCTGCCGTAGTCCGCGTTCGAGGGTCCCGGCTGTTGCCGCCTCCCCGAGGGCGCGTCCTGTGGTCTCGAAGGCGTCCAGCCACGGGGCGACGGCTTCCAGCGCGCCGCCGGGGGCGAGGAGGGGGGAGGGATCGGCGTTCATCAGCGTGCGGAGACCGTGGCTGAGTTCGGCGAGCTGGGTGGTCGTCACGTCCACCGGAAGAGGCCGCAGGCGAGAGACCTTGTCCCAGACGTCGCCCTGTTCGAACCACTCCTGTCTTGCGGCCCGGAACAGTGCGCAGAGCAAGAGGACGGACAGTTCGCGGCGGCCCATGGGGGGCTCGGTGTTCTGGATGTGGTCGAGGACGTGGGCGCTGTCGGCGTGGAACAGGGCGTGTGCGACTTCCATGACGGCCGGGCCGCCGAGGGCGGGGATCTCGGGCTCGTAGACGGTCTGCCACCAGCTGGTGATCGTCCGATGTTTCACGAGGGCGTTGAGGATGCCGGCGAGGACGTGGCGTAGCCGGTCGGGTCCGTGGGGTCCGGGCAGGGCGCGCAGCCGCCAGTGGGGGGCCTTGCGGACGAACCACCAGGCGCCGATGAGCCCGGCTGCTTTGGCGTTGGCGAGCCTTCGGGCGAGGGGGGCGGCCGTGTCCTCGCAGCGGCTCCAGTCGGGGAACTCGATGCGGACCTGGTACCAGTCGAGCCGGGCGGCCTGCCCGGCGAGGGCGTCCCGTCCGGCGGCTCGGTAGAGGGCGACGGCGTCGCCCAGTTCCTCGGGGGCGATGCCCGTACGGGCGGCGACGTCGGGGACCGGCTGTCCGGCCAGGACGGCGAGGACCGCGTCCTCGGTCTGTAGGGAGGGGTAGAGGATGTTCATCGGGGCTGGGTCCTCTCCGCGGAAGGGTGTCGGGAAGCATGCGACCGACGGGTGTGGGCTGAGCTCATGTGCCGGCTGTGGGTCGGGTCAGTCGATGAGGAGGCACGCGTCCCAATGGGAGGCGGGGGCCCGGTTGTAGAGGGCGGTGGCCTGGGCGAGGGCCTGCCCGGCGGCGCCCTCAAGGAACGCGATGTCCTCGAAGGTGTGCTGGCCGGTGAGGGTGTCGGCGAGGCGGCGGGCGGCGGTACCAAGGACGGGCGTCTGGGCGTCCTCGGCGGCCCGCCATACGGTCTGGAACAGACCGCCTATGCCGTGGCAGAGGCCCGCGCCGGGTAGCTGGCCGAGCTGGCGTCCGTCGGCGAGGCAGGCAGCCAGTGCGTTCTCGGCGGCCTGCTGGCGGCCGGTGTCGGCGGTGGCGATGGCTGCGAGCTGGAGGGCGCGGGTGATGCCGGGCGAGCCGTAGCACCAGGACGGCCGACCTGGGCCGGTGCCGCGCGGCCGGCCGGCGGCGGCTTCCTCGCGGGTGATCGTCTCCGGCCACCACGGGCCACGATCACCGTGCTGCTGCCACCGGTCGAACCAGGCGGCGACGGTGGCGACGGCCTCGCGCTGGCCGTCCACGACTGCGCCCCGACGCAGGGCCTGGGCGAGGAAGGCGAGGGGGCCGGTGATGCCGTGGGCCATTCCGAGGTTCGCGTGCCCACCTGGGGTGTAGAGGCGATGGGGGTCGTGGGCGCACCACCAGCCCGGCAGCGTCTCGCCGTCCACGGTCAGCGGCCGGGTCAGGGCGACGAGGTAGGACAGGACGGCGGCGAGGGCGTCATCGCCGGGGATGTGGTGGAGCAGGTGCACGCCGATGCCGGTGAGTCCGTGCAGGAGGTCGTACTCGGCGAACGCTGGAGCTTCGCCGCGCCGGATACGAGCGCGGGCGGCCTTCACCCGGCGGTGCGCGAGGGCGGCGGTGGCCGCGTCGAACTGGTCGCGGGTCGCCCGGTAGCGGTCCTGTCCGTCGGCCCCGGCCGCGTGAAGGACGAACGCCAAGGCCGGGACACCGTAGGTAAGGCAGGCGGAGTCGGCTGCGGTCACATCCGCCCGGGTCGCGGCCGCCAGCCACACCTTCACCGGCTCCCAGTCGCTGGAGCCGGTGAGTGCCCGCTCGATGTGCCACAGGGCTACCCCGGCCGGGCCCCTGGCCAGCGACTGCGCGAGCTCCGGGTCCTGTCCTTCGTCGGGGGCGTGCAGGTGGCGGTATCGGGCCTGGAGAACGGTTGCCGCGTTCACGGGCGGGCCTTTCGATGGTGGGTGTGCCCGAGGGCGACGGCACGGGCGAGACGGTGGGTTGTCCGCTCGGTTTCGGGACCGCTGCCGAGGGCGCGCACGTGGTGGAGCTGGAGCAGCACGCGCAGCACGGTCATCGGGTCGCGTTCGGCGGCCAGCGCTTGCCGGTAGGCGGTGAGCGCTTCGGCGCGGGCCGCCCACGCAGCCGTGACAGCGTGACCGTCCGGCTGGCGGCACCAGGCGGCATCTGCCGCTGCGAGGGCCAGGGCCTGCCGGGACAGCCCGGTGTCCACGGGGCCGCTTTCGCGCGGCAGGTGCGCGGCCAGCCAGGACCATCCATCACCGGGGGTGGGCGCGAAGGCGGTGGCGAGATCGGCGAGGGAGGCGGCGGTGAGCGTTTCGGCTGGGGTTGCGGTGCGCACCGCGTAGGTGATCTGGGCGAGCGCGGCGACAGTGTCGGCCGCGAAGACCCGCTCCGCGCTCTCACGGGCCGGGCCGTGGCCGAAGCGGGCGCTGTGCGGATGGTGGGCGGTCAGGTCCAGGCGGGGGGCGAGCTGGTGGCGGCGCAGCTCGTCGGCCCAGCCACCGAGTCGTTCGGCGGCCTGCCCGTATGCGGCCCGGTCGGCGAGCCGCAGGACAATCCTCAGGTGGGGGTCGTCGCCAAGGTGGCGGGTGAACCACCACAGCGGGGCCGACTCCCAACCGGCCAGCAGCCGGGGCAAGTGTTCGGTGAGGATCTCGTCCTGCCGGCGAGGGTGCCCGTACAAACGGGCGCACACCGTGCAGGAGGCGCCGGGTAACTCCGCCACCGGCGCCGGGACGGCGAGCGCGACCGGCCGGGCAGGTATGGGGACGGTGGCGTGCAGGACGGTGAGGAACTCGTGGGCGCGGCCCATGAACCCGCCCGCGGAAGGTGAGGTGGAGCCTGCGGCCGGCGAAGGCGCCTCGCGCACTTCCACCTCCCGGGCCTTGGCGAGGCGGGCCCGCAGCAGCTCCCGGTGCAGTGGCACATTCAGGTCCAATGGCAGCCGCATTTCCGTCTCCACGAGCACGACGCGGGCCGGGAGCTTCTGCCGGGTACGCCAGCGGTCGAATGCCTCCTCCCACACGGGCCGCTCGGCGGACGGGCCGGGCAGCTGGGCGGCGGCCAGGAGCCAGCGGGCAGGGGCGAGGACGGTCCGGCCGTGCCGGAGCCGGGGCAGGTAGGGCAGCCGGGCGGCGGCGCCCCAGTCGGGAAGCCGCCAGAAGGTGCGGCGGGCTGCGGCGACTTCGGCGAGGAACCGTGCCAGCGGCGGTGTCAGCACGCGTGGCTCCAGCGCGTGCAGGACGCGGGGCTCGACCAGCTGCCCGGTGGAGGCCCGGATCAGGTAGAGGCGGTCGGGGTCGCAGGTGACGGCGAGGTCTTCCAACGCGATGCTTCCGGGCCCCTGATCGGGCCAGCCGAGCGTGATGGTGTGCTCCAGCAAGCGGGGAACACGGGTGACGTTGGCGCTGCGGCGCCGGCGGGCCGGGAAGAGCAGCTGCGCGGGGAGCGGGCCGGGCGGCCCGGCGAGGGCGGCGGCCAGCCGGTCGGTGTCAGGGCCGGGCAGGAGGTCGGCGAACCGTCCGGCCATGGAGGAGGCTGGACGGGCCGCCGAGGCCAGCCACACCTCGAACCGGCCCCGCCGTACCTCGTCCGCGTTGTCGGCGTGGAGCTGGAACGCCATCTCCACGCACGGCGGCGGGACCAGCTCGGCCACGTCCACAAGGGCCAGTTCGGTGATGAGCTCCTCGGTGAGGACCACCTCCCGGACCCCGTCGAGGGCAGCCTGCTGAGCGAGAGCGAGGAAAGCCTCGTCACGGGCGGACAGCATCCGGGCCGGGGCCGGGCGGTCGGCGCCGAGGTAGCCGGACGGCCAGCCGAGTCCGGCGTCGCCGACCAGCTCGGCCACCGGCACGGCCGCGCCGTCCCCGTACGTCTGCCGGAAGCGCTGGTGGTAGTCCCTCCACGCCGGAGGACCCGACGGATACGGCGAGAGCCGTGCCAGCACGGACGCGGCCCTCGCGACCTCGGACAGGACCCCTTCGGGGATGGTGATGCGAGCGTCGAGGGCGGTGTCCGGCCAGGACGGCGAGGGACTTCCGGTCACCTGCCCCGTGGGGACGGGCACCGGCGCGGAGGTGACCGCAAGAGCAGTCACCTCGCGCAGGACGCCGATGGGGTCGGTGGCGGTGGCCACCTCGTCCAGAGCCGACAGCAGCACACCGTGCTCCAGGAGCTGGGCCAGGAGCCCGCGGACGGTGGCGCTGTCGGCATGGGGGAAGTCGATGGAAACGGCCTTGGCCACGTCGGCGAACGTGGCGGGGCCCGAGGCGGCGGCGAGCGCGGAGTACACGGGGCCGGTGGCCGCCACCGACACCTCCAGCGGGGCCAGCCCCTTGGCTGGCGTACGGCCGGGCGCGACAATCCGCCCGCCCCGGGTGACGGCGGCCGGGTTCGCCGCGACGGGCAGCCCCTCCAGGACCTCGGGATTGGCGGTAAGCTGATCAGCGACCGCCCCCAGCCAAACGGCATCCGGACGCAGTACGGCGCGGTGCCCGCTGCCCCACCGGGCTTGGGGCTGCGGACCGGTGCGTGCGGGAGCCACTCCGGCGAAGTGCCCGAAGGGGGTTGCCCGACCCTGCCAACGCAGCAGGTAGGCGGCGGTGGAGTGCACCAGCCGCCGCACCTCCTTCACGCCCGGCGAGTCGGCGGCCAGCATGGCGGCGGTCTGTGCGGCCAGGACGGGGCTCGCGGCCTCGAGCGCCTGGCGGGCCTGCGGGTGCTCCCAGACGGCCGCCAGCCAGGTCCGGCCGCGCTCGGCGGCCACGGGCCCGGACAGGTCTACGTCCGCTTCCGGGACGCCCGTCCCGGGATGGGTGGTGGCCCGCACAAACAAGGCCCCCGTGTACCGGTACAGCCGCGCTCCGCCTGCCATGACCTGTGCCCCCTCGCTTTCGTCGTGGTGCCGCCGGGCACACGACCGTGTGCCCGGCGGCGGGTGGTGGGAGGCGAGGTGGAGCACCGCGGCCAGCGCTGGTGCTCTACCTCACCTCGCGGCGGCACGGATCAGGCGGCGTCGCCGCTGAGGGAGACGCAGGCGGTGGCGCCGTTGGCGCAGGTGCTGCCGCAGCCGTCGCCGGTGTCCTGCAGGAGGCTCGCGATGGGCGCTCCGGACTCGACCACCCGCACGTCGAGGTGGAACTCATCCATGCCGGTCGTGGCGTGCTTCACCTGGTGAGTCATGATCACTTCTCCTTCTCGGTGATGATGCTCTTGCTGGCCTGGCCCTCCTGGGGCCAGGAGATGACGATGCGGCGGTGCCGCTTGGTGATGACCCGCCCGGCGGGCAGGTCGGCCTCGGGGGTGCTGGCCGAGTAGGCGTAGATGACCGGCTCGTCCTGCCGGTGATCGCGGTCCCACCTCTGGAGCTCCTCCACGAGGGCGTCGGCCACCGCTGCCGCGTTCGGCCCGTAGCCGTGGACGCCGAACTCGGCGCCGTCCGCGGTCCGGCGGATGGCCAGGTAGGCGAGGGAGTCACCGTCGAGCAGGGTGATGTTCGCCCGCTTGTTCTGCGGGGCGACGAGGCCGGTGTCGAGCTCGGCGTCCACCGACATCAGGCAGAAGCCGTCGAGTGTGGTCGCCAGCCACATCTGCATGCCCTTGATCGGCTCTGCCGGCGCGACGGTTACACCGGTCCACTTCTCCACCCGGTCGGTGTCGAACACGCCGTTCAGAGCGTCGGGGTCGGCGGGCCATTCCTCATCGAAGCGGAGCCCGATCTCCTTGCCCCGAATCAGCAGTAGACGTTCGGAGTGCTCGCCCTCGCCCTGCATGGTGACGAATCCGCAGACCTCGGCCGACCTGGACACGAGGCGGTCGCCGTCGCGGTCGAAGGCCACCGAGCGCGTCAGTCCGCGCATGCGCAGCGGCACGACCAACCGACCATCCCCTGCGAGCTGATCAGTCCACGCAGGGGGGATGTCCCAGGCCCCGACGGTCACGATCAGCCGGTCAAGAGTGCCAGCGTCCGGGAGGCCCTGCTCGGCGTCTGCAAGGACGACCCGAACCCGCTCGTACCCGGTGGCGTCCAGCAGCTCTCGGGCGCGGTCGGTGACGTTGGGGTCGATGTCGACGGTGACGACCGATCCGTCCGGGCCCACGACCTCGGCCATCAGGGCCGCGTTGTAACCACCCGAGCCGATTTCGCCGACCCGCATCCCCACATGGGCCTCGGCCTGCTCCAGCATCATCGCCTGGACGTCGGGGGCTGAGACTGAGCTGATCGTGATGCCGTGCTCGTTCTTCTTCGTGGGCACGGCCTCGTGCGCGGCGTACGCCTTAGAACTGCTATCGGAATGACTTCAGGCGTCGCCAGCAGATGAGTGAGCAAGCGAGGCTGAGGAAGGCTTCGTGGATGTCGTCGCGGACTTCCCAGCGGATCCGCAATCGGCGGAACCAGTGGAGGTGGGCGAAGGCCCGCTCGACAACCCAGCGTTCGGTGCCGAGGCCGGAGCCGTGTGGGACGCCGCGTCGGGCGATGACGGGTTTCACGCCCAGGGCCCAGGCCAGGCGTCGGTACTTGTCATGGTCGTAGCCGCGGTCCCCGAGCACCGTGTCGGGCCGCCGACGGGGCCGGCCGCGCTTGCCGCGAACCGGTGGGACGGCCTGGAGGAGGGGGATGAACTGGGTGACGTCGTTGCGGTTGCCGCCAGTCAGGATGGCGGCAAGCGGAATGCCGGTGGCATCGGTGATCAGGTGGTGCTTGCTGCCATTCCTGCCCCGGTCAACGGGGCTTCGCCCTGTTTTGGAGCCCCCTTTAACGCGCGTATGTGGGAGCCGTCGACCACGGCCCGCGAGAAGTCCAGAGCGCCGGCCCCGCGGAGCCGGGCCAGAAGGGTCTCGTGCAGCCGCGGCCAGACGTCGGCCTCGGTCCACTCAGCCAGGCGCCGCCAGCAGGTCATGCCCGATCCGAACCCCAGTTCCTGCGGGAGGTGTTCCCACGCGATCCCGGTGTGCAGAACGAACAGGATGCCCTGGAACACCAGCCGGTCCGGATGCCGCTTCCGACCAGGATGACGAGTCCGTCGCTCCACCCTCGGCAGGAGCGATTCGATCACCGCCCAGAGTTCATCGTCCACTTCCCACGGCTTCCGCCGAGCCACCCCACACCCCCAGATCAACGTTCTCAGGGACATCCAACCAGCCCGAAGATCATTTCGTTAGGGGTTGTTAGCGAGGGGTGCCTCCGGGGCGAAGACGTGTCGGGGGACGGTCCGAAATGCGGCCTCGACCTGCTTGCTGCGGATGGTGCCCGCCCTGACGAGCTGCTCCGTCATCGCGGTGCGCAGAACCCCGGGGTCGGCAGTTTCAAGATCGGTCATGCGGTCACCTGTCTCTTGTCGTGGTGTAGCGGATGGGGACCAGCCGGCCGCACCGAGAAGGAGTGCCAGCCAGGGCGCTGTACGTAGAACTGCCGCGTGGTGTGGGACGGTATGGGGCGACGACGCTAGCCAGACCGCGGTCCCGCGACCGGGGTATGCGCCGCGGGGCACCGGCGGTGCCGCTCTGGCAGGGACGCTATCGGCGGTGTTTCTCGGTTCTGGCCGACTTCTTGCGAGCTGGCCGAGTTCTTCTGTTTCCCGTCCGGTGTCAGGCGCTGTTCCCCGGCCGGAGCGGTCATATGTTCGGTTGACTGCGGGTTCGACGCGCCTGGTTGACGCTGTACGGGTGTCCTGCGTGGCTGCCGAGCCGGATCGAGCAGCCACACAGGCGCCTAGACGATCGCGAGGGCTATGCGGCAGCGAGCTTGGTCAGGAAGTCGGCCGCTCGGTCGTGGTCGTGTCCGAGGGTGAAGGCGTGGTGGGGGAGGAGGCGCAGCAGGCCGCGCACGTGGTCGCGGGCATCAGCGTTGCCGCCGGCCGTGACGCCGCGGGCGAGGCCCAGGATGTCTGGGTAGCGGTCCTCGGTGGCGCCCTGCATGAAGTCGCTGTCGCCAAGCGACGGCGAGGTGTCGTGGACGGAAGGCTCGGCCCCGGCGGCGATCTGCGGGAATAGCAAGTCGGTGGCCATCCCCTGCGTGGCGAGGGTCAGCCCGAACCACGACTCGAACTGGTCGGGAAACACCTGCGCCTTGAGCTCCCGCCCGCCGTCCCAGAGCGGGCTGAGGTTGCCGGTACACAGAGCGGCTGTGACCCGCTCGTCCTGGGTGGGGTGGAGGGACTCACCTGCGTCGAGGCGGGCGGTGACCTTCTCGTACAGGCCGAGGCCGTCGAGCAGCCCGAGACCGACGGCGGCGGCCGCCGGCCAGGGCAGGACCGTCACGTTGCCGAACGCGTCCGCGCGGGCGAACACCCGGTCGTTGGCGAGCAGGTGTGCGCCGCACCGGGTCGCCAACGTGAGGGCGGTGGTGGTCTTGCCGGCGCCCTTGCCGCCAAAGGCCAGCCAGGTCCGGTCGCCCATTACGACGGCGGAGGCGTGCAGCACGGTCCAGCCGTCGCGCAGGAGCTGCCCGCGTACGGCGTCGCGGGCGATGCGGGCGGTGGCCAGGGAAACCTGAAGCGGGTCCGCTCCAGCGACCTTGATGCGGCCGGTGGCCGGCTCGCTGAGGTAGGCCAGCTGCTGGCCAGGGGCGACGGCGGTGATCGTGCCGTCGGCGGCGGTGGCCACCAGGGCGGGGGCCTTGGCGTAGATGTGACTGGTGTGGGGCCGGGCCCGAACGTGTTCTTCCAGGCGCATGTAGGCGTCGAGGTCAACGTCGGCGGCGATGACGGTCCCCGCGCACACGGTGGCGGGGTCGACGCTGGCGGCACCCCACCAGGGGCCGAAGTAGCGGGAGGCCCAGTCAGTAACGGTCCGGTCGGCCGAGATGATCGTGACGGCCGCCGGGGCGGCGGTGATGCGGGTGGCGGTGATGCTCACCTGGGGTGCTCCTCTACTGGATGGTTGCGAGTGCCTGGTAGGCGGTGTCGAGCTTGTTGCCGGACGCGGTGAAGCGGTCGGCCTCGGTGGGGTCGAGGACGGGGAGGGTGGGCTTGCCCTGGCCGGCGGTGAAGGTCATGGGGACGCCGAGCCAGTGGCCGATCCATTCGGTGCAAAGCTCGGTGGTGCCGTCGGCCTGCCCGAGCACGAGGCGCAGCGTGGTCAGGACGGCTCCGGCGGGTCCTGATCGGGTGCGGCCGACGCCGCTGCTGATGCTGCCGGGCCGGTCGGCCAGCGTCTTGCGGATTTCCCGGACGGGGACGGCGAGGGCGCGGCCGTTGACGGTGGTGGTCGACGCGCAGATGACGGCGCTGTCTCCGTGTTCGCCGATGACGTGCCCGCGGATCTGGTCCGCGGGCACGCCCGTCAGCGAGGACAGAGCGAGCCGGTAGCGGGCCGTGTCCAGGTTGGAGCCGATCCCGTAGACACGGGTGCAGCCGGACGATTCGGCGAAGAGACGGGCCATCAGGTCAACGGGGTTGGTGACGATGAGGACGGTGCCGGTGTAGCCGCGCAGGCGGCGGCCGAGGTCGCGGATGGCGCGGGCGTTGGCGGCGCCGCCCATGCGGATGTCGTGCTGGTGGGTGTTGGTGAAGCGCTCCCGGATCGCGATGACGAGCGCTGCCGCGGTGGTGGTGTCCTCGGGCCGGCAGCCAAGCAGCGTGGTGAAGGCGCCGGTGGAGGTGCGCATGTCGTCCAGGTCGTCCGTCAAGGCCTGCGCCTGGACGAGTGTGCGGGAGGCGAGCAGCAGCTGGTCGGCGATGCCGGAGGCCAGGATCGTGTTGGACACGGTCTGGCCGATGGCTCCGGCGCCGATGATCCCGATCGTGGTGGTCACGCGGCGGCCACCACCCTGACGGCCGCGAGCGCGTTGTCCCAGACCTGTCGAGCGGGAAGACGGCGCTCGAGCTGGCCGGCCAGGGAGTCGACCACGGTGAGGATGGCGGAGGCACGGGCAGTCAGGGCCTGGCCGGTATGGGGCAGGGCCAGCCCGAATGGCGCGGCCAGGTAGGTCGTGAGGATGCTGGTGGTGTCCATCAGCCACCACGTCAGCAGCTGCCGCAGGATCGCGGGCTGGTGCACGCGGGTGGTCCTGTCGAGGTGGCTGTCGACGTGGCGGCCCAGCCCATCGATGACTTGCCCGGCCCCGGAGGGGCGCACTGCGGCGAGGAACAGCACCGTTCTGCTGATCAGCTTGGCACGGTCGCTGTCGGGACTGGCGAACATCAAGCCGGGGTCGATGAACACCGGACGCTGACCCGAACCGGCAGGAAAGATCACATGCTCGGGCTTCAAGTCGCCGTAGCAGAAGGACCGGCGGCCCGTCAGAACCGACAGGCCGGCGGCCAGCAGCCGGTGCACGATGCGGTGAAGAACGGGAGCCAGGTGCACGGGCTCGTGGCCCGAGGTGAGTTCATCGATATAGCTGTGGGCATCCGGCTGACCGAACTTGCGCGCGAACGTGCTGGTAATGCTGCGATCGGTTCCGATCACGCCAGGGTCCGTGACGCCGGGACCCCGGCCGTGCAGCGGCCGCAACTCGTTGAACGTCAGATCGAGGAAGTCCGCGGTGCGGGCAGGCTGCGTGAGAAGCGCCTGAGACAGCGGCGTTCCGGTGACCGGGGTGGTGAACAGGACACCGTCGTGCAGTCCAGCGAGCAGCCCAGGACGCGGGCCGGGCAGACGGGACAGGAACGCGAGCTGGGCGGCCTCCCGTCGCATCAACGAGTCCGGGCGCTGCACGTAAAGCTCCTGCGCGGCAAGCACCTGGGGCCACGTTCCGGCCGAACCCCGCAGGAGGGACACGAGGGACATGCCGACAAATGAGTACTTGGCGTACACAGTCCGGTCGTCGACCCGCATGCGGCGCACGTACGTGGTGGGGCTGGGGACGTGCAGGCCAAGTTCGATGCGGGCGGCCGGCCAGAGGGCGGCGGCAGCGGCCGCGATGCGCCGGTCGGCCTGATCGAACACTTGATTTGGATCGGGTACTGCGTTCAAGGCAGGTGGGGCCGGTAACTCGGTCGTAGTCATTGGGCCTCCAGGGCGGTCGTTTCTCGGATGGTGGGACGGCAGGTCAGACGGGGCGCAGTCAGCGGGGTGTCAATGGCTGTCCCTCACCGCGACCAAGTCGGGCGTCCGTGATCAGCGCGCGGCCGAGCATCGCCTGGATGTGGCGCCGAACCCGGCGCCGGTGGATCGCCACAGTGATGGCGCTCGCGATCGGCCCGACGAGAGGAGTACCGGTTAGCGGACCAAGAGCGCGTAGCAGTCGGCCGGAGCGGGGTGCGGTCATGGAGTCCTCCGACAGGCGTAGGCCAGAAGCCCCCGAATGCCCATGGCGAGGCAGGCCGTGTGCCACAGGCCGTACAGCGCAGCGTCGGGAAGCGGGGCCGATGCCGCCTCCAGTACCAGGGCCGCCGCACGTTCCCCGCGGCGCATGGGATGGGGACTCCCGGGCCGAATGGGTGGCAGGACCTGCGCCGCGATGACGCGCATCTCCTGCCATGCCCTCTCGACGTCCTCGGGCGGCAGGAACTGCCGGCTGCGCCAGCGGGTGTACGCCAACCTGACGGCATCCCGTACTTCGTCCTCGCTCAGCCCAGCGGTGCCGGTGGCTCGCCGTGGAAGGTCTGCCGTTCGGGGCGGGGTGAGCAGCCATCCTGAAGGCAGGACCACACGACCCAGCCCCGGCCTTCGACCTAGCCATCCTTCGTCTTCCAGAAGGTTGAGGGCCTGACGCACGAGCGATGGTTCGGCGACGCGATCACGGGCAAACTCGCTGATCGCCGGGAGCGTCCCACCGGGAGGGTAGAGCCCGCCTGCGATCTGATCGAGAGATCGGTCGGCCAGGTGACGCGCCCGCGAGAGGCGCTCATCCAATGCATGAGGTACTGAGATGTGGGGGCCCTTACGAATCAGCGCGCCGGCCGCTGTCAGGTCCCGCAATGCGCGCGGCAGCAGGGCGGCGGGCACACCGAGATCGGCGGCGACAACCTTGGCTGGCAGGACCATCCCCGGCGCGTATCGGCCGAGGGCGATGTGGTGGGTGATCTGCTCGCATAACTCCGCCACAGTTGCTTCCCGGTCCGCGGCCTCACCGGGGGAGGCGTCCGGAGCACCCGTCAACAGTGCAGCTGTCGGCATCACGCCGGCCCTCCTTCAGCACGGACGGTGAGCGTCGCGTGTTCGGCTAGCCGAGGGGGACGCTGGAGCAGATGGTGGGAGTCTCCGTAAGGACTACTGACTTCGCGGACCTTGATCCAGCCACAGGCCTCTTCGAGATACTTGGCCAGTGCGCTCGGACGGACCGCGCAGCGGATCCAGACCGGCGGATCGGACTTACGCGCTGCGTAGTCGCAGAGCCCGGACACGAGGATCGCGCCCACCCCCGGCTCCCTCGGAAGGGTGTGAGCGAGGGAGAGCACCCAGCTCGGCTCCTGCCGCTCATCGAGCGTCCAACCGGCCATGGGCGCCGCGGACTGCACCGCGAGGGCAGCGACGAGCCTCTTGCCGTCCCACATTCCGACCGGCACCATGCCGGGCTCGGGGAGGCGTACGAGCTGCATCAGGTTGGAACTCTCCCCGCGCAGCGGGAGGCTGTTCTCCGTCAGCCAGTGCATGCGCAGGGCCAGCAGTTGGTTGAGCGCCGGAACATGATCGGGCGTGAGCGGCTTCGTCACATACATGGGTGTGGGCCTTGGTGTGGAGGGGATGAAGGGGACAGGACGGAGGTCGGTAGGACGCGCAGGGAGGCTGCCTTCCGCGGAGGCGTGCGGTGGCGCTGGCCTCGCCGCGGTGGGGCGCAGCGGATTGCCGGTGTTGGAACCGTCCGGCTGTCCGGGCTCAGGGCAAGCGGATCGCCGGACGGATATCTTGGGAACAGGATGTGGCTGCCACAAGCTCTTCGAGGTCGACGGTCGTGCGGCCGCGCAGGGCTATGACGCTTCGGGCCGCGAGTGTCCACCGAATCCGTGGATCCGTATGGGCGACGAACGGGGGCTACGCGGCCATCAGCCCCAGCACGATCAGAGCCTGCAAGATCTACTGACGGCGGCCCACCCGATAGCGCCTGTCGACCCACCGTTGGCGGTCCATCCACGCTCATAAGCCGTTCACCGACTGATCTCGGACAGTGCCATCGCGCGGATGCGAGCCATCAGGCGCTCTTCCGCGTGAATGACAGCCGGCACCAAGACCTGCCGGCCTCGACGCCCCAGTCCTGGGCGATGGCAGCGACAAGCAGTAAGCCACGTCCGCTCTCGTCGTCCGGGGTGCTGACGCGAGGGACAGGACACGCGGTGGATCCGTCGTGAACTTCCACGTGCAGATAGCTGTTGGTGAGGCGGAGCAGGACGCGGATTTCACCGTCACCGTGCTGGAGGGCGTTCGTCACGAGCTCCGTCACCACTACATGCGCGTCGTCGATCAAGCTCGTACATCGCCACTGAGTCAAGGCAACCCGAGTGGTGCGGCGCAGTCGCTGCAGCCACATTGCGTCCGCCCCCTTGACGGCCCCGGCGTGGCCCTCCCGGGCAGGAGAGATGGCCACGTCCAATCCCTGAGTGCTGATGGTCTCGGTCACGGACACATCACACTGCGTTCAGCCCGCGACATCCAGCGGGAACTGAGAGGGGGAAATGAGGGCCGAAAATCGCGTCAAGGGGGAATTGAGAGGGGGAAATTGGGGCCATGATGCTCCCAACCGAGAGACTGGGGCGACACTCATGGCTATGCGGCAAGATCCGTTCGGTGAGCTGCTCGCGAAGCTGCGCAGGCGCGCCGGGCGTACGCAAGAGCAACAGGTCGACGCCATTCACGCAGTAAGCGGCCGGAACGCGATGACGCGGCGCGAGCTGAGCAGGTACGAAAACAACGAGACCATCCCGACAACACCCACTATCAGGGACATGGCTGCTGCTTACGGCATGCTGGCCGAAGACCTGTTACAGGAGGCACAGCACGCTCGTGCTCGGCGGCGACGAGATCGGGCTGCCCTCGACGAAAGGGACGATCAGAACGTGAAACGGCGAACGCTGCTTGAAGGCGCGGTAGTCGTAGCGGCAGGGTCTGCGGAGCCCTGGACCCGGTTGACTCACGCCATCAGCGGGGCTGGAGGCATCGACGAACAGGCAACCCGGGTACTCGTGGATGAGACCCGCCGCCTCCACACCAGCGAAATGCAGGTTGAAGCGGCGCACCTTCGATACAGGGTGAATACCCACCTGGACGCCATCACCTCCGTGCTGCCCCGGGCCGGTAGGCAGCAGCAGGCCCTGACCATCGCTGCCGGTGAGACCGCCGCTTTGGCTGGTTGGCTCGCCTGGGACCTGGGAGACCACCGCACAGCGCGGAGCTACTATCAGGTGGCCGCGGAGTGCTCGTCTGCCGCCGGCCACCCACCCCTGAGAGCCCTTTCCTTGGCCTACACCAGCTACGGCTGCGTGCCGAATGAGGCGATCACCCTTCTCAGGGAGGCCGAGCAGTGCGTTCGCGGACCAGGGCACGCGACGGCCGCCGCATGGATCCACGCACGTCACGCCGAGGAGGCCGCGCGCCTCGGGGACGAACTTCAAGCTCTTCGCGCACTGGACCGGGCCCGGATCGCGTACGAGTACGCCGACCACACGGCAGAGGAAGCCTGGGTCCAATTCATGACGCCATCTCGCCGGGACTCCCTAGTGCTGTCGGTATACGGACAACTGCGACACCCTGAGCTGCTCGACGCAGCTAACGAGGCCACCCAGAGACTGGGCGACGACCTGTCCGACGCGGGGGTGGTGGTTCTTGGTGATCTGGCCGTTGCGCACCTTCAGGGGGGATCCCGGGAACAAGGCGTCCACGTCGTCCAAGAGTTCGCCACCGCGGCCGCGGCCCGGACGACGACAATGGGACGCTCGCGGGCTTCGGCTATCGCCAGCCTGCTCCCAACTTCGGAACGCGATCTGGCCGAGCATCTGAAGGAGCTCGCAGCGTAACGACGGAGGCTCGACCCTATCGAGCCCCCGCCGTTCAGCCTCAAAGCTACTGGGGCCTGGTCTCGTCAGCTACCCACTTGAGGTAGGCATCCGAGCCGCCAGCCACGGAAAGCACAATGAACTCTGGTACGTCGTACGGGTGATTCTCGTGCACCCACGCCCGGAGCTCCGGCACGCGGTCCACCGTGGTCTTGTACGAGATTCGCCACTCCGTGGCCTTCTCCAGCTTGCCCTGCCACCAATAGGTGGCTTCGAACGGCGCGTCAAGGTGTGAGCACGCGGCCAGTCGCTGTTTCACTGCCTCCTCAGCCAGCTTCCGGGCGCCCTCCTCCTGATCGATGGTCGTGTGAACAATGACGATTTCCGTTGTCACGGTGCCCCCTTGCGCTTGCCGACTTGGACCTTGAGCCTACGACTCGCAGGCAGGGCAGGACCGCCATCCCAAGCGACGCCCGGCCCGGTCCTGGGCCGCGCACCACGCCGCGACGGCTTTACAACCCCTAACGAAATGATCTTCGGGCTGGTTGGATGTCCCTGAGAACGTTGATCTGGGGGTGTGGGGTGGCTCGGCGGAAGCCGTGGGAAGTGGACGATGAACTCTGGGCGGTGATCGAATCGCTCCTGCCGAGGGTGGAGCGACGGACTCGTCATCCTGGTCGGAAGCGGCATCCGGACCGGCTGGTGTTCCAGGGCATCCTGTTCGTTCTGCACACCGGGATCGCGTGGGAACACCTCCCGCAGGAACTGGGGTTCGGATCGGGCATGACCTGCTGGCGGCGCCTGGCTGAGTGGACCGAGGCCGACGTCTGGCCGCGGCTGCACGAGACCCTTCTGGCCCGGCTCCGCGGGGCCGGCGCTCTGGACTTCTCGCGGGCCGTGGTCGACGGCTCCCACATACGCGCGTTAAAGGGGGCTCCAAAACAGGGCGAAGCCCCGTTGACCGGGGCAGGAATGGCAGCAAGCACCACCTGATCACCGATGCCACCGGCATTCCGCTTGCCGCCATCCTGACTGGCGGCAACCGCAACGACGTCACCCAGTTCATCCCCCTCCTCCAGGCCGTCCCACCGGTTCGCGGCAAGCGCGGCCGGCCCCGTCGGCGGCCCGACACGGTGCTCGGGGACCGCGGCTACGACCATGACAAGTACCGACGCCTGGCCTGGGCCCTGGGCGTGAAACCCGTCATCGCCCGACGCGGCGTCCCACACGGCTCCGGCCTCGGCACCGAACGCTGGGTTGTCGAGCGGGCCTTCGCCCACCTCCACTGGTTCCGCCGATTGCGGATCCGCTGGGAAGTCCGCGACGACATCCACGAAGCCTTCCTCAGCCTCGCTTGCTCACTCATCTGCTGGCGACGCCTGAAGTCATTCCGATAGCAGTTCTTAGGCATCGGAGGCGGCGAGGGCGATGTGTACTATCCCCTCGTACTTGCCGTCGCGGGTCTCGTTCACGCCCGCCGCGTAGACCGCCGCGGCGATCCTGGTGCAGTTGAGAGCCTGCTGGTGATCGGGTACCGCGTTCTGGTCCATCACTCCCGCAGTGATTCGCGGGCTCGTGCCCAGGGGCTCGGTGCGTGCCGTGATCTTGGCGCTCATGGAGGTTCCCTTGATCTCGCGTCGCTTGGATGCCGAGACGAACGTAGGGCGGCTGCGAGTCAAGATGGCGGCAATCCGCTGGAGGGTGCCGACCTCGTTGTTGGCGTGCATGACGGAGACGAGGACGCACGGGCTGGCGGCAACCCACCCGAAACCGCGCCGCGCCCGGCCGTCGTCGGGCCCGCCGAGGACGTAACGTAGTCCATGCGCCGGCAGCGTGTTCGGGGTTGTGTCGGTCATATTTGTTGTTGGGCGTAGGCGGCGAGTTCGGGGTGCTCCCGTATGAGTTGTTCCTGCAGCCGGCGTACATCCTCGACCTCGGTGGCGGCGCGTTGTTCGGCTTTGGTCTGGTCCTGTGCTGAGCGGGACCGCTCGGCATGCTCGGCATGGGCTTCATCGAGCATGTGTTCCCACCGGATTGCCTGTCGTAGCCGTTCGGCTTCCTGCGCTGTCTCGGCCTCGGCGGCAAGTCCTGCCGTCGCACGCTGGATCTCAGTCTGTTCTGCTTGGTTCCGGCACTGCTGGCACAGCCCGTCGTCGGGTCGTGGTCCTTTGCCGGCCGCCGAGCAGTCCTCGCCGTCGCATTCCCACCACCGGAGCTCCGCGGCGTTCCCCCGTTGTGCGGTCACTGGGCGCTGGCGGCGGTCTGCCCGGCGTTCTGCGCATTTGGGGCATGCGTCGTCCAGGTGGAGGGTTGTGCCGTCCTCGCACATGGGGTCCGGGCAGTCCGTGGACGGGCGCACCAGCCCGACCGCGGCCCCGACGGGGGAGGCGAGTTCCCCTTCGGCCAGGGCGCGGGCGTAGCCGTGCGTCCACCAACGGCGTTGGATCCGCTCGAGTAGCTGCTGGGGGGTCCGTCCTGCGTCCAGGGCGCGCAGGATCGCCTCACGCAGCGCGGCCGGGGGGTGGGGCGGCAGCAGAGGTGCCAGCTCCCGCGGCCATCCCGCTTCAACGGCTCTGACCGAGTCAGCCAGTCCCGGAGACAGTCGCAGCCGGGTCGTCTTCGGTGACCTGGCTGCCGGGATGGGCGCGCCAGCGCCCGGGGACGCGGCGCAGCCGCTGGCCCCTCGCGGGCTACTACCTGTTGTGGCCCTGCGGGCGTCATCGGCGCTACGCGCCGCAGGCGCTATCGGGGTTTCTGGAGAGGGGAGGGTTATAGGGGAGGGTTGGGGGATTGTCAGTCCCCCCTGCGGGGATTGACAGTCCCTCCTTCCCCGGGACTGAGAGTCCCCCCGTCCGCCGGATTCGAGGGGTTTTGCGGGAGGGGACTGAGAGTCCCCTCCCTTCTGGCGTGGCTTTCCCTTGTCGCTGCGCTCTGTTCGCGGTGGGGCGGGTGGCAGTGTGGGGCGGGTGTGCTGTGTGAGTGGGGGCAGGCCGCGGTGTGCCCGGTCCTCGTTGACCCGTGTCAGTCTTTCGGGGCCGTACCAGGCTGCCGGGATCTGCAGGTCGTAGACCTTGGGGCGGGCGTGCGCGGGGATGTACCGGGCGGCTTCCTGGTCTCCCAGGGTGATTACACCCCGCTCGGCGAGCGAGGCCAGACGCCGCTGCACGGTCTTGACGTCGCAGAGCGCGATCCGGGCCAGCGTCCGCCGCGACGGGAAGGCATTGGTGCCGTCCGGATCCGCTTTCTCTGCCAGGCCGGCCAGCAGCATCCGGTCCGTCGTACTGTTCACGGGGCTGTCATGCAAGGCCCACAGGATTGGCTCAAGCGCCACCGTGCACCACCACATCCAGGGCGAACCCGTTGATGCCGTGTACGGGGGCCTGTGGCGCCCTCAGGATGATTCCGCATAAGCTCATGGCTCAGCGCACCTCTCAGTTCACGCAACTAGGTGCTCTTCCCCGCGCAGGCGGTCCAGGCCTGTACGAGGACCTGCGAGCCCCGCCACTCGTGGCGGGGCTCGTTCGGTTCGGGCGAATCCTCACGCCCTACAAAACGGCGCCGATGCCACCGGCCTGATCACCGATGCGCCCCGTGTGGCATCACAACCGGGCAACGGCGCAGCCGGTGAGTCACCGTTGAGGTTCCGCGACCCGCTACGGCACCCCGCCGGCCAGCGGCAACTCCCCGTAGTGCAGCTCCAGACGGTCGGCAGCGCCCACCACCCGCAGGGCTTCCAGCGCGCGGCCGCTGCCGCTGCGCACCACGCGCTCGATACACATGACCGGTACCCGCTCACCGATGCCGAGTTCCGCGGCCTCGGCCTTCGTCGGCGGCCGGGCTGTCACCGTCTCGCTCGCGGTTTGGGGATCCAGTCCAGCTGCGGTCATGGCCCCGAACACGCCGCCGACAACCTTGCCCGGCTCGTCGAGTCCCGCTGCGGCAGCCACTTCGGCCGGATAGTAGGCGTTCTGGACCTGCACGACATCCCCGTCGATCACGGCATGCCTGCTGCGGCGAACAGCAGGAGAGCCCGGTTCAACTTCGAGCAACGAGGCAATCTCGGTCGGGGCGGAGATCCGCTCGACGAACAAGGCAACGACGCTGCCTTCCAGACCCACCGCGGCCGTTGCCGTCTCCCATGGCCCCTTGTCCCCACCCGGGCGCAGTACAGCACCGTAGCGGCTCAACGGGACACGAACGCGAGAGCGGTCGCGAACAACCGTCCCAACTCGCGGCTTGCGCAAGACGAGACCACGGTCGACGAGCTCCCGGTAGGCCCGTTCAATGGACGGCTTTGACTCACCAGCTGTGTTGGGGGAGCAGGCCATGGAGGGGTCCGCAGATAGGGATGAGAGCCTCGTCCACGCGCTGAACCTGGACCCCGCACATGACGAGAAGGGTCAGGACCACCCCCACGGTCCCGAATTCCCCGGAGCGCCGCCTCCGGTACAGCCGGCCGTTCCGGTGGCCTCCGAGCCGGCCCGTATGACGCAGGCGGAGCTCTGGGAGGCATGCCGCTCGTACGCGGCGCGCACCGGCGCGCCCCCTGATGCTGCCGCTTTCGTCGTGCACCCGGCCGAGGCGTACGGGCTGGTGGACCCGGTGACCGGCGGGCCGCTGCCCGCGACAGAGGTGGAGGAGCTGCTCGCCCGGTTCCCCGAAAGCCGGATGGCTGCTTCGGTGACCGGTGGCGTTGAGGCCTCCGGACCCCACCCCTTCTTTGGACCCCCCTCGGCCCGCCGCGACGTTCATCCACCGGCCGCGCACGCCTCTGTGCCCGGTCACGTGCCCGCGCCCGCGGCTTCGGCCGGGGACTTGTTGTCGGCCCCGGAACGTCAGCAGATGTCCCCCAGCGCGCTGACCGGCCCAGCCACAGGCCCGGCCGGAGAGATCGAGCGCGGGGAGGGCGAGGGTCAGTGATACCGGGGTGTCCGCTGCTCGGCTACCCCAGCAGCAGGCCGAGGAGCCGGCCGAGACCTGATCCAGCATCAAATCCTCACCGTCGCCGGCTGGCTCGCCGAGGCCGAAGAGAGCGGCGTGAAGCTGTCCGGAGCAGAGGTCGCCCGCCGGCTGGGAGTTTCACCGAAGACAGGTCAACGCCGCGTCATCGATGCAGGCAAGCACCTCACCGAGCAGCGCCGCCAGCAAGGACGCGCTCACCTCCGCTCCGTCTGAAGATGATCATCAGCTCGTTGCCAATGGCCAGTGACCGATGTATGCACAGGGCGCGTAGCAGCCGCGCAGGGGGCCGACGCACGCTGATATTCTCGGCCAGCGTCGCGCGTCCCCCAGGGCGAGTACGTCGGCGACTGGGGGCCCGGTTGTTCCGCGCGGGTTGCTTCCTCTTCAGGCGAGGTCAGGCCTCGCAGTTGAGCTCGGAGTCCGTGCCGCCTTCGCCGTCGCAGTCGTCGATGCCTGCGTTGCCATTGAGTGTGTCGCTGGCGGGGCCTCCGCGCAGGAAGTCGTCGCCGTCGCCGCCGCGGATGAAGTCATTGCCTCCTGCGGTGCCGAGTGTCTGGCTCCAGTCCGTGTTGTCGCCGAAGATGTGGTCGTCACCGCCCCGGCCGTCGATCACATCGTTGCCCGCTGTCGATCCGGCCGGGTCGACAAGGCTGCTGTCTCCCGCGAGCACGGTTTCGCCCGCGCTGCCCCCGGTGATGCGGTCGTTTCCGGAACCCACGGCCGTGCCGCCGGCGAAGTGGTCGCCCCAGGCGCCGAAGGCGCCGTCCACGCCGAGGTCGATGACGTCGTCGCCGCCCGCGCCTGTCACGTTCCCGAAGGGAGACTGACTGTCGCCCGTCACATCACCATTGACTCCCTCCCCTTCGAACAGGATGTCGTCCGCCGCGCCGGTGGCTCCGTACCAGCCGAACGCGTCGCCGGTGAGGGTGTCGTCCCCGCCGCCGCCGTCGAGGCGGTCGGCCGCCGCGCCGTTGGCGTAGTCGCCCGAACTGTCGCCGATCAGGGTGTCGGGATCGGCCCCGCCGAGAAGGATGTCTGTCGAGGCTCCCGTAGCCGTACCCTGAACGGCCGAGTTGTCGCCCACCAGGACATCGAAGCCCGCCCCGCCCGAGAGGTAGTCGCGCCCGGTCGGGCCGGTGACGTCTCCGGTGAACGCCCGGTTGTCGCCGACGAGCCGGTCGTTGCCGTTGCCCGCCTCGAGCCGGTCGTCACCCTCCCCGCCAGAGAGGCTGTCGTCACCCTCCCCGCCTGTGAGGATGTCGTTTCCGCCAAGGCCGCAGATTTTGTCGTTACCGCCCAAGCCGTCGATGACGTCACGGCCAGGGGTGCCGATGATGACGTCGTCGCCTGCGGTACCAGTGGTTCCGGTGACGGTGGCGGCCAGATCGAAGCAGGTGGTCGCGGCGATGGCATTGCTGGCGTCGAAGCCGACGAAAGCGGCCGCGGTGAGTGCCGGGGTGCAGATGGCCGCCACGATCCGGTGGGCGGATCGGGACGGACCAGTACGGCGTCTTGGGGTACCGAGCATGGCGGTGTTCCTTCCGGAGACGGCGATCATGATGCGCGATACCTGCCAGCGTCCGGCCTCGGACTCGTCACCGTGCCGATACTTTCATCCGATCGATTGGTGACGATGTACCAGGCGAAGCGCGGAACCGATGCCACCGCCCGTGACTTGAGCGCCGCCAGGCGGGCTCTTCGTTGAGAAGTCATTGTTCTATCGATCATGGTGGACATGCGTTCGAGTGTGCTGCTCGGCCGGGTGATCCTTCGGCAGTCTGGGCATGAAGGCAGAGCTTCCCGAGCAGCTCATGGGTGTCGTAGCGCACCGGCACGCCCTGGGACTCCCGCAGGACTTCTCCGATTTCCACCCGGCACGCCTCCGCTGCTCCCTACGATGCGCGGCATGGATTGGTTGGCGGCCGCAGCCGTGGGCGGGCTGGGTGGAATCGCGATCGAGGCCTACGACATCATCACCGCGCTCAAGTGGCACGGCGTTGCGCCCTGGAAGGTCGGTCCGGACACCGTCAAGCGACCCGCTCGCCGACCGGACCTGCGGCCGGGCGAGGAGAAGCTGCCAGCGCCCGGTCGTGCCGCCTACACCGTGGCGGTCGTTCTCAGCACGCTCGTCAGCGCCACGCTGGCCGGCGTCCTGGCGGCCACCTACGATTACGCGACGGTTCCGGCGGTGTCGTTCGCCGTCGGCATGGGCGCTATCGGCAGCCTGCAGCGGCTCGCCAAACTCGTCCCGCTCCTCGTGGCGAACCTGGTGAACAGCTCGCTCCAGGCCATGGTGGCCACCCGCCGCCCGGAGGACAAGCCTCCCGCGGACACGAAGGAACCCTCCGTTGAGCCTGAGCCCGCGTCCGAGCCAGCCCCGACCGAAACGCCCGCCGAGCAGGGCGAGCACGTGACGGAAGGCACCACTCCGTGATCCGCGGTGAGTCCTTCGGCGGCCGGGTGCTGGCCGTGCTGTCCCGGCGCTCACCGGGGTTCCGCCCGCCCGATTCCGCACCACCGCCCACTCAGGAAGTCGAAGTCGCTGTCCAGGCCCGAGCGCTGGACTACGTGGTCGCCCTGGTGGCACGTGCCCACACCGGTGAAGTGACGGCCTTCGGGGCGTTGGTCGACCACTACGCGGACACCGTCTACCGCTACATCTACTACCGGGTCGGCAGCAAGGCCACCGCCGAGGACCTCACCAGCGAGACGTTCCTCCGCGCGCTGCGCCGGATCGGCACGTTCACCTGGCAGGGCCGGGACTTCGGCGCCTGGCTGGTCACCATCGCGCGCAACTTGGTGGCCGACCACTTCAAGTCCAGCCGCTTCCGGCTGGAGGTCCCCACCGGCGAGATGCTCGACTCCAACGAGTGCGAGCCCAGCCCGGAGGACTCCGTCCTGGAGTCGTTCTCCAACGCCGCCCTGCTGGACGCCGTCCGGCGGCTCAACCCGCAGCAGCAGGAGTGCGTGGCGCTGCGCTTCCTGCAGGGCCTCTCGGTGATCGAGACGGCCCGCATCATGGGCAAGGACGAACAAGCCATCAGGACCCTCCAGTACCGCGCTGTCCGTGCCTTGGCCCGGCTGCTCTTCGGGCCCGTCCCGCTGTCCGCCATCTCGCCCGAACAACCCGCTTCGGCGCCCCCGGCGTCCGGTCGGAACGGCCGGACCGCCATTCTGGAGCGCATGGTGCCGGGCCAGTTGCTCGGGCTCGCATTCGACCGGATGCTTGTCCTCCACGACAGCTCCGCCGCCGAAGCCGACAGGCTTGCCACCACGATGCTCCTATCCATCGTCACACAGCTGCGTGACGTCGCCGCTCGCGGCCGGGGCATGGACCCGATCTGGCGCAACGTCATGCGGGCCCAGCTTATGGTGGCGTTCGAGCAGCAATGGGCCGGAGGCTCGCCGGCCACCGTCCCACCCCAACGGCGTCGCCGACGGCGCTGACCGCCAGAGAGGGAAGTCGGGAGTCTTCTCCTCAGAGCTTCAGAGGCCCGAACGTGCCGTCCTGGAAGGTGATGGCGTTGGTGCCCGCCGTCATCGGGCACCAGAAGAGGAAGCCGGGATGGCGTGGCATACAAGGGAGACGGTTCGGCCTGCGGCTCTTGGGTGGCCAGGGCCTCGGCCAGTTCCAGGCGGGCGATGGCCCGCCGTTCCAGTACCGCCTCCGCCTCCGCAAGCTCGGCCAGCACCCGCTCCGCCTCCTCGCTGGAGCTCTTCGACCCGAACCTGCGCAGCCGTCTCGCGTGCATCCAACACCCCGTAGCCGAAGCCATCGACGACCTCCGCGTCATCCCGACAGACGTGACGGCCTGAAGCTCTTCCTCGATGCCACGGAGTGCATGCATGACCAGTGGAAACTCGCCGATCATGTCCGGAAAGACAACGGCTACTGGGATCAAGCAGATCGCTGAGCTGGCGATGCCCATCCCGGCGGTGCGGGCGAGACGATCACAGCCCCTATGCGATGGCGAGCCATCAATGCTTGGCCCTCGATTTCTTCGAGTACGACGTCCATCAGTGCCTGGACGAGTTCGCCATGGCAGCTGCCCGGCAGGCTCGCCTCGGGCTTTCGGCCGTCAGCCGGGACGAGCTCATCGACTGGTCACCGCTGACCGATGCCTCCGTCACCGACGCCCGGTGTCGTGACATATGCCTGGCGACGGGGCCACCGGTGACTGGTGACGTGACTGGGCATCGGTCATGGCCTGACGGACCCTGGTGGCGATGCGACTGGTGATTGATTCGGTGACCAGTCCGGTGACGGAATCGGTGGGTGACCGACTATCACCTCACCGGTGCGAGGTCACCAGCGGGCCGAGTCTGGAGCCCCATTCGAAGCGAGCGGCCCGCGTGGGCGAGGCGGCACCTGGTCGTGCTCGGCTGTTTCCGCCGTGACCGGTCCAACAGCCCGCACGCCTTTGACCTGCGGTTTGACCGATGACCGGTGACCGATCCGATCTGCATCGGTCATGACCGATCTTGCAAAGTCACCAACCCCCTACATCGGTGCATGTGTCCCATCTCATTTGACCTGGTCCGATTCGCTCGGCGTCTCAGATGATTTGGTCCCTATCGAGCGTGCCGCCGGGACTGGCCCCGCCAGGGGGCCGCGCTATGTCAGCGAGCGAACTTCTCGATGGCCGCCGGCGTGACGGGGGTGAAGAAGTTGACGAGGTTGCCGTCGGGGTCACGGAGCAGGAGGGACCGGTTGCCCCAGGGCATCGTGGTGGGCTCGGTCACGAAGTCGGCGACGAAATCGGCCAGGTTCCGGTGCACGCCGTCCACGTCGGCGACGAGGAATTCGATGATCACGGTGTTGTTGTCGGCCGGACGGGCGGAGCCGGGTGCGAACAGTGCCACGGTGCGGGTGCTGCCGATCGCGAGGGTCCCGCTGGCGGTCCGCAGTTCGGCGAAGTCCTCGGTGGACCAGTCCGCCCGCACTCCGGTGGCTCGCTCGTAGAAGTCGACGAGGCGCGCGACGTTGCCTGTGATGATCCGGGTCGAAACGAAGTCCATGGTGCTCTCCTCGGGGTTGGTGGAGCCGTTGCGCTTCGGACGCTAGAGCAAATAGTGGACAGAATCCGTCCGGTATTAGCGCTAGGCTGGTGGACATGGCTCGACCTACTGGCCGCGTGCTCGCTCTCCTGGAACTCCTGCAGTCGGGCGGCATCAGAACGGTGACCGAACTCGCCGACCGGCTCGGCGTCGACGGGCGCACCGTGCGGCGGTATGTGGGCCACCTGGTCGATCTCGACATCCCCGTCGAGGCGGTCCGTGGCCGCTATGGCGGGTACCGGCTCGCCCCCGGGTACCGCTTGCCTCCGCTCATGCTCAACGACGACGAGGCGCTCGCCGTGCTGCTCGGGCTCGTCGCCGGCCGCAGGACGGGGTTGCTGACGGCGACCGAGACCGCGGGTGAGACGGCAGCGGCCAAGATCCGCCGGGCTCTGCCCGAGAGGCTGGCCCGTCGGCTCGACGCTGTCATGGAATCCCTCGCCTTCACGACTCCGCCTGGCGAGTTGGCCACCCCGGAGACCGGGATCCTGCTCGCCATTGCCGATGCGGTACGCCATCGCCGCCCGATCTCGATCAGGTACACCACCCGAGACGGCCGACGAAGCGAACGCACGCTGCACCCGTACGGGATCGTCACCCATGCGGGCCGGTGGTACGTCACGGGCACCGATCCCGGGATCGGCCAGGACCGGACATTCCGGCTCGATCGCATCGCGGACGCGAGGACCCTGCCCGGCTCCTTCGAGCCGCCCGCCGGACTCGATCCGGCACAGCGCGTCCTGTCAGGGCTCGCCAAGGCCGCGTACCAGCACGAAGTGACCCTGCGGATCCACGGGACGGTCGAACAGATCCGCACCCGGCTTCCCGCCAGCGTCGCGAGCCTGGAGGAGCCCGCGCCCGTGGAAGACACCGATCCGCACACCGAGCGTTGGATCCACGTTGAATTGCGGGCAGAGCGGCTCGACTGGTTGCCTCCTGTACTCGCCTCGCTCGACCGGCCGTTCGTCATCGAGCAGCCGGACGAACTCCGAGACCTTGTGATCGCGCTCGCCGACCGTTTCGCAGCCTCTGCCCGCCAGGCCTGACGTCGCTGTCTACTGCGAGAGTCCCAGTTGCGGATTCCCAAGTCACTGGCCGCGGGTCCGTACACAACTGAGATAAAACCCAACATTCAGGCTTCCAGGACCAGATCGCTTGCGATTGTCGGCGGTTCGGCGTCTCAGTTGATCTGATCGCCGCAGGTCACGGCCCTGGATCCGGACCAGATCATTTGAAACGGACAGCATGCCCGGTGACTGGCAGCGTGCGCACCGGTCGACGGAAGCGAGGCGCGGCTGCGCCAGGGCTGGTGAGCTATCCGGGGGCTTCGTTGCTCCCCATTCGTCGGTCAATGCCAGCCGATCACTTCTAGGCTGATGGCTGACTTGATGATGAGGAGGGTGACGTGGGCACGGTCTTACGGATCGATGTGGATGGCGCGGTCGTCGTGCTGCCCTGGCCGGGTGAGGATGCGGGTCGGTGGCAGGTGGTGCGTACTGCTGTGGGCGGTCCGGCGGATGCGGCGGTCTATCACCGCAGGACGCAGCTCCATGTGCATGGGAATGGGCAGTCTGAGCGGCTGCCGATGAATCTGTCGGTGTGGGTGCTGGCGTCCGTGTGGCGGGGGATGGAGATCCCGTACGGCTTCTACGGGCCGGTGGTCGTTACGGGGCCGCAGCTGGATGCCTTGGACGAAGCGATGGCTGAGGAAGTACAGGCGGCATGCGTGGCGGTGGCGGAAGTGCGGGAGGAGTGGGTGACGCGGCAGCCTGCCGGTGAGTGGCAGGCTCGTGCCGAACTCCTCGCCGCGGCCCGTCACCGGGTAGCGGCGCTCGCCTGAACGCTGGACCGCCAGCCCGCTCTGAAATGGGTGTGGGCCCCTGCAGCTGCAGGGGCCCACACCCATTTCAGAGCGGGCTGGGTATCAGGTTGCCGTGGTCCCGACTGCCGTGGGGGAGGGCCGGCCGGACAGGACGAGGTCGATCGTGTCCTCGGTGAGGCTGTCGAGGGTGATGTCGTAGGTGCGGGCCATCTGCTGCACTCGGGCGACCGTCCTGCGGATGGCGGCTTGGTTGTCCGCGGCCCATTCGATGTGGAGCAGGTCCCGGTAGAGGACTTCCGAGGTCTCCTCGACGTCGAGGCCTTGCTGGACGGTGCGGCGGGCGGCGTCGAGGTCGGGGGCGGTCCCGTCGGTGTGCCAGCGGGCGAGAGTATGGGCGGTGTCGGTGATCCGGGACAGCATGTCCTGAATGACAGGGTCAGCCCAGGGCAGGGTCCGCCCGTCGAACGGCTTGCCCCGCACCAGCCCCATCGCCGTTTCCAGATCCGCGATGCCGCCCTCGGGCCCGGCGGCCAGCCCGCGCGAGGCCAACTGCTGGAAGCGGTCCCAGTCCGAAGTCACCGCCGGGTGGAAGACGTACCCGCTGCCGCTCTTGGGCCGCGGCAACAGCGGGTACCCGTCGTCGGTCAGGCCGATCTGATTGCGGAGCTCGGACAGCCGTGAATGCAGCGTGCGGGTGGACCACGGGTTGACGGGGTCCATGGCCTGGCACAGGTACTCGGCGCTACGCCCGGGGCGCAGGTGGATCAAAGCCGCGATGGCGTTCGTGCGAGGGCTGTGCGCGGATCCGAGGCCGCCGGTGATGCGCAGGGGGCCCAGCATCTCGATACAGACCGTGTCCTCGTCGCCTTGGCCGGCTGTGGTTCGGGCCGCAGGGATGAGTTCGCTGGGCTGGCCCGGGCGGGCGTGTTCGCCCGGCGTACCGGCGGAGGGTTGGCCCTTGGCGCCGGCGGCTTCGGCGGCGTCCGCGGCTTCGGTTTCAGCGGCCGCGGGGTCGCCTGGGGCGGTGGCCGCAAGGAGGGCGGGGAAGGGGTTGCCCGGGTCGTGAGCGCCCTCGCTGGTCACCCGCACGGTCAAAGGCGCGCTGGTGGCAGCTGGCTGGTCGTGGTCCTCGGCGAACTCCCACGCCCCGGTCGCGGTCGCGGGTTCCTGCACGGATACCTGAAGTGCGTGGACGTACTGCAGGTACTGCTCGTCGGTGATCCGCTGCAAGGTCACCGGCTCGTCCAGCAGCGCGAGGCGGACATCTTGATCGCGCGTGGTGTCGAGGATTTCGGCGTGGGGGAACGCGCGCCGGGTGGTGTCGGTGGCGGGCAGGACGACCGCGGTGTGCAGAGTACGGGCAGCGGCGAGGGCGTCAGCGAGCTGGGTGACGTGTTCCTGGTCGCTGTCGCCGGCGCCGATGAGTAGCCACGGCAGCACCTGTTCGCCGCTCTGGTGGGCTTCGAGGAGGAGTTCGCCGAGGTCGGCGGCGACGGCGGGCAGGTGGGGCATGGTGCGGATCCGGCCCTGGGGCAGGAGCCCCGCCAGGCGCGAGCCGAGCCCGGCGGTGAGGATTTCGCTGTAGTCGGTCCAGGCGCAGGTGCCGAGCTCGAGTGCGAGGGCGCGGGCGACTTCGAGGACCTCGTCGGCCTTGCCGTCCAGGAGCAGTACTCGGCATGTCATGAGATCGGCCAGCAGCAGACCGGTCTCGGTCGCTCCGAGGGTGACCAGCCCCGGATAAGGGGCTTGGACGTCGCCCGCCTGGTCGGCGGGCAGCAGCACAGCCTGGCCGTCCAGGATCCATGATCGAGGGTCACCGCCCATGTTGAAGGGGGTGAGCAGCTCGGCAGGTTCGTCAAGCAGCAGGGTGATGCCGGCGGCATCGATGCGGGCACCGCGCAGCGCAGGCAGTTCGCGCTCTGCCTCGGCGGCGTGGTGGGCGAGAGTGCGCAGGACACGGTCGAGGAGCCCGACTGCGTCCGGCTCGCCGGCCGCGCCCAGGACCTGCTCCACGGTGGTGGGGTCCGGGTCTTGGGCGATGGTCTGCCCGGCGCGGCGCTGGCGCTGTTGGAGGATCCGGCGGACTCCGAGGGCGCCGGCCAGGGAGGCGGCCAGCAGGGTGCCGATCCCTGCGACCAGCGCCCAGTTGATGTTCGCGGGGCTCTGGGTGCTTGGGGTGGTGGTGTCACTGGGGGACGGGGCGTCCGGCGTGGGGATGGTCTGCTGCGGGCCGCCGGCCGAGGGAGCCGCAGTTGACGGCGCGGGTTCGGGTGTCGCGGGTGAGGATGCTGATGGTGCGGGGGCGGCCGGCGACGGTGTTGCCGGGGGCGCGGCGGGCGCCGGGGTCTGCGGCGGGGTGGGTGTTGCGGTGGCGGGCTGGGGGAGAGTGAGCCGCTGGCCGGGGTAGATCAGGTCCGGGTCCGTGAACACGTTGCCGTCGGGCAGGGCCTGGCCCTTGTTCAGGTCGAAGATCTCCTGGTATCGGTCGGCGTTGCCCAGCGTGGTCGCGGCGATGCCGGACAGGCTGTCGCCCCTCCGGACGGTGTACGTCGCAGGAGCCGCCCCGGTTTGCTGCGGCGTTGCGCCACCCGTTGCAGCCGGGCGGGCGTCGGCGGGGAGGCGCAGGCTCCATCCTGGCTGGATGGGCTGGTCGGCGTGGAAGACGGTGCCGTCGCCCATGGTGCGGCCTTCGTTGAGTGCGGCGATGTCGCCCCACCGCTCGCCGTCGCCGAGGCGTTCGGCGGCGATGGACCACAGGCTCTCAGCGGGGCGGATGTCGCGGACGGTGTGGGTGACGGCCGTGCTGGCCGCTTGTTCGGAGGCTTCTGCTCCGCCTACTGCGCTGGTTTGCGTGCCCGCAACGGGGGCCGCGCTTGCGCTGATGTTCGGGGTGCTGGCGGGTGCTGCGGTGGCAGGGGCGGCGAGGGCGGTGCCAGCGGGCAGGGCGAGCATGACGGCGCCGACGAGTGCGGCGGCGGCTCGCTGCCCGAGCAGTCCGCGGATCTGCGGTGCGGTGCGGCCGCGGAGCTGGGCGGGGATCTCGAGCAGGACCGCGCAGGCGAAGCATGCCCATCCCGCCCACCCGGCGGCGGCGAGGACGAGGAGGAAGACCTGGCCGGAGTCCTCCGTGGACAGCAGGCTGGTCAGGGCGGCGAGTCCGGGCGGTCCGACGAGGGTGGTGGCCCACCACAGCAGGGCCGGCAGACCGGCCAGCAGCGCGGCCAGCACGGTCAGGGCCAGCAGGCCGCGCAGCATTGCGGCCGCGGTCTGCGCGCCGGCGCGCCGCCGCGGCGGGGTGGGGGCGGGGGTGGGCTTCGGCATCGGCCGGTCCTTCTCGCGTTGAACGGTGGGCTATTGGGGCTGGGTGGTGCCGTAGAGCAGGTGGGCGGAGCCGTGCCCGGTGACGTCCATCGATCCGAGGCCGATGAGGGCCAGGAACTTAGTCGGGTAGGTGTCGTGGACGGTGACGGTCAGCTGGGTGCCGTCGGCGGAGAGGGCGGCGCTGCCCTGGGTGCCGGCGCGGGCGAGGTAGGCCTGCGCGGCCGCCTGGGCGGCTGCGGGATCGACACGGACCGCGGCCCCAGTAACGGCAGCCGCGGGGTCGATGGCCTGCCCGGCCGCCCTAGCCGCCTCCATCGCCACGGCGTCAGCGCGCTCGGTGGCGCGGAGCTTGCCGCCGCCGTCGATGGCCAGCCCGATGATCGCCAGCAGGGCCACGGTGACGATCGCCGTGTAGATGGCGATCCCACCCCGGTCCTCGTGCAGTCGGCTGTGCCACCAGGTACGCAGGTGTCGCATGGTCAGCCCTCCCGGGAGCGGTAGGCGTCCACCACGGAAGTAAACCGACTGGTCATGGTCTTGGATCCCGGAGCGCCGGGCAGCAGCAGGTCGCTCATGGTGACAGTGCAGGAGATGGTCACGGTGACGGTGCCGACCTGCCCGACCGGTACGGCGAGCCCGGAGGCGTCCACGCTGGTGCTGGTTGAGGCGCAGGTGATGCCCTGGTCGTTAAGGGAGCGGGCAGCCGCGGCCGAGGCTTCGGCCTGCGCGCTGCTGTAGGTGCGGGAGATGGACGCGGCACGGGCCGCGTCCTCGGCGGCCGCGTCGATTTTCGCGCCGGCAGTGACGATCCGCCCGCCCGCGATGGCCAGGCACAGCAGCATGAGCAGCAGCGGGGTGACGATCGCGGCCGCGATCGTCTCGCTGCCCCGGTCACCCCCCGCGGTGCGCCGCCGTAGCCACGTCATGATCCGAGTGGATTTCACGGTGTCGTCCACCTTTCGCGTGGCGCGCCGGCCGACTGCGACACGGACAGCCCGCCCACTCCGGGGATGAGGGACGGCGCGCTGCCGCTGACCGTGACCCGCACGTTGGTGGCGGAGCTCCCGGAGGTGGTGACGGAGGTGGCGGTGAGGCTGTCGCCCGCGATCCGGCCGAGGGTCTCCTGCGCGCGTGCTGCGCCTGCGCCGTCGGGAGCCTGGTAGACGCGGGCGGCGGCGACGCCTTCGCGGGCAGCGGTCAGCGCGATGCTGCGGGCATGGACCCACATCGCGGCCTGGACCACCGCGACGGTCACCAGGATGACGAACGGAAAGATGATCGCCATCTGGATCGACGCCTCACCCCGGTCCCCGGCCAGCCGTCGCCGCAATGCCGTCAGCCGGCTTCCGGACCGCCCGCTGCGGACCGGTCGTCCCCGCGCCGTAGGCGTCACTGCGTACCCCTCTCCCCCCTTTGCGCTGCTGCTAGATGCCGGACAGCTTGCCGTTGTACTTGGTGACGACGAGGCCGATGGTCCCGGCGATGGCGAGGGCCCCGGCGACGGCAGCGACCCAGATGATGATGGTCGTGATGGAAATATCGCCCCGGTCCTCAGAGGCGTGCGCCTGGACCTTCTCCCAGTGCGAGCGCAGGGCGACGTTCAGGCGGACGAGCGTCTTCATGGCGTGACTCCCTCATGTTTGGGTCGGGTCAGGTGGTGAGCATGCGGATGATGGCCGGGAAGGCGATCAGGAGCATGACCAGGACGGCGAGCAGCGCGCCGGGGGCGGTCATCTTCTCGCTGTCGCTGTTGGCGTCCGCGGCCTGCTGGGCGAGGAGTTCGGTGCGCAGGTTGCGGGCGCGCGAGCGCAGAGTGGTGTAGACGGAGGCGCCGTCGTCGGCGGACTGCCGCATGATGGCTGCGAGGTCGTCCATGACCGGCAGGTCCAGCTCGGCGGTCAGACGGGCCAGGGACTCCCAGTGCGCCACCTTGTCCACCCTCGACTGCGCCAGCGCCGCCTGGATCCGCTGGAACGCCCACCCCTGCCCCACCGTCGCGGCCTGCTCCATGGCCTGTTCGGCCGACACGTTCCCGGCCCGGCGCAGGGCGACCAGGTCGAGGTAGGCGGCCATGGCGTGCGCGAACTCCGCCCGCGCCCGCTTGGCCTTGTCCCGCAACGCGAGGTCGGGCGCGAACCACAGCACGACGGCGGCGAGGATGCCCACGATCGCTGGCAGGTACAGAGGCAGGCCGAGGAGCAGCAGCGGCACCGTCGACAGCGGCGGCAGCAGCAATCCGGCACCCGCCAGCGCCACCTTGGTCAGGACGAACCGTGCGGGCGTGGACCCGGTCAGAGCAAGGTCCCTATAGGGGGTCCGGACGCCGGGGACATCGGCCAGGCGCTCCAGCAGCCACTGCCCCCACCGCTCGTCCCGGTCCGGCCCGGCCTCCCCGGCCGGTGTGCCGGCGGGTGCGGGTGCAGGCTGGTTGAGGCGGCGCAGCGCGGGCCCAAGGGCGGGTGCGGGCCGCAGGACTTCACGGATGAGCAGGGCGCCGCCGGCTCCGATGGCTGCGCCGGACAGGATCGCCGTAAGGGGCATCATGCCGTTACCTCCACGGTGGGCTCCTCGGCGTTGTCCCCGCCTGTGAGGGTGACGGCGCTGCTGGGGTCGGCGATCAGGAAGCGGGGGACAGGCTTGATGTCGGCGATCTGCCGCATCAGCGCGAGGACTCCGACGAACCCGGCCAGCAGGACAGCCAGCACGAGCTGCCCGAGCAGGGTGCCGTAGGGGGCGGTGTACGAGGGGATGAGGAACCCGCATCCGATCACGCCTAGGGTGATGATCGTCATCCACCGCATCGTGGTACGCGGCTTGGCACGGTCGGCCTCGATGGCCCGGCGCCGGGCGACTTCCTCGTGGACGGACTCCGCGAGGTCCTCCAGCGCCTGCGCCAGACCGGGCCCCCGGTCGGCGGCCGACAGCACGAGGGCGGCCACCACCTTGTCCGCGGTCACGTCGCCCAGTGCGTCGCCGAACTCGCGCAGCGCGTCCACCGGCCGCCATCCGACCTGCAGCCGGTCGACCAGGTCGGCCACCTCGCCCGTGATGTCCTCGGGGCAGCCCCTGCGGGAGACCTGCAGGGCCTCGTCCAGCCCGCGGCCCAGCCGCAGAACGTTGGCCAGGCGCTGAGTCCAGTCGCCGAGGGCTTCCAGTTTGGCGATTCGGGCGGTGGCCGACTTCGTTGGCGAAAGCAGCCACGGCACTCCGATGACCGCGAGGAACACCATCACCCCGGCGATGAACACCCCGCTGATCAGCCACAGTAGTACCCCGGCCAGTGCTCCGCCGGTCAGGCGGGTACGGCGGGCCATCTGCTCATCCCGGGTGGCCAGATGCCGCCCGGCCCGAAGCCGGGCCGCGACACCGGGCCCCTTGGGCGCGGTGGTTCCGGCGATTCCGGCAACCAGTCCGACCAGCCCGCCCGCCACGGCGAGGCCGGCCAGCACCCACAGCAGCACGCTCACAGTGCCGCCCCCTCGGTAACCAGCAGTGGCAGGGGCGCGCCCCACGCCCCGGACGGGTCGTTCAGCAGGGCGGCGTCGAATCCGGCGCGGCGCAGATCGGGAATGCAGCGGGGGTGCATGAGCGGGACGGCGCGGTGCTCGCCCCATTCGGGGCGCGGGCCGAAGATGGTGTTCGTCTCGGGGCGTCCGCCTTCGCCGATGCCGGTGACTTCCAGGACGTGGGAGATGAACCGGTGGCGGTGGCCGCCGATCTTCGTCTCGTCTACGGAGGAGACGAACACGATGAAGTGGAGCCCGTTGGCGGCCTGCCGGTAGGCGAGTGACTCCGACATGTTGGCCTGGGCCAGCAGGTAGAGCTCGGCGATCCGGTCGAAGACCACACTCGGGTGGATGGCGTGCAGGGTGCACAGGTTGCCGCCCGCGCCGTTGGTCATGGCCTGGAGCATCGCGACGATCTCCGGGCCGCGGACCTCACCGACCACGATCCGCGTCAGCGTCATGCGCAGCGCCCGGTACATGAGGTCCATGAGCGTGATCTCACCTGCGGCCTGCCCGGCGACCACTTCGCCGTTGGACTCGCGGGCCTCCATCGGCACCACCTGCCGGTGATGGCCGTTCTCGTGGGCGAAGAGCTCGTACTCGGTCTCGAGCGTCGCGAACCGCTCGTCCGGATCGATCTCTTTGAGCAGAGCCCGCAGCAGCGTCGTCTTGCCCGCCGCCTGACCGCCCACGATCATCACGTTCTTCTCCGCGCGCACACACGCCCGCAGGAACTGCTCAAGGGTGGTGTCGAGCATGCCGCGGCCGACCAGTTCGGGCAGGTCCGCATGGCGCATGCTGTGCCGGCGGATCGTCACATACGTGCCCGGCGTGACGTCGATGACCGCCTGCAGACGCGACCCGTCCGCGAGCCGCAGCGCCAAAAACGGATCCGCGGTCGAGAGACTGCGCTCGGCCTGGCCGGTGGTGCGCCTAGCCAGATCCCGCAGCAGCTCGCGCAGCTCCTCGTCGGAGTCCGCGACCGGCGCCACCCGCACACGGCGCCCGTCGGTGAAGTCCAGCCACACATCCGCGAACCCGTTGATGAAGATGTTCTCCACGCCGGTGTTGTCCAGGTGCTGCTGCAGACGCCCGGCCCGGAACTGCAGGTCGAAGACCGCTTGCGCGATGGCTGCGTCCTCGGCCGCAGACGTTGCAACGCCACGCTTGACGGCCTCGGCATCCGACCACACCGCCACCTGCCCATTGATCAGATGACGGCCCTGCTGCTCCTGTGCGGCCACACTCATGCCCGGCCGGGCCCGCAGCAGCTCGGTCAGCCGTTCCCCGACCTCCTTCTTGATCAGACGTACCGCCCCGTAATCGAGGACCGGCACAGACACCGCCGCGGGAGCGGGCGTGGCCGTGGCAGGCAGTGTCACCCGCGGATTCACCGGATCGGCGCCAGGGCGCCCGTTTGATACGGGGGCCGCGGGAACGGCGCGGGGGCCGGCCAGCCGGGCCTGGAGCGAGCCGGCGGGCACCTGGGGGTTGGGGTTGTTGTGCAGGGGGTTAGCGCGCACCGGTCACCACCCGTCCGCCAACCGGCCCGGCAGGCGGGGCCAGGCGCGTACGGCGCACAGCCACAAGCTCCTGGATCCGCACGGCGGCCGACCGGGCTGAGCGCATCAGCTCCCCGGACTCGAAACGGCGGGGCTGCTCGGCACCGTCCGACAGCACCGCGGCCTCCTTGGGCCGCCAGGGCAGCACCGCCGTGACCCCGACACCCAAATGCTTGCGGACCTCCTCCTTCGAGAACGGGCCCTCGTCCACCAGCAGCATGCCCAGCTCGGTGGTCCCGCCGAGCGACTCGCGCAGCGCCTCCAGGCGCACCTGGGCGCTCTGCAGCGAGCGCAGCGTGCTGCGTGCCACCACCAGGACCACATCCGCGCTCTGCGCCAGCACCCCCGACGGGCCGAACGCCCCACGACGCCCGAGGTCCACGATCACGTCGTGCCCGTGAGCCTCGATCCCCGTGAACAGAGCGGCCAGCGGCCGCCACACCGGTTCCATCGCCGACGCGTGCGCCGGGTCGTACAACCCGGGCAGGACCAGCCGGTCACGGCTCCCGGCGTCGGTGACGTCCACCAGCTGCCGCCAAAACGCCTCACTCAACTGCCCCTGACGCGAGGCCACCGCAAGGTTGCGCAGCCCGTGGGAGTTGTCCAAGGTGCCCTGCAGCGCGCCGGGCAGGATCGCCCCGCCGTCCGGGTCGGCCTCGGCCAGCACCACCCGGTGATCCTGCGGCATCGGCCACGTCATCAGCAGCGCCATCGCCGCCGTGGTCACCCCCGGGGCACCCAGCCCGCCAGCCAAAGCAATGACCGTCATCAGCTGGCCCCGTCCTGCGCGGCCACGATCAGCGCCACCGCCCCCGTCGCCACCCGCGCCGCCAGCGTCGGCCCGCTCGCCGCGGGCACCGCCACGTCCACCACCACAACCCCCGTCGCAGGCGCAGCCACACCCACCGCCACCACCGTCGCCGCGAGCGTTTGCGGCGCCGGCGAATCAGGCGGCTTGCCGGCACCTGCTGCCGCACCGGCCTGAGCCAGGTCAGGTGTCGAGACGATCAAGACCTTCTGGCCCGGCGACAGTCGCGACGCCGGAAGCTGCGACGGCTTCAGAGCCACCCCCACCAGCTGTTCGCCTGCTTTGACCAGGGAGGCGGAGGTGACCTGACCGGGGGAGAGCAGCGAGCCCGACTTCAAGGCCACGGCCGCACGCTGCCCGACTAAGGCGGCCTTCTTCTTCGTGGGGACCGCTTTGACCGCAGGGTCCAGGGCGAGTGAAGCCGAAGCGAGATCGGCCTCCGTGATCGCATTGCCCACCGGCACATCCCGGGCCACGACCAGCACACTGGACCGCTGCCCCGACGCCGTGAACAGCAATGCCCCCGACAGCCCCCCGGCTGCGATCAGCGCGACGGACAGGGCGATCAGACCGGGGCGGCGGCGCCGCTGGCGCACCACGCGGGGAGCAGTGGCCGGAGCGGCCGGCGGACCGGCAAGCCCGGGCAGCGCCGTGCGGGGTGCCGAAGGCTGGATGGACGTGCTCACGTGCTGTGCCTCCAGAAGACAAGAGCAGAGAAGAGAGAAGCAGTGGGGAGAGGTCGGGCCGTTACTGGCCGACCACCTGTACCTCGCCCACCGACACGGTGAACGGCGACTGGCGGACCTCGGTCAGCTGGCCCGTGCGGCCGCCACCGGTCACCGCCCAGTCCACGCTCCACGTGGACGTCGCCGTGCCCTTGTAGACGCCGCCTGGCTGCCCGGCCGACGTCGTCCGGTACAGATGCCCGCAGTCCGGCGACGGCGACATCCCCCGGCCCGCCGTGTACGGGGTACCGGGGCCCGTGCAGGTCACGCTGGATCCGTCACCCATGGCCCAGACGACGGATGACACCTTTGCCGTCGCCGTCACCGTGATCCCGCCCGCCGACGCGGAGGCCGTGTTGGGCCCCCAAGTGGTGGGGCTCTGGCTCGCCCATAGCCACATCGGCACACCCACCGTGTAGCGGCCATTCGCCCGCGGACTCACGATCGCCGGGCCGGCAAGCAGCATGCTGTCTACCGCCCGCTGAGCAAGGATGGCCGGATCAACGGCCGGTGCGGGAACGTCCTTCGACCAGAACGTCATGCCCAGAGTGTCGATGTTGGAAGTTCCAGTGCCCTGCCAGACGCACGGGTTGACGTATATGGCTCCGTCACCAGGTTCGTGCCCTTCCCACAGTGGGCTGCCAGCGGGCGGTTGAGGTTCAAGACGACGGATCGCGCAGCGGACTCCGTCGACGATCGGCTCGCTGGTGCCGCTGGCTCCACCGCCACCACCTTTGCCCTGCCCGCCACCTCCGGGCCTTTCGCCCGGCTGATCGACACATATGGTGACGTACTGATCAGCACCGTCGCAGATGCCTCCGTCGGCATGCGCGGAGCCTGGCAGGGCTAGGGCTGTAAACAGAGCGAGCGGAATGACCGCTGAACGTCTCAGCATTTGTTGTCGCCGTTCGGAGTCATCTTGACCACCATCCATCGTCCAGCCCACTGCTCGATTTCAGCGACGGCGACATAGCGCATGGGTTGTGCCGAGGGATAGGGCCGCACAGTGCCCGTGGCGCGCTCGACCGTCTGCCACGTGGAAAGGTCAAGGCAATCCGTGACTGTGGCCGTAGGCCGTTCGCCAGACAGATTGAGGGCCGTTGTTTCTGGCCTGTGCCCGGGGCCGCCCTGCTTTGCGATACCTGCCTTCTGCATGCTCGCGATGTCAGCCAGAGTCCGGTCCAGAGCACCCTTCGCGGCGAAGTCCACCAACCTGGTGCCTTTCTCGGTGCCCGTTGCATATGCCTTAACCGACTCAGCCCAAAAGCCGTCGTAGGCTGCGAGGACGTTCTTTTTCTCGGCGGCTTGGGGGTCGGCGGAAGCGGTGGGCGAGGCACTAGGGCTCGGGCTCGTGGGCGCGGCCTTGTTGTCCTTGCTGCTCTTGGAACAGCCGGCTCCGGTGACGACGATCGCGGCGGTTGCTGCGAGAGCGAGGAGCTGGCTGTAGCGCCGTGCGGTGCGGGTGTGGTGCTGTGGTGCCGTTGTCACGTGGATACCCCCGGTTGTCACCTCGGCGGGAGTGCGGTCTAGGTCGCCATCCCGAGCCCGATCATCGCTGGTGCAACGCTTTGCTCGTCGCGGTGCGTTGTACGGCGCACCATACGACGTCAATGCTCCAGTGCCTACGGGATTCTTGGGTTCAGGTGACGCGTCGTCATGCTTTGCCCATAATTGCCGGTCATTCATGTGTCAGTTCCCCCTTCGAGGGGCTCCTGGTGTCTCGTGCTGTGGGCGAGTCTGCGGTCGGCGGCCTCTTCGATCGGCAAGAAGGTTAGATCTAGCCATGTGGCTTGTTCTTTGCTTTCAGCAAGGCTTGGTGGATGCGGAGGAGGTGCATTGTCTGGTGGGCTCGCATCCGTGTCGAGTCTCATCGCTGCTGCTTGCCGCACCGCTAACCCTCTGGGCAGGGTGCGGTATCGGTCACGTTCCGAGGGCACCGGTGAGTGACCGACTGTTGCTGGGGCAATCACGGCTGAGGCGGTCGGTCAGCCCGTGCTGCTGGGATCTGAGTCAGCGAATCTCGATCGACGAACCCATCAGCCAGGTCCGCGATGTGGGGCGTTCAAGCGCCTCCGGCTGTTCCCTGCTGCCGCCCGGCCCGTGACCATCGGACACCGTATGACAGGCCCTTGCCCCGGTAGAGAGAATGGCCACTCTTGACGTGAGCCGCCGCCGGTCCGGAGCAGTGGATCCGGTGCCTACCTCATGGGCAGTGAAGCCCCCACGAGCACAGACCTTTCAGTTGTCGGCTCGGGCCGGATACGGCTCCGCGCTGGGCGGCGCAACCGTTGCCCCGCGTTGGCCTACAGCTGTGTCCATCCCCGGGGTTCGGCAGCCCCGGTCAGTGGCGTCCAGACGGGCCCTGTGGGGCTGTGGGTTTCGAGGTCCTCGAGGATGGCGGCGCCGAGGGGGACGTGGGCGGCGAGGCGGGTCACGAGGCCGTGGTCGGCGGTCATGTGCCGCAGGTCCTCGATCCGGCGGGCGAGCGTTACGCGTGGGGCGCCGGTGAGGATGAACAGGATGCGGGGGAAGCGGGGGTAGAACCTCTGCCAGGTGAGCAGGGCGCTTTGGTCAGCGACGGTGGTGCGCCGGCCTGCCGGCTGGGGGGTGTAGTCGTGGAAGCGTGCGTAAGAGATGAGTTTGCGGGCCAGGCGTTCGCTGCTCATGGTGGCGCGGTCGACTTCGACGAAGGCCCGGTACTGGCGGCGGCGGGGGCTGGCGGTGGTGTAGTGGAAGACGGCGTCGGCGATGATCTGGTCCTCGCCTCCGGTGTCGGGCAGGCGGTGGGCGATCTCAGGTACCCAGTCCAGCGGTCCGTATTCGTCGCCCCGGTTGCGTGCGTCGGTGAGGAAGGCGATGTGGGCGCGGACACCGGTGAGGGTGTGCGCGGCGCGCAGTGACGCTGCTGCGTCGGCGAGGACGGCGGGAGCGCGGCCGCGCATCTCGGGCCAGTCTCGGACGGTCTGCGCGCCGGCGGGGGTGAGGAAGTGGGCCTGCAGGTGGTTGCTGCTGCCCAGCACCGTATGAGCAATGAGCCCTTCGGCGCGCAGCGGTGCAAGCACCTTGTAGATCTTCCTGGCCGGGGTTTCGGGGGCGAGTATCTGGTGGAGCTGGGTGGTGGTGACCATGCGGTGCTGCGCGATCAGGGCGAGCGCCTGGTGGGCGCGGGTGTCGCTGGTCGGCGGGTGAATCGTGGTGGCGCGGGTCATGCGTACTGCTCCTCGGAGTCATCGGTTCCGGTTCCGCTGGCGGCTGGTGAAGCCGGCAGGGTGGTGAGGAAGGAGCGGACCGTCTCGGTCTGCTCGAGGGCCTGCGCGGTGAGAACACGCAGGGGGCGGGCCCCGGCGTTCTCATGGGCGGCGCGCAGCAGGGCTTTGGTCTTGCCCGGGCGGGCGAGGTGGCCGAAGACGTCGGTGAGTGCGGGGCCGCGGACCAGCAGCGGCCCGATGCGTTTCCCGGCGACGGTGAAGGAGGCGTAGTGCCACCACCGCTCCAGCTCCGCGGCATCGGCAACGGTGACCTTCCCCGCCCACTCACCGGTGATCTGCGCGATGGCCTCCGCGGATCCGGCCGTGGTGGAAAGGCAGCTCGCATTCTGCAGCAGCGCGGTCCGGGTCGCACCGGAGAGGCGGTGCATCAGCTGCGTCATCCCGTGCAGTCGGCACCCGAACTTGCGCAGCTGCTCGGTGATCTCCGCGACCGTGGACGCGGCGCCGTCCAGTGAGATCAGTTCGTCCAGGTAGAAACGGAAAGGGGACCGGTCACGCTCGGGGAGGTCCCGGCGTGAGAGCCCGGCGCGCAGGAAGTCGCGGACGATCAGGGAGATCAGCAGCCGGTCGGTGGGCCCGGTCCCGGGCGGGCAGATCCACAGGACGTGGCTCTCGTTCATGGCCTGGCGGATGTCGTAGCCGCTGAGCGGGCACCCCAGGAACGCGCGGATCACCGGGGAGGCTGCGAGGCGGTCGAGCGGGTTGAGGACGGTCAGCAGAGCATCCTTGGGTAGATCAAGGAAGCTGGCGGTCCACCAGCGCCGCGCATCGGCGTCCAAGGCCTTGAGGACTCGGTGGCGAAAGCCAGGCTCGGTCAGCAGCGGCCGGATCTGGAACAGCGTCGCCTGCTGCTCTCCGGCGTCGGCGGCGATGGCTGCGACGTTGACGGTGACCAGGGCCTCGACCGTTTTGGTCAGGATGGTGAGTGCGCGGGGTGCGGTGATGTCACTCCAGCCCAGGGCGGTGGCGATCGCGTCGACCACGGCGGCGGTCGCCTCGTGGGGCTGTGAGCCGCGGGTCATGTCGAGGGGGTTCCAGCAGGCCAGCATCGCGTCCGGCTCGCGGATAGTGAGGTCGAACAGGCGGATCCGCGCCGTGATCTCGTCGTGGGCGAGGTAGCGGGCGACTTCGTGGAAGGAGTCGCCGTGGGGGTCCACGAACGCGAGTCCGTGTCCGTTGTGGGCGCTGGCCACGGCCTGGACCTGGGCCCGCATGGTCTTGCCCCATCCGGCTTTGCCGGACTGGACCTCGAAGAGGGTGTCGTCCTCGTGGGTGGCGAGCAGCCGCTCCCGGCCGTCCGGCCCCCGGTACCAGCCCTGCGGAAGCAGGTCCTGGCCCGGCTCGTAGGTCGGCATCTGAGCCTCGAGCACCGGCAACCGCGCCGCAGAGGTGGGCGGCTTGAGCAGGCCGGCCATCTCGTCGATACGCGCCCAGCCGCCGCGGGCGGGCCGCATCAGCGCCTTCGCCCACCGCTCATCGAACCGGGCCCGCCACGGCCCCCAGTCCGGCCCGATCCGCCACGGCCCCAACGAGATACCCCGGGAGCCGATCCGGGAGGCACCCGCATACAGGTCCATAGCCGCGTTGATCAGGGCCAGCTGCTGCTCGGCGCGCCCCTCGACGTTGGAGGCGCAGCGCACCAGGATCTGCACCCGCATCAGGCCCGCGTCCTGGGCGAGCTTGCCCAAGGCACCTTCGCGGTCGACGCGTTGAGCGTGCGGGGGCAGCAGGACCGGGGCCCGGCCCGGGTTCCGCCACTCGGAGGGGTCCAGGAGCCGGCCGATGGCGCGGGGCAGGCTGGTGGTCGACTCCGCGCCCAGCCAGCGGGCTTCGCGGGCTGCTTCACGCCGGGCCTGGGCGCGGGCCTGCTGGAGGATCTGCATGCGGCGGAGGGCCAGATGCCATCGGGGGGCGGGGGAGAGGTCCACGCACACCTCGGCGAGGTCGCCGAGACCGGAGCGGATGCCGGCGACGGCGTCGACCAGCGGCTGCAGCGGGTCGGGATCCAAAGGAACCTCCCGCAGCCGTGAGCCGGGCTTGCCGTGCAGGGTCAGCACCGCCCGCACCACGTGGGTGCGCATCTTGTCCGCGACCGGCCCAGACTCGCTGACCTGCACACGCGGCCCGAAGGACGTCAGCTTCAGCAGAGCGCGGGCGGACGCTGGTGCCTCGACCCGGTAGGCGAGGGGCCGGCTTCCGTCGGCGCGCAGCCGAAGCCGCACGGTGCGGGCCCGGCGCGGTGTCCACCACGGCCCCGATCCCGCAGCCCGGATCACCTGCATGCCCTGGCGCCAGATCTCCTCATCCCCCGGCGCGAACTGAGCACTGGGCACCAGCTCCACACAGGTGCGCTCGGCGAGCGCCCGAAAGGCCAGACGCTGCTGCAGCACCTCCCACCCGGCCAGCAGCAAAGCCGCGATCAGCGCCAGCCGCCACAGATGCGCGTACGCCCAAGCGGCGAGCCCACACAGGGCAGCGAGGACTTCTCCGGCCGAGCCGAAGGCTCCGGCCGCGGACGCGGTCACGGTGTGCGGTTCCATGATCCATCTCCGTTCTGGGTGAAGTGGACGGCGGCCGTCCGGTCGTCCAGGAGGGTCCCGGCCGGGTCGGCGCCGGCCCACACCAGCCGCACCACCGCCCGCGCCCGCCCACCCGCATCCGGACCGGTCTCGGCGACGCGGCGGGCGGTCGCTGCCTGGATCCGTACCTGTGTGTAGTCAGCCGTCTCGGCCAGCCACGCTGTACGGCCCTGCTGCAGCAGCAACTCCTCGTCGGCGGGCTGGAGATCCCGTCGGCCGGCCTGGTCCATCGCCTGCTGGATGAAGCGGTCGGCGGCCTCGCCGGATCCGGGGTGCGGCAACAGCGAAGGACCATGCCGCGCACCAGCAGGCGACGAGGGCGCTGCAGAAGTTGCCGCGGCCATCGGACCGGCGCTGCCGGCCGCGCTGCTCCCGGACGGTCCGTCCGGCGGGCCCGGCGTTGGTGTCGGAGGGCCGTCCACGGCTGGAACTGGCGAGCCCGCGGCCTCGCCCGGCGCCGCAGTGTGCACCGCTGCCGGCCTCGGCCTGGACGCGGGGGCGTGGGCCTGCGGCCGCAGGCCCGCATACAGCAACAGGACTCCGGCGCAGGTCAGGGCGGCGCTGGCAGCGATCAGGCGGCCGCCCGTCCGCGGTAAGGACGTCACAGCAGCCTGGCCCCTCCCGCGTAGTCGGGCATCGCGGTGACCGGGTCGATCCGCACGACCTTGCCCGGCCGGGGCGCGTTGATCATCTGCCCGTCACCGAGATAGATCCCGACGTGATGAATGGTGGAATCCGAGGCGGGGTTGTAGCCGTAGAAGATCAGATCGCCCAGCTGCAGCGCGCCATACCCGGCTGAGGCGGGGATTCGCTGGCCGGTGCCGGCCTGTTCCGCTGCGGTGCGGGGCAGGTTGATTCCGGCTTTCGCGTAGGCGTATTGCGTCAGGCCCGAGCAGTCGAAGCCGTTCACGGTGCGGCCGTCCTGGCCGCCGGGGGAGCAGCAGATCCCGGTGCTGGGGCCGCCGGGGCCGCCGCCGCCCCAGGAGTAGGGGATGCCCTGCTGGGCGAGCGCGGCTTCGACGACGACGCCGGCGTTGCCCGTCGGGGTGGCCGGTTTGCTGCCCAGCACGTCGTAGCGGTCGATGCCCGCCAGGACGTCGTCTACGTAGGCCTGCGAGTGGTTGTAGGTGTAGATCGCGGGGCGGAGCTGCTGGCGGTCGGAGAGGTCGCGGCCGTTGCCGCAGAGGTAGGCGGCGGCCGAGGCTGCGGCGTCGTCGGCATTGTGCGGGGAGATCGTGCCGTCGCTGTTGCCGTCCTTGCCGTACGAGCGGAAGGTCTCGGGCAGGAACTGGAATGGTCCGACCGCCCGTTCGAACTGGGGGTCGCCGTCCCAGGCACCGCCGTCGGTGTCGGTGATGGCGGTGGTGTTGCCGCCGGCTCCGGATCCGTCCAGGCGGGGGCCGGTGATCGGCGGGCTGATGTCCCCGTTCGCGGCGATCTGGTGTCCGGCGGCGTGGTCGGATTCCACGCGGGCGATCCCGGCGAGGATCTGCCAGCGCATGCCCGGGCAGTTGCCGGGCTGGGCTGCGCCGGTGAGGTAGGCGGCAAGCATCCGCTCGGGGATTCCGGCCGCTGCGGCGTCCACCGGTCCGCCACCACCGGCTGCCGGTCGGCTTCCGGCAGCCGCGGACAGCAGCGCGGGGCCGGTGCAGCACACCGCGGTGGCCAGCAGCAGCACGGCCAGGCATCCCATTTTCCGCTTCTTCACAGAGCTTCACCGCCGGGGGAGCGGGCGCCGGTGTGGCGGGCGTTGATGACGGCACGCAGTTGGTCGGCGTCCGCCTGTGCCCGCGCCTGGGGGCTGTCCTTTGGCAGGGGAGCCATCGTGCGGGTGGGCTGCGGCCAGCCGGTGACCTGCCGGCCCGGTCCCGGCGGGTGAGCGGCCGGGTTGGGGGTGAACACCCCAGGCGGGGCAGTGGCGTCGGCTCCTCCTGTCGGAGACGGCGTGGGGCGGGCAGCGCTGGCCGATGATGTCCCAGTGCGACTGAACCCGTCCCGTACGGAGCGCCCAACCAGCTCCCACCGGGCGCCGTCTTCCCGGACCTGGTTGGCCGCGACTCTCAGCTGGGTGTGGGCGTCCTGGGTGAACTCCGATGCCTTATCCCGCCCGGTCTGCAGGGTCCGCGGCAGGCCGAGCGTCGCCCCGTACGCCATCTGTGCGGTGCGGTGAGCGATGCGGTAGCCGCGCAGCCGTTGGGCGCGGGCGTGGATGCGGGAGCCGAGCAACGGGCGATCGGTGGAGGGGTCGTGGAGGATCTCGCCGGTCCACTGGTCCACCTTCATCTCGCCCGCAAGCTGTGCCGGAGCCGCCGGGCCCCGGCCTGCGGCCGCGCGGTGGAGGGCGGCCGTGGCCGGGTGCCGGCCGGGCTTGGGGCCGATCAGGGCGGCGTGTGCGCCGCGCAGTGCCATCGCCACGGGGGCGAGGCCGCGGCGTCCTTCGGCAAGGGCGTCACCGATGAGCCGGCCCGGGGTGAACGGCATGCCGGTGCCGTCGCTCATCGCGGCGAGCCTGCCCAGCGAGCGCAGCCGCGCGCCGAGCACCCCGTGTGCCACCGACGTTGCGCCGCCCCTCATACCGCCCCCACCGCCTGCCTGGCTGTGCATGGCCAGGGCTGCGCCGAGTGCGCTGCTATCTCCGGGCAGGTGGGTGCCACCGATCTTCGCGAACCGCATCCGGGTGGCCATCCGCTGGCCGAAGTTGGCGGTCGAGGCGAGCAGGCGGCGGTGGAAGGCGAGGAAGGCGAGGGCGATGGCGTCCAGGATGATAAGGCGCTCGACCATCAGGTCGGGGCCGCTGCGGGAGAAGACGACGTCCACGGTGATCCCGAAAAGGGGTAGTGCCATCGCGGTGACGAAGCCGGTCGTGACGGAGACGATGAAAACACCGAACCAGCGCCACATCGACATGCGGGAGGGGCCGGGCAGCATCGCCCATACCCACGCGATGCCGCCTGCGGCGGCGGCTGCCGCGTCGCCGGCCTGGGAGCCGAGCATGACCAGGGACATCGACACCACCATCATCGCGACGATGCAGACGGCGACCAGTAGCGCTGCGGCGGCGCCCACCCGGTCCCAGGTCGGCTCTTTCGCATACGCGGCGGCCGACTTCCCCCGCTCACCGGCCTTGTCCAGATCGGTGAGGAGCTTTTCGAATTCGGGATTGGCGACGGCCTGCGCCCACGGCATGGGGCTGTCGGGTGTCGGGATGACGGAGCTTGCGGGGGGCCTTCGCTCGCAGTAGGCGCGGGCCGGGCCGTGCACCTTGCGGCACACGTTCTTCTTCCCGGCCTTCTCGTCCTTCGTCACGCCCGACACCCACTCGAGGTGCGCCGCGTATGCGGCCTTGTCGCCGGGGTCTGCGGGGTCGAGGACCGTGCCGTACTGCAGGAGCATGTACGGCTTGACGACGAGCGCGCTGGTCAGTGCGTCCTGGATCGGCTTGGCCACGGAAGCGGCCTGGACATCGGAGTTGCGGCAGGTGTCGTGAGCGGGACCGACGACCAGGTCACACGGCTCCCCGGCGGGCGCGGTCTTGCCGAAGTAGCTGCTGGTGGTGATCTGGGCGACTTCGACGGCGGCCTGGTGGGCTTGGTCGAGGGGTCCGTCGCGGCCCAGCAGGTAGTCGGGGCGGATGAACGCGCTGGCGGCGAGGGCGGCGATCACCAAGGTCAGCGCGATCTCGCCGAGCCCGGTCCCCACCTTTCCGCGCACGAACAGGACCAGCCCGAAGACGAATGCCCAACCAAGCAGCAGCCCTTTGAGGCCGAGGGCGTCGACGACGTGGGTGTTGTAGGCGGTGGCAAGCTCCTGCGCGGGCCCGGTCAGCAGACGCAGCAGGGGGAACTCGAATACGAAGCCGATCAGCCAGCAGCACAGCCCGACCAGCAGCCGGACCAGGCAGAAGAGACTGCCCATCACAAGGACCTGGGTCTGACCGACGACGTTGGCCAGCATCCCGCCCTTGGCCTCGAGCTGGTAGCCCTCCAACGGCACGCCCTCTGAGCTGGGAATGTTGAGGGGGGCGAGCAGCCCGCCGCCGTCCGTCGCGTTCCCGTCGGCTGCGGCAGCGACGGCGGTGTTCGTCACGAGGAACACGGCGGTGAGCAGGGCGACGAATCCGGCCGCGCGCAGCGTGCCGCGGTCGAAGCGGAACCTCGTCATCGGGACCGCCGCTCGAAGGCCAGGACTAGCCCTAAGGCTCCGCCGATCGCGGCAGTAGCGAACAGCATCAGGCCGATGCGCCCGTCCATGCCGGTGGGGACGACGGTGGCCGCTGCAAAGGGCCCAGCTACTGTGGCGGCTGTGCCGGGGCCGCGAGTGCAGTAGTCATGGGCGGGGCCGATGACCAGGTCACAGGGCTCGCTGCTCACTGCTGCCCCGGCGACGGATGGCGACGTGGTCCCCGATGGCGAGGCGTGGGGCGCTGCCCATGCGGCGACGGTGCAGGTGAGGAGGAGCAGGGCGAGGGCGCCGCTGAGCAGCAGCCGCAGGTGAGCGTTCATTGAGAGGTCCCCCCGTGGGTCGCGGCTGCGGGCTCGCGGCCGGGCGTGGTGAAGATCGTTTTCTTCAGGCGGGCGACGGGCGGGACGACGACCTTGATCCGGCCGACCTGCATGCGGGGATCGCGCAGCAGCATCTCGCCCTCACGGCCGGGCTGGCCGACAGGGGAGAGGCCGGTGGTGACGAGCCTGATCAGGTCTTCGTCGTCGCCGTCCAGGCCCAGGAAGCGCAGGCCCTTGGCCGCGCGTGCCTGGTCGGTGGTGCGGGTCAGGAACCGGTAGGCGATCAGTCCGGCGTCCTTGCCGAGCTCGTTCACGTCGTGGGCGCCGAGGAAGACGCCAGCGCCGTGCTTGCGGCCGTCGTGGAGGATCTCGTGGACCAGCGCCGAGCCCTCGGCGGAGGAGGTGAGCCAATAGCACTCATCCAGCGCGACCAGGCAGAACCGTCCTGGCTCGGTGAACGCCGCCTGCCTGGCGATGGCCGCGATCAGATACAGCACGGCCCGCCCGATGAGTGCCTCGAGGGGCTGCTGGCGCAGCACCTCGACGTCCGCGAATGCCTCCTTCGGCGGCAGCGTCAGCCCGGCGGTGGTGACCACCACCATGTCCGCGCCCAGATCACCCTCCAGCGTGACTGGCGGCAGGTCTGGGTCGAACACCATCGCGGCGAGGGGATTTGCGCGCACGATCCGCAGCAGGTCGGCCATGGTGGCCGCCGCGTCAGCGCGTGTCGTGCCCGAACCCTCGGCCAGCGCGGCGAGGACGTCCAAGACCTTCGCCATCGACGGCTCGGGACCGCCGGACACTTCCTCGACGGCGTGGTGGAGCACGGCGCCGGCAGCGCTCATCGCCCCAACCCCCAGCTGCAAGGTCAGATACGACAGGGCGTAGTGCGCGCCGACCGGCCCGCCGAACACCCGCAAAGGGTCGATGGACAACTCGGCCCGGGCAGCGTCGATGACCTGACACCGCTCACCCATCGCGGACTGCGCGAAGCTGGCCCATTCCCGGATCGGGGTGCGGTCGATGACAATCGCCCGCCCGCCCCGGTCCACTACCCCCGCGGTGACCAGTTTCTCCAGCACGCTCTTTCCGCCGCCCAGATCGCCGATTGCGGCGCTGGACGCCGAGGCGTTGACCTGCGGGGCGTCGGCGGGGTTCAGCAGGACGGGGCGGATCGTGCCGCTGTCGAGGTCGTGGCCGATCATCACCCCAGTCGGGTCACCGACCTTCGAGAGGGTCAGCGCCCCGCAGGCGGCCCAGTCTTCCGACAGCTGGTGCTGGGTGAACTGGCTCAGCTTCGCCGGCCGCACCGTACCGGGAAGTCCCAGGGCGAAGAGGTCCTCCTGCATGCCGATCGGCCGGACAGCCCGGTAGTCGGCCCCAGACAAAGCCGCGGACAGCTCCCGGGCCCGGGCGTCGCACGTCGCAGCATCTGGACCCCAGACCGTCAGGACGGTCACGGACTGGACTTCGACCTCGACCGAGGTCCGTGCCATCCGGGCGTCCTGTTCGGCCAGATCCCCGGCGGCATCGGGCAGCGAATGCGGCATCCCGGTGGGCTGCGCCCCGTACTGCTCGGCCTGGTCCAAAAGTTCGCGCTTCTTGCGCTGGACCTGCGCGCGGGCCTTCTTCGCCGGCACCACCCGCAGATCCGCGGTGACGTCCACCGGGAACGGCAGGCCCTCCAGCTGGGCCAGGACATCCGCGCTCTCCACCGACACCGCCGGCGGAATTTCCGCGAGCACCAGGTGCGCCTGGTAGCCGGTCCTGGCTGCTTCGGTTTCGACCTGCAGCCACTTGCGGCCCACCGGCGACGCCGTCGCGACCGAACGCCACCACGAACGCGCACCACCAGCCTTGCGGGTCTCATCGTCAGCGGTGGACTGCTTGTCCTGGCCGCCTTCGGCGAGGCGGACCTGGCCCAGGTCCGCGTAGGAGGGGGAGTGCAGCTGTCCGTCGTGGATGCGGCTGGCGAAGAGGGGGCTGTGCTCGGCGTCGGTCAGGAGCGGCTCCGCGAGCCCCCGGTGCAGGGCGTGCTGGAGCATCCATACGATCTCGGCAGGCGACGCCGGCCGCAGGCTCAATCCGCCGCCCAGCGACGTCTGGACGCGGTCGGCTTCAGCCTGCGCAGCCCGCACCTCTGCCTGCGGCACCGGTACCGGGGCGATGCCCAGAGCCCCCGAAATCTCTGCGTACAGCGCTCCGAGGGACGCCGCGGTCGTACCGCCCTTGTCGGGCAGCGGAACGGCGAGCCACACCGTCCGCTCGTGCATCTCCTGGCCGGTCAGCAAATCCACGGTGGCCGCGCAGGTCTGCGCCCACGCAGGCAGCCGCTGCCAGTTGAGGCCCTCCACCATTCGCTCGGCGACCTCGCCCGGATCGGTGCGCGCGGCGAGGACGAACAGCCGCGGCTCCATGGCGGGCATCGACCGGACCAGCGAGGTGATCTTGCCCAGGAGTTCCTGCCGGACGCGGGCAGGCAGATAGCCGCCGGGCAGGGGCGTCACCCGCCACACCGCCCACACGGTGCCGGACGTCGACCACAGCAGATGACCTGCGATGTGCCGGAAAGGAGTGAGCATCACGCCGCCTTCCGCCCGGCCCCGGCCGCATCCGCCAGGAGGCGGGCCAGGCCCGAACCGGCCGCTGCGCTCTCCGCAGCCGGCACCGGCACCAGCGAGACCGGCCTTGCACCCGACGGGGCCAGAACCCGGGCAGGGGCGGCGGGGGCGGGAGCAGCCTCGATGACGAACTGCCCCCGCAGCTGGGTTGGCTGCTTGTCGCGGGCAGCCCTCCCGCCGATCCGCCCTGCCGGGTGCCGCAGCAGCAGGACCAGCACGCCGAGCAGGGCGGTGAACGGGTTCTGTCCGGCGATCTGCGCCCCGCGCATGGCCCATACCGCGCACAGCCATAGCGCGACGGGCACGGGCCCGGCCCACGACCACCACGCGAATGTCTTGATCAGCGCGAAGGCTCCGCCACCGAGCACGACCAGCTGTGCGGGCGTGTACGGGCCGAACGGCACAGTCCAGTCGCCGAGCTTGCCCAGCACCCACGGATGCCGGCGCGCACTGGTGTAAGCCCTGGCGATGCGCGGCTGCGCGGCCGCGCTCATCAGAGGACACCGTTCTGACCGGCTGTAGGGCCGGGGGAGACGACGACGGTGACGGCACCCGCGCCCTTGGCTGGGTTGTTGATCTCATCGGAGAACATTGCGGCGAGCGAGTCCCGGGAGTTGTAGATGCCCAGCGCGATGACCAGGGCGATCAGCGCTCCGATGCCGGCTTTCATGGAGAACTTCTGGCTGACCGTGACGACCACCACGGCGAGCAGAATGACTCGGAGGCCTCCATCGCTCCAGTGGGCGAGCGTCGCGATGAAGGAGTCGCCCATGTCACGGAACTTGCCTGCGAGCATGACCTCATTCATCGGGCACCGCCCGAAATCGGCGTGGAGGAGGACGCAGCCGCGGGCGGCGTTGTGGTTCCGGCTTCCAGAGCGCTGACTTCCCACCGGCCGGCCCGCACGGTCACCTCCAGCCGGTACACCAGCGGCCAGCGCACCCCGCCCCGGTCTTCAGCGCTCACCCGGACTCGCGCCCGCGCCTTGGTACCGTCCGCCGGCACGGTGGCGCCCAGGGCGGCGTCGGAGTCCGCGGCGACGTCCTCGACGTCCACCCGCGCATACGAAGCAGTCCGCGGCGCCGAGACGCGCAGCCCGGGCGAGAGGTAGCGCTCTACCCCGGTTCCCTGGCCTCCGCCGAGGTAGGCGCGGACGAACTCGCCGAGCGTCGTCGCCAGCACGCCGGTGGAAGAGGCCGAGTGGGCAAACGGAGACGGGGCACCCGCGGCCGCATCGGGGGCGGCGACCTCCGCAGGCGCGCCGGTCACCGTGAACTGGCCACCGTCCTTACTGCCGGTCCCGGACACCGCGAAGTACCGCACCACCGGTACCGCCGCGCCTGTCCGGTCGCTGATCGCCGCGACGACCACCGTCCATCCGCCATCGGCCCCGTACGCCGTGCGCACCGCCACGGCCCTAACGGCCGAGGGCCCGGTGCTGTCGGCGCGAGGCCGTCTGGGGAGATCGACCTCAGGAGCCAGGGCACGAACTGCGGCCGTGATGCCGTTGTCTTCGGGTGTGGTGGCGTCGGCGCGCAGCCACAGATCCATGAACATCTCGGCGACGCCTTGCGGGTCGGCCGGGGTGCGGGCGGTGTCGGTGGCGCGCGGGGCGGGAGCGGCCTGGGCGATGGTGGTCCGCGGCACAGCGAGCGCGACAGCCAGGGCGAGGGGACCAGCCGCGAGCGCGGTCCAGATCCCGAATCGGGCGAACCGGGGACCGCGGGATACGGCCCTGCGCACGGGCACCGTCTCCGGCCGTGCCGTGCGCAGGGGCTTCGATACCGGCGCTACCGCCGGGGGCCGGGACACGCGGCGCCGGCCGGGTGGGGGAGTGGTGGTCATCAGACGCCTTCCGTGGGAGAGGTTTTCGCTCTGCCCCACAAAACGGCGACGCCCTCACCAGTCGGCTCACCGCGGCAACCCCTGCCGCATCACGGGTCGACAACGCCGCGACCGGTGACTCACCGGTGAGTTCGCGAAACCTCCCCACCGCAGGTCACAGCCCTGCGCGTGGGTTTCTCACCGCCCGCCGGTGACATCAGCGGTGAGTCCCGAACGCATTCACCAGCTGCGGACCAGGGCATGCACGATTGCCCCGGCCACCCACTGCACAGCGCTCTCTTGACTGACCAGCGGCGCGTTTCGTGGTGGCGCGGGCTCGGAGGTCTATAAGGGTGGAGTGGAAGGCGATCGAATCAATGGAGCGAGCGATGCGCCGCTGGCATGAGGAACCTGGCGCGACGGAGTGGCGGGACGCCGCGGACGCAGCAGACAGCAAACGGCTGGGTGTCATCTCGGCGGAAGATCTGCCCGGGCTGGCGCAGGGTCGAGAGGAGGCGTTGCTGGCGTTGCGACTGATGGACGATCCTACGGCTCCTGGTGCGTTGACGCAGGCGCGGGCGGCCCTTCGCCGGGCCCTACGAGTCGTCCCTCAGTCGACCCCCGACCAGTACTGCTACGAGACACGCTGGCGCGGGCGGACGGCGTGGGGCCGGCAGGGCTGCCCGCTGGAGGTATGTGACCGTCCTACCTGTGGTCGGTGCGTGCCACTGAGACAGATGGGCTTGGCTCCGTGACAGCCCGCGGGCTGTTAGCGTGATGCGCCGTTCGGCCACACCACGCGCACAGGCATGCCCGTGCGCTGGGCGTAGGCGACGACGTCGGCGGTGCCGCCGAACCCCCACGCCGGTTTCCCGTCCCACACGGCGAGCAGGACGCCTGACAGCCGGACCAGGATTTCGCTGCCGGTCATGTGTGCCGCCGAGTCCGACGCGGTCATGCCGGTGTGGTGGACCTCGGCTGCCGCTGCGTACAGCCGGTCGTAGACCGGCCAGTGGGATGCGGGCAGGCTCTCCCGGTACTCCTGCGCGGGCACGACGACTTCGACCTGGCCGCCGTGGGCGAGGACGGTTTCCGCCCACCACGCATCGGGGCCGTCCGCGATACACGACACTGCGACGAGTTCACCTGCGTCGTACTCGGTGACGGCCTCGGTGAGTATTGCCCGGACCCGCTGCTCGACTTCGGTGCTCAGTCCCCGGTGTCCGGTGATCCCAACCCGCATGCTCAACCCCTCTTCTATCTCTGCTTCACAGGTAAACGTCGCGCAATCGCGCATCGAACTCCCGCACCACCTTGGGCGGAGAGGTAAGCGCGAGGGAGCGGCGGACCGCCCGCGCCCGGTCCACGATCCGCCCCGACCGGTACTGGAGTCCCGTCTCCACCGCACGCCCGGCGACCTTCTCTTTTGCCGCCCTGCCCGCCGTAGCGAGCCGTATGCCAGGGAGGTCCTTCCTGCGAGCAGTCAACTTCCTCGCCGAGGTCTAGCGGCAAGCTCAGACCCGCAGCGGCTTGGCCAAGGTCCGATAGACCGGCGCGCCCTCCCAGGGCCGTGTGTGTCCTACGGGCTCGTACCCGAGCCGTTCGTACCAGGTTGCGGCCGGGGCTTCGGGGCGGACGGTGAGTGTGGCTCGTTCCGCGGTGATCCCGTTCAGCAGGTCGGCGTGCAACGTGCTGCCGACGCCATGCCCGCGTTGGTCGGCGAGGACTGCGATCTCCTTCACGACGAACGTGCGCCGGCCATCTTCGCGGGTGAATTCCTGCGCTGGTGTCGCATCAAGGAAGCTGTCCCACCACGCGGTGGTCGAGGCGAGCGGTAGCCCATACGCGAACCCAACCAGCCTCCCGTCGGCAGCGCGGGCTTGGACTAGCCGGAAGCCGGGGGTTTTGTGCTCGAGTTGGTAGGCCTCCAGGAACAGCGCAAGGTCACGGGGCCCCTCCAGGTATGGGGGTTCCGCGAACACGGCCTCGTACACGGGGGCGATGTCGTCGAGCGCCCGCGCGGCGTCGGCGGGGTCGGTGATCAGGGTGTAGTCCACGGGTTTCCTCATCGGGTGGGGCGGATGCGGTCGAGCTCGCGGCGGGCGACAGCCAGTCCCTCCCGTGCCCGGCCGGATGACACTTCCGTGAGTAGTGCCTCGCCCTGCTCGATGTGGTGTGCCGCCTCGTCTGCCTCACCTGAGCGGGCGAGGGCGCCGGCGAGGCGGCCCCGGTGCAATGCCTCGTTGCGGGCATAGGTGACCTCTTGCCGCTCCAGGGACCGGCGTAGCCATGTCACCGCGGCTCTGTGGTGGCCGGCGGCGGTGAACAGCTCGGCTTGCGCGGCGGCGAGCTCAGCCGGGCCGTGGAACAGCGTCCAGTCCGGGGCCGGGCGGCTGCCCCGGTCCTTCTCGTACAAGCGGGCCGCGCTCGCCAACGTGGTGCGCGCCGACGCAGAGTCGCCGAGCATCGCGAGCGCCCGCGCCTCGCGGGTGGCAAGGATGGACATGAGCGACGGCGGCGCCCACGGCGCGGCCAGGGCAGCGGCCCGCCGGGCGTGGTCGAGTCCGTGATGGGGTTGCTCCTCGCGCAGCTCCAAGAGCGAGAGGGAGGCGAGGACCAGGACGGCGAGGCTGTCATCGCGCAGTTCCGTCGCGGTGTCCCTGGCTTGCGTCCAGTACTGGCGGGCGCGGGCGTGGTCACCCGCATCGAAGGCCAACCAGCCCACGTGTTCGGCGGTCTCGCCGCTGATGAGCCGGAGCTGGCGGCCTATCGTCTCCGGGTAGCTGCCGGTGTCGATGAGCCGCTGCACGCGGGAGAGGTGGGCGGCGGCGAGCGGGCCCACGGTGGCGCCGCCGAACCGGTCGTCGAGCCCGTAGAGGCCGGAAAGGCCGGCCCGCAGGTCGGTGACGGTGTCGGTGCCGACCCTGGGACCCTCGAACGCCGCGGCGGGCGCGGATCCTATCCCGGCGATGCCGAGGGCTGCGCTGCCCACGGCGGCGAGGATGGTTCGGCGTTCCACAGAATCGGCCCTCTTTCGCAGCTCGGGGATGGGGGCGAGCACCGGCACGGGGGCCGTGACCGGGTTGCGTCGGTGCGGAGGGACGCGGAATCCGCACTGTTCCAGAGGCACGCCGAGCATCGCCTCTAAGACGCGCTGACGGCCGGGCTGCGGGCACGGTGGCGAAGGTGCCCGCCACCGCCTCACCTGCCGGTCTGTTACGTCCTCGCGCTCCCCAATCCGGACGGCGACCGCCGCGTACACGCGGATGAACTCCGCGGGCGAGCGCCATCCGAACCCGTCGACAAGGTCAGCGAACGGTGTGGCTGGCTCTTGAAGTTCGGGCATCGAACCCCCTCGTGCTGCGGTGATGTGGCCTCTCCTTTGCACGGTAGTTGCACGGCGCCCGGACTTTCAGGAAGACGGCGGTACGAAAGTCCGGCGGAAAGTCCGGCCAGACCCGCGACCGGGCCTGGCGTGACGAGTTGACTACCGACTGCACACCTCGAGGGGGTGTGGACCGGCGTACTGCTCGGACCGTACCCCCGCCGGTCACGAGCCTGAGGAGCGGCATGGACACCAGGAGCAAGATCCCCCGCGAACGAGATAGCGATGAGGGTCACGAACACCCCGCGTCGCACGCCTGCCGAAAATGCAGCGGCCAAGGCCTTCGTCCTCGCCGCCCAGGCCACGGTGATCAAGTGGTACCTCCACGACCACGCGAGCGTCGCCCAGCTTGCTCGGGCGTACAAGGTCAACCCTGACTGGCTCCCTGACACATTGGAGCTCTGGGATGTCGCCCTGCGCGACCGCTCGCCGCCCGGCGGGTCCGAGTAGCCTCCGGGCCTCGCGACGGCGCTACGGATTCTGACAGGCCGCCGCCTCCCCGCCCAGCACGCACCGTTCCCGTTGCGACCTCCACCAAGGAGATAGTCCATGAACAGTGCACACCCCGCCCAACAGGCGTCCACCTCCGACTCCTTGATCAGGCCGTTTCACCCCAACTGGGTCCCCGCGGGCGGACACACCTCGGTCCGCACGGGTATCTACTTCGACGTCGTCGCCATCCCTGGCCCTCGCGGCCAGGAGCTCGCCGACAAGCTGATCCGACTCTTCGACTGCAACCCCGGCGCGATCTACCAGCAGGGTACCGCCGCCGACGAGCTCGTCTACTTCGTCACCGCGCCGAAGACCACGGATCGATTCAGATGGCCGCCTGGCGTTCTCCACTACGGAGACGGTGGCACACAGTCCGTGGAGGTGCCGGCGCTGGACTGCGCCCCGATCTCGTGGTCGTGGCTGTCCTACCCGACTCACCGGCGTGAGTTCGTGGACTGCGCGAGGCTGCACGAACTGGTCCGGCAACTGTGGGACTGAGAGGCGCCGCCCCCGCCAGAGACCCCACCATCCCATCAGTACGAGGAAGAGCATGTGCTTATACACCCTGGGGCGCCCGCCCGCCAGCTCCCACCGCGGAGGCGCCGCGTGAGCAGGACAACTGAGCAAAAGGCAGCCCGCGCGGATTCCGTGGCTCGGGCGCGTCAGCGGCAGTTCGTGACGGACCGAGAGGCGGTGAGGCGGAACCTTCGGTCCGCCTGGAATTCCGGGCAGCGGATGTTCAGCAGCGGGAACGCCGAGACCCTGGCCAAGCCCCTGGCGACCCAGCTCGGCATTCCCGCGCTGCGCATCGCGGTCGTCCTCAAGGCCCTGGACTCCGAGGGCGAGATCGCCCTCCGTCCGGATGGCCGGGGCATGGTGGTGCTGGACAGTCCGAGGCAGCCGCATCCGGACGACCTTGAGCTGCAGGCCAGGGTCCGGGAGCGCGTAAGGTCCGGGCACTACACGGAGGGCCAGGCCGTACCGACAGGTCTGCTCGGGCACGAGTTCGGCCGGACTACGGCGCAGGTAAGGCGAGCGGCCCGGCAGCTGATCGCGGACGGCACGCTGTACGAGGACGTGTTCGGCCCCTACGGTCCCGGCCTGTATGTCGGTCGGCGCCGTGGTCGCCGAAGGAGCGGGGCCCGATGACCCTGTCCGACAGCACCGGGTACGACGGCCCGCTGCAGGGTGGATCGGCCACCGAGTACGACGACTGCAACCCGTATGAGGGCCTGGTCTCTGGCGACGAGTTCCAGTCGCAGAGCGTTGCCGGGCCGCCCTCACCTGCCCGCGGCTGGGGCGAGTTACACGGCCCCACCCACCTCAGCCCGCCCCGGAAGCGCAGGCACGCCAGGCCGGACTGCAACACGATCGGCGGATTGCTACTGACGACAGGCAACGTGCTCGGCCTGGCCGTCCTCGCCCTCTCCTGCGCCGACCAAGCCGACGGCGCCACCTGCATCGGCCCCTCGATCACCATCCCGCACCAGACACCCGCCGAAGCACAGCCATCCCACGGGCGGGCCAACGACACGGCGGACACCCACCCTCCGGACCGGCAGCCCGCACCGCAGATACGCGGTGCCGGTGCGGATCCCGCACCCGCCCCACCACCTGAACCCCGGTGGCAGCGCGGCGGCTCACGGACCGCGCCGTCACCGGCCCGAATCCCGGCCCGGCACCCCGAACGACAGCACCGCCGGACCGGGCACGCACCGTCCCCGGCTGAAACAACCCTGGACAGGTCGAGCAGCCGCGGACGGGCACAACCGCACACGCCCGCCGGTCAGCCTCGCTGCGGCATCTTGCCCGCAGGCCACCGAGCCAGCACCGTACGGAAGTTCACCGCATCCATCCCCTGACCGGATAGAGGGCCCCTCGGCCTGCCAGCACACCGCGTGAATCCCACACCACCACCGACTTAGAACTGCTATCGGAATGACTTCAGGCGTCGCCAGCAGATGAGTGAGCAAGCGAGGCTGAGGAAGGCTTCGTGGATGTCGTCGCGGACTTCCCAGCGGATCCGCAATCGGCGGAACCAGTGGAGGTGGGCGAAGGCCCGCTCGACAACCCAGCGTTCGGTGCCGAGGCCGGAGCCGTGTGGGACGCCGCGTCGGGCGATGACGGGTTTCACGCCCAGGGCCCAGGCCAGGCGTCGGTACTTGTCATGGTCGTAGCCGCGGTCCCCGAGCACCGTGTCGGGCCGCCGACGGGGCCGGCCGCGCTTGCCGCGAACCGGTGGGACGGCCTGGAGGAGGGGGATGAACTGGGTGACGTCGTTGCGGTTGCCGCCAGTCAGGATGGCGGCAAGCGGAATGCCGGTGGCATCGGTGATCAGGTGGTGCTTGCTGCCATTCCTGCCCCGGTCAACGGGGCTTCGCCCTGTTTTGGAGCCCCCTTTAACGCGCGTATGTGGGAGCCGTCGACCACGGCCCGCGAGAAGTCCAGAGCGCCGGCCCCGCGGAGCCGGGCCAGAAGGGTCTCGTGCAGCCGCGGCCAGACGTCGGCCTCGGTCCACTCAGCCAGGCGCCGCCAGCAGGTCATGCCCGATCCGAACCCCAGTTCCTGCGGGAGGTGTTCCCACGCGATCCCGGTGTGCAGAACGAACAGGATGCCCTGGAACACCAGCCGGTCCGGATGCCGCTTCCGACCAGGATGACGAGTCCGTCGCTCCACCCTCGGCAGGAGCGATTCGATCACCGCCCAGAGTTCATCGTCCACTTCCCACGGCTTCCGCCGAGCCACCCCACACCCCCAGATCAACGTTCTCAGGGACATCCAACCAGCCCGAAGATCATTTCGTTAGGGGTTGTTAGACGGCATGGCCGCCCTCGCCGCCCGCTACGGCGGGCCCATCGAGGACACCTTCCTCATGCCGATTAACCCTCACGGCATCAGCTCGCCCCTGAACCGGTAACGCGCTCGGGTCCTGATCCGTCTGGCCTCGGCGCCCCCGGAATCTGCCATCCCCGACCCCTACGCCGAGGCCAGCCGCGAGCTCCAGCCCATCCACCAGCGGGAGCGGGCGGCAATACGGGCGGCACCCGAACGACACTCCGAAAACCCCAAGAGACAGGATGCTCCGCGTGTTCATCGACATCCCCCGCAAACTCGAAGCCGCTCTGATCGACCTTCCTCTCCCGCCGTGGGAGCTGGACGGCTCGTTCCTGGCGAAGTCCACCATGGAGGAGTACCGGACCGAGCTGACGGCCACCCGGCGCTTCGAGGAGACCGCCGCGACCCTGCGCCACGCACTGACCGGGGAGGGCGGCGGATACGCCGTGCTGCGCCTGGGGAACCTCGCCAAGGCCCTGGGAACCGAGGACCGGTTCCTGCGGCTGGCGACGGCCTTCGCGGCTGAGGTAGCCGTCCCCTTCTCGCCCTTCCCGCGGTGGCCCCTCTGGAAGGACATCGGGGTCAAGGTCGACAAGGACCCCGGCAAGTCCAGCGGCATCGGATACAACGCGTTCCACATGGACCTGGTGAACGGCACTCGGCCCCCGGACTACACCACGCTCCTGTGCGTCCGCCCAGACCCGCTCGGCGGCGGCCCCAGCATCCTCTCCGACGCCCACGCGGCGGTGGCGCGCCTGTCGGCGAACAGCCGCGCCCTCCTGACCGAGACCGCCTACAACTACGGGACGTTCTTCGACCTGCACAGTGTCGGCGAGGAGTGCAACCCGTTTCCGATCCTGGACGGCTCGGACCCGGGCCAGGGGTTCGTCCGGTTCACCGCCAAGATGCTGGAGCGGTCCGAGCTTGGCCAGGCGCACGCCGACGCCGCCCGCGAGCTCGCCGAGGAACTCGTTCGGGGTCAGGTCTCTTTCATGCTCGAGCCCGGGGACTACCTCATCGTGAACCAGCGCCGCTTCCTGCATGGCCGGGAGGCGCTCCACAGCGGGCAGGAGGCCGTTCCCGCCGCGGACCGGCGGCTGCTACTCCAGCTGTTCCTGCGTGCGCCGGTCAGTGCAGGCCCGGTCGCGTAGCCGGACGACGGCACCTGTGATCCACCGAGCCCCGCCCCCGGGTCCAGCCGCCGAGCACGCGGCACGGCCATGGGGCGGGGCCCGGGTCGGCAACTACCCGGAGAACGTTCGCGCACCGGGGCCGCCGGGCCCGTGTACGGGACTAGATGCGTGAGTTGCGTAGCGACTGCCACACAGCGCCGGCCAGCGCCCGCGTCGCCCGCGGGACCGACAGATGCTCGTGCTCGCGGTACAGGGCCCAGTTGTATTGCACGAGCGAGAGCTTGTTGGAGGACAGCGATCCCGCCTGGTGGGCTCTGTACACCGCAAGCGGCTCAGCCAGGCCCCGGGCGTCGAAGCCGTCGCGCATGATTGACAGCCAGAGGGCATAGTCCTGGCGCTTGCGCATCTCCGGCATCAGCCTCGTGCCCAGGACATTGCGGTCGTACATGGCGGTGAGAGCACCGATGTGGTCTTGGAGCAGCATCGCGCGGTAGTCCACGTGCTCCCGCGCGCGGACCACCCGGCCGTTCGGGACCCAGTCGGTGCTCTCGCCGTCGTATTCGGCGTCCATCTTGAAGTACGAGGTGAAGGTCAAAGGCGCATCGCCTTCCGCGGCGAAGGCGAGCTGCTTCTCGGTCTTCTCCGGAAGCCACATGTCGTCGCTGTCGAGAAAGGCGATGTAATCCCCGCGGGCCCGCTCCATCGCGAGGTTGCGGGCCAAGCCCGCACCGCCCCGCTCGGGGGCCGACTCCGGCAGGACACGCTCGTCCCGCTTGGCGAACTCGCGGAGCAGGTCCATGGAGTCATCGGAGGACTGATCGTCAGTGATCAGCAGCTCCAGGTCGCTGTGGGTCTGCGTGAGAACCGACCGGACCGCTGCGCTCAACGTCGCTGCCGAGTTGTACACGGGCATCACGACAGACACCAGGGGCACAGCGATCTCCTTGCCAGATCAGGAACGACGGTCCATTCAAGCACCGCAATCGAGTAGGAGCTGCCATGCAGATAGTTGTCGCTGGTCAGGGCTACGTAGGGCTTCCGCTGGCCGTACGTGCCGCAGAGGTGGGGCACCGTGTCGTCGGCTACGACGTGGATGCGCACCGCGTCCAGCAGCTCGCCGCCGGCGATTCGTACGTGGAGGACGTGGCCTCCTCGCGGCTCCGCGAGGTGCTGGATACCGGCGCGTATGCCGCGACCGCCGACGCTGCCGAGCTGGCCGGCTATGACATCGCGGTGATCACGGTGCCGACCCCGCTTCGGGACGGCGTGCCCGACCTGACCTACATTGAGGCCTGCGCCCGGACCCTGGGCGAGCACCTGCGCCCCGGTGCGACTGTGGTCCTGGAGTCCACGACCTATCCCGGCACCACCGAGGAACTGCTGCTGCCGATCCTGGAGGAGACCTCGGGCCTCAAAGGCGGGGCGGACTTCCGGGTCGGATTCAGTCCCGAGCGCATCGCGCCGGGGAGCGTGCGGTGGTCGTTCGAGGGGACACCGAAGGTGGTGTCCGGAATCGACGCCACATCACTCGAAGTGATCAAGGAGTTCTACGACGGCATCTTTCACACCACGGTGCCGGTGTCTGGGCCCAGGGTGGCCGAGCTGGCCAAGCTGATCGAGAACACCTTCCGGCTCGTCAACATCTCCATGATCAACGAGCTGGCGACGCTGACCGACCGCCTTGGCGTGAGCATCTGGGAGGCGATCGACGCCGCCGCGACCAAACCCTTCGGCTTCACGCGTTTCACCCCGGGGCCGGGAGTCGGCGGGCACTGCCTGCCCGTCGACCCCCTGTTCCTCGCGTGGAAGATCCGGGAAGACCTGGGCGTCCCCTTCCGCTTCGTAGAACTCGCCACCGACGTGAACGGCCACATGCCCGACTACGTCGTCCAGCGTGTCGTGACAGCACTCGAGAAGCGCGGCGTGGCCGTAACGGGGGCCCGGATCCTGCTGCTCGGGCTGACCTACAAGATCAACGCGACCGACCTCCGCAACTCACCGTCGGCACGTGTCGCCGAACTCCTGACCAGCCTCGGCGCCGACGTCCGAGGCGCCGAACCCAACATCCCGGACAACGCCGGTACCGAGCTAACGGTTCGCCGGGTGGACGCGACGCTGGAGGAGGTCGCGGCCGCCGACGCCGTGGTGCTCCTCATGGACCACGCACGATTCGACCTCGCCATGATCCAGCAGCACGCGGCCTGGGTTCTCGACTGCCGAAACCGCATGTCCGGAGCGAACGTCGAGGTCCTTTAACCTCTCGCGGCTCCCCCTGACCGGCTGCCAATCCTCCATCCCCAGGAGTTCTCTTGCGCGACGAATGGGAACACGCCCACACGGACTACACCGTGCCCTCGCAGCGTCGCACCCCTGCCTCGCTCGCCGACAGCGAGGGCGACTGGCGCCACTACCTGGAACGCTCAACCCCCAACGGCTGGCTGATGCGGAACAATTCGATGACCGAAGCGCTCGTCAGCGGGAAGCCGATGTACCTGCTGCATGTCACCAGGGGCATCGACGCCATTCGCGCCAGCCGGCAGTTACACGTCTCCGCCGGCTGCCTGGTCGGGGCCTTGTACTGCTCGCCTCTCGCCAGTCAGCGCGAGGGCCTGCGCCCACACAACCTCGGCGCCTACCTGATACGGACGAAGCCGTCCACCACGCCCATGATCTTCGAGGTCACCCCGGATGCACCGATCCGGCCCAAGGGCGTCGACTACCTGCATCTCGGTGCCATCCACCTGCGTACCTACCTGCGCTACCAGAGCTTCCTCACCCAGGCCGAGAACGACCAGCTCGAACGCGCCATGCTGGCCGGGCTGCGCGCCGCGGCCGTGTTCCTCGACCTCGCCCTGGGCAACGCCACCGGCCGTGCCACTCCGGCGCCCGAGTTCGTCGACCAGTTGTCTGCCGCCGTGGCCCACGTGCCATTCCTCGGCTACCTGTACTTCGAGGTTCTGTCCGAGTACCTGATGCTCCACTCCGTCACTCCGGAGACCAAGACCTGCGCCCAGGCGGGAGAGCTGAACAACTGGCTCTACAAGCGGCTCGCGTTCGCCGCCGTGGACGGCATGGACCAGCTGTTCGACCTGTCCCGTTTCAGTCCGCGCCATCATCGGCTCGTCCAGCTCATCGAAGGCATAGAGCCGGCTCTCGGCCAGGGAGTCGCCGAGTACGTCCGGCGAAGGCTGTCCCATTTGTTCGCCCGGGCTGCGCTGCACCCGACCCAGGATGCGGCATCGGTCACCTTCCAGAGCGCCGATCTCAGCACGCTGCGGATAGCCGCGCCTGGACTGATCGGCCAGATGGTCTTCCGCGAGATCCGGTACATGGCCCGCTACCAGCAGCTGTACCACTGCTTCGAGAAAACCAAAGCCCTTGAGGCATGGGACTACTGGAACAACGAAGGAATCCCCACCCCGTTCAACGGAGTCATCCCCAAGGGAGAAATAGGGATCAATCCCGCCTACCCCCGATCGGTAGTCAGAGTATGGACGGCACGACAGGACAGCAAGGGCTACCTGCACCCGGACGAGGAGATCATGGCCGCCCTCACCCCGCACCTCGCGTCCTGGTGGGCACCACCCCGCCAGCGCGAGACGTACAACGCCACCGACGAATCACCAGTCGAGCTGGCCCCGGTAGCCCGATCGCCGATCCCCACCCGACGGTCACCCATGAACGGGGTACCCGCATGACCACCAGGCTCCTGAACATCCTGACCGGCATCAACCGCCCCTGCGAACCCTCGTCGGGGAGCATGATCCTCGCCAACGACCTCTACCACGCGATGCCCAAAACCCACACGACCTTCCTAGGCAGAGAACCGGTCGATCAGGCGTGGAGCGCCGCGTTTGATCAGCTGATCACCCTCTCCACGACCAAACGACCCCATGGCCCGGACTTTGACCCCTACCTCGAGGAGCTGACGCGAGAGGTCGGTGCGCTCATCGAGAAGACCCGGCCGGATGCCATCCACGCCCAGTACCTCGGTTTCGCTCTCAGCTTGGCCTTCACCCGAACCGCCGGCAGCATCCCGATCATCTCCATTGCCCACGGCCCCGACGTGATGGCGGCCGAGCGCAACGAGCAGGAACGCGAGACCCTGCATGAAGTTGCCGCCGCAAGCACCGCGATCGTCGCCCCGACCTCCGCCCTCGCAGATCGCATCGATCGTCTCACCCGACGCCGATTTACCGATCGGCTCACCGTCATCCCGTGGGGCATCCCCTTGAGCTCCGCCCGGGTACGCGACCAACCGCCTGACGGAACCGGACCACTGTCTCTGGTCCACGCCGGTCGGCTCGACGACAACAAATCCACGATCACCGCAATCGATGCCCTCTCCCTGACCGACCACCCACACCACCTGACCGTGATCGGACAAGGAACCCTGCGAGAGCACCTGGAACAGCGAGCCATCGAACTCGGGCTCCGAAACCGAGTCCAGTTCGAGCCGTTCCTACCCCGCCCCGAACTATGGCGCCGCCTGCCGAACTTCGACGCCTTCGTCTTCACGACCAGGGGTCTGGAGGCCTTCGGGCTCGTCCTCATTGAGGCCCAAGCCCACGGACTTCCGGTTGCCTACTCCGATCTTCCCAGTGTGAGGGAAGTCCTCGGGAGCGCTGGCGTTCCATATACTCCCGGCGACCCGAGCTCACTGGCCATGGTCCTAGACGAGATGGGCCGGGAAATCCACCGGCACAAGGACCTGACCAAGGCGGCTCTCAATAACGCGCGCCGATACGACATCACTACCACCGGCCGCCAGCTTCGCGAACTGACGCTCCGCGTTACCTCCTAACCCGCTCTGGTGCAACTGCACCGGGGCGGGGAGTGCCAGCGGGTCGGCCACCTCGTTCCCGGCTGCCAGTGCCATCTCCTCGACGCCGAGGCAATGATGCCGCCGCCCACGCGCGAGCGTTCGGGAAGGCCCCCCAGGCCTTCACCGAGGTCGTCAACCTGGTCGAGCACGGTCGCCGAGCTCCTCCGGTAGCTGCTGCGTGGGGACAGGTTAGCTGGCGGCCGCGGTCAGGAGCACGTCCACGAGCCGGTCGGCGGCGTCCGGCCTCCCGTGCGCATGAGCCCGCTCTGCCCTGGTCGCCCGTCGGGCGGGGTCGGTCAGGAGCGGTTGACGGCGTTCTGCAGGTCTGCGGGGTGACCTCGCCGAGCAGGGCGACTGCGGCCCCCGCATCAGCAAGGTGCTGGGCGTTGTGCGCCTGTTCGTTCCAGGCCGAGGCGGCCAGCGGCACGAACACGGCGGGCTTGCCCAGCGCGGTGAGCTCGGCCAGAGTCCCGGCTCCGCTGCGGGACACCACGACATCGGCCAGTGCCAGGACGTCGGGCAGCTCAGCCCCGACGAACCCGGCCAGGCGGTACCGGTCGGCGAGTACCGGGTCCAGGCCCGCGGCGGCTGCCTGGAGTTCGTCCACGTTCGCCGGACCGCACTGGTGGATCACATTTGCATGGCCTAGGAGCCATGGGAGCACATCCCGGACGACAGCGTTGATCTGCTGGGCGCCCTGCGCTCCGCCGGTGACGTAGACCGTCGGCAGCCGACGGTCGAAGCCGTGCAAGGCCAGCGCCTCCACCGCTTTGTCCGGGTGACCGGTCAACACCTCCGGCCGTGCGGGGTTGCCGGTGACGACTGCCCGCCCGCGTACTTCGGCGGGTAGCAGCGCCAGCGAGGACTCCGAGGACACCGCGCGCGTCGCGGAGCTCGCGAGCTTCCGGTTGGCCAGGCCCAGCCGGACTGTCTGCTCGTGCAGGACCAGAGGACGCCTACTCAGCCGTGCGGCCAGCCCCGCCGGTACCGCTACGTACCCGCCGGTCGCGAGCACGACGTCCGGCTGGGAATCGGACACGATCGACCGCGCCTGGGCGACGCCGAGCGGCACCCGGGCCATGTCCTTCACGTTTGCCGCCGACAGCATCTTGAGAAGGTTCGCCGAGCGACGGATCTTCCCTGTTACCACCGTCTTGAACCCGATCCCCTCCGCCGGAGCGACCCGCGCCTCGAGCCCGTCTGCTGTCCCGATCCACAGGACGTCCAGCGTGCTGCCTGCGGCCGTGAGACGCCCTTGCAAGGTACGGATCGCGGTCAGGGCCGGGTAGGTGTGACCACCGGTTCCTCCGCCCGTCACGAGCAGCCGGAAGGAATGAGGAAGCGAGGAGATGTCCACCTGGCTAACCTACTGGCTGCGGGTGCGCGAAGACGGCGTGACGAAGATCAGCCAGCCAATGTCTGGAGCGTTCGCCGCGGGCAGCGCGTCGGTGGGGTCGGTAGTCCCCCCAGGGGGGGAGCCGGTGGGCGGCGCTTGGACCGTTGCCTGCGGTCTGGGACGCGCGTGCACCTCGGGGGGTAAACAAAGGGGGGAGACATGGGGGAGAAAGAGGGGGGAGACATGGGGGTAAACAAGGGGGTAAGCGGTTTCTGGGGTCTGGCTGCATCGTGCCTGGTCAGACCAGCAAATGCAGCCGGTGACTAGCCGGACTTATAGGTAGGAGGGGGAGGAGAGAGTGAGGGAGGAAGCGGGTTGCACGAGGTGCGAGGGCTGGGGGTAAGGGGCTGACGAGAGGTGGGGAAGGGAACGGAGGAGAGGGGGGATCGAACGGAGGGAGGGGGAAGCAGGGGAGCGCAGGGGGGAGGGTGTCGGTCGTTGAAGTGAATGTGCCCGGCGCCCACTTCCGCGGTGGCGGGTGGCAAGGGCGTTGGCCTGGAAGGCTCACGACTGTGGAGGACAGCTGGCGGAGTCACGTTGTCAGGTTGGCCGTTGCGCCCTGACAATGACAGTCATGTCGTTATAGTTCTCTCCTGTGCTGCGGCTTGGTTCCGTGGCTGAAGCCGTTCTGGGAGGGGTTCCGGGTGATTCGTGCTGGTCGTCGCGAGCGTGTGCAGTCGGTTGTCGGCTTGGCGCAGGCGCTGGGGGTGTCGGTGGGCACGCTGAGGAACAACAGGCCTTATGCCGAAGAGGGGTTTCCTGATCCGGTCAGCTCGCCGAAGGCGCAGACGCTGTTGTGGGATGGGGAGCAGACGGCGGCGTACTTGGCCGGCGAGGAGGTGCTGGCGCTCCCTGCAGGTGAGGATGATGAGGATCTGCTGGACCGGCATGAGGCGGCGCAGGAGCTGAATGTCGGGGTGAGTACATGGAGCACCTACAAGCGCGATCCGGCAGTGGCTGAGCACCTGGTGGTGGTCGCGGGCGTGGAGCACTGGCCGCGGGGGGTGGTGCGCCGTTTCCGTGACTCGCGTCCGGGGCGCGGTGTGCGGCACGGCAGCGGCCGGCCGCGGGGTAGCGGCGACATGGTGCCGCGTGATCAGATCCTGCTCCGCACCGAGGACCTCCTGGATGCCGACCCGGCTATTACTGCGGCTGCAGTTGTGGAGCAGTTGGGGGTGGCGATGACCACGGCGATGAAGAGCCTCGCGGTGCTGCGCGGCCGCCGCATCGCTGATCTTCTCGAGCGCGATCCGCGCCTGGATCCGCGGCTGGCCGCCGAGCGCCTCGGCTACCCCCAGATCGTCCGGCGCCGGGCGCTGGCCGCGGCGGAGACGGAGCTGCGTATGCGGGAGGTGCGTCCGTACGTCCAGGCGGTCGCAGATGCTCTTGCGGTGGACGGCCTTGCGGAGGCGGTCGAGGTGGAGGTGGTGGAGCTGGAGGGCGGGGTCTTGGCTGCCGCCGTTCAGCTTGCTCCCGGCCGGGCGGCTGTGCCTGCGCTGGTGTGGGATGAGCGGTACGGCTGGCGTACGGCGACGAGCCGGCGCCACCCCATCGGCAAGGACACCGGCGCGCGCCCGGCGGGGGAGGGTGTCCACTACCTGGCATCCGGACTCCGGCCGGAGCCGGCCCGGGTGCCTGCGTTGCTCCGCGGCCTCGGCTTTTAGGCGGCGCCCGACCTGTGCGGGTTGCGGGATGTTCTGCGGTGGACCGCCGCGGCGGGCAGTTCTTCCCGGGGGCTGGGCTCGGTGGGCACCGTGCCGGCGGTGGGGGTGCGGTCCGCTTCGCTCCCCGCACCCCCAGTGGCAGCGGGGTCGGCTTCGCTCCCCCGCTGCCACGCACGCGTGCCGGGACCCCGCTTCGCGGCGTCCCGGACCGAGCGCTGCGCGCTCTCACGCGCTGCGGGACACGGCAGGCGGGCGCGGTCCGCTTCGCTACCCGCGCCCTCGCTTCGCGCTGCCGTATCCCTTGCCTCTGACGCGCAGCGTCAGAGGTGCGCCAGCACGGGACCCACCGTGCCCAGCTCCCGGGCTTTTACACCCTCTGGCCTGCGGAAACCTCCTTTTCTGAGAGGCTTCAACCAGTGGTGATCATGGTGAAGCGATTGATATAGTTGTCTTGTTGGTGATGGTGGCAGTCGGCCACCGGACCGAGAAATCACACCCCCTGATGAAGGGACAGCCATGTCTTTACGTCCGGATCGTTTCGCTGTGGAGGTCTCGCCTGCGGGCGGGTTCCATGTCCTGGGCTGGTACCTGGCGATGACTCCGCAGGGTGTGCTGGCCGCGGATTCCGTCGCGCACGAAGTACTGACGGAGTCGCTGGTGATGTGGAGCGACCACTACGCCGCGCAGTGCGGTCACGGCGTGAATTGCCCGGTTGAGGGCTTGCTGGCACGGTACCGGCGCCCGCAGGCTGTGGTGGGCCGAGCGCTGTTCACCGGTCCGGCTACGTCCCGCGGCGTGGAGGGACTCACGTTCGATCAGGCTTTGGTGCTGCTGGACCGCCTGTTGGCGCACGCGAATGCGTCGGACCTGGACCGCCAGGTTTTGGCCGCGTCGTCCTGACCGGTGTTGCCCACCCTGCGGGGTGCGGCGAGCGGGCCGCACCCGGCCACGCACATGGAGCGTGAATGCCGATGTCGCGCACCCTGATCGTCTCTCTCAAGCGAATGTCCGCCTGCTGCGCGCTTTACACCGCGCGGCCGGGGTGGGCATGCACGGACTGTCCGTCACCTATCTGCGCGACGGCGACACCCTTTGGCACGCCTGCAACGTGGCGGGGCCGGACCTCGACGATGACAGCGAGGACCCGGACCTGCACCACGTGGCGATGTTGTTGCTGCGGACTGCGTTGAACGGCGGTATGGCGGTGGTGGTTTTGCGGACCTCGCTGGCCAGCGGCAGGACGGTTGTCAGGACGTGGCGCGTTCTTGATCTGGTGGCCTACCCCCTGACGGCGGGGGAGTCGTTCAGCGCGTACTGCTTCGGCCCGGACGGGGAGCTGCAAGGCCCCGAGCCCGGCATGGAGAACTACGACGCCCCGACGCTCACCGTCTGACCTTCCCAGGCCGTGCACGGGCTGGCCCCTGCACGGCATCCGGACCGCCTCAGACCCGGGGCGGCCGACCAGGCCGGGGGCGTGGCACTCCCGGCCCAGACCGAAGACTCCGAAAGGACCCGACCATGGGTTATGACATGTACGTCGAGGACGGCCCCGGTGAGGCGGAGCGCATAGCCGTCGAGGAGGCCCATGAGCGGCTGAAGCAGGCTCGTGCGACCGGTACGGGCGTTCTGGAGGCTTACCAGAGGATCGATGTCGCCACCCGCTCGTACTACCGCTTTAACGTCTGGGACATGGGTACGGCGCGCGAGCTGATGGGCGCGTTCGGGATGCTCACTTTCGAGGACGAGCCCACGTGGCCCGACGTGGCCGAGTACACGGAGGCGCGCGCGGCACTGGAGAAGGAGCCTGATGACGAGGCCGTCCGCCAGGCCGAGGAGGCGGCCCGTGCGCGCGTGAGCGCTGCTGTGGAGGCGGTCCGTACCACGGACCGAGGCGGGCCCGGGATCGCCCACTACAAGCTGTGCAGCAATGACGCGTGGCTGGTCAGCCCGCGGGAGATCGAGGCCGCCTTAAGGGCCTACGCGGGCGCGGTCTCGGAGGATCGCGAGGAGGCCGGGCGGGACTTCGGCCCGTGGGAGTCCTGGATCCAATTTCTAACGCAGGCCCAAACCCGGGGCGGATTCCGCGTCTGCTGACCCCACCTGACCCATGCCCAGTGCTGTGCCAGGGCCAATCCCTGGCACAGCCCCGAGGCCGGCATGCCATGCCAGCCGACTGTGGGGCGGGGAGTGGCACCCCCGCCCCGGCCGAACGTACGTATCACACCGCATCGAAGGAGAGTCATGGCACACGAGATCGAGCAGTTCAGCGACGGTACCGCCGCGTTCGTGAGCGCGCGGGAGAGTGCCTGGCACAACCTGGGGACCGTGACCACCAGCGCAATGACGGCCGAGGAGGCGATGGGTCTGGCCGCCCTGGACAGCTGGAACGTCCGGCTGGTCGGGCTGCACGCTACCGAGATGACGGCCGAGGGGACGACCTTGCTCGACGTGCCGAACCACCGGGCCAGCGTGCGCACCCACCCCAAGACCGGACAGCCGGAGACACTCGGTGTGGTCGGCCCCGATTACACCCCCATGCAGAACGAGGAGCACGCCGAGTTCCTCAACCACCTGGTGGACGAGTCGGGCGCGCACTTCGAGACGGCCGGATCACTCAAGGGCGGCCGACAGGTGTTTCTGACGATGAAGCTGCCCCAGAACATGACGATCGGCAGCGATGACGCGGTGGACCTGTACATTGCCGCGTTCAACTCCCACGACGGCAGCACCGCGTTCCGCATCGTGGTGACCCCGGTACGGGTCGTCTGCGCGAACACGCTGCGTGCGGCCCTGCGGAACACCAAGAGCAGCTACACCGTCCGCCACACCTCGGGCGCCCGCGCCCGCGTCGCGCAGGCTCGCCAGGCCCTGGGGCTGACGTTCCGCTACGCGGAGGAGTTCGAGAAGGCGGCGCAGCGCATGCTGGACGTGGAGATGTCCACACCCGGCCTGCGGAAGATCGTGGATGAGCTCTGGCCGCTGGAGGGGAGCGACAGCGCCCGGAAGAAGACCAACCGGGACACCCGGTGGGCCAGCATCCGGAACCTGTTCGAGCAGGCGGACACGCAGGCCGGTATCCGGGGCACGGCGTGGGCGGGGTACAACGCGATCACGGAGTACGCCAACCATGTGGCCCCCGCACGCGGAGCGGATCCCGCCGCGAAAACCGCAGTCCGCGCCGAGCGGGTGATCACAGGAACCGCTGACGACGTGATGGAGCGGGCCTTCCGCCTTCTGGCCGTCTGACGGCCCAGCAAAGACCGCGCCCGGCCCCGGACTCGCGTCCGGGGCCGGGGAAGTCCCGCCTCCGGCTCACCGGGACTTGTGATCATCTCCATTTTCAATCCGGCTAGTAGAATGAAGCATTCGCATGGGAACCTTCATCGTCGACTACCACGGAAGCCAGACGCAGGCCCATGGCCGCTACCTCGCCCGGCCGGAATGGGAGTGCCCCCACGGGCGGGATCACGAGGGTGACCACTGGTTCCCAGACGAGCGGCTCATCCTCACCAACACCGAAACCGGCGCCGATGTCCTGTTCTGCGTCCGCCGCACCTCTGTCACCGAGATCGCCCCCGACGGGCAGCCACTGACCATTCAAGCCGTCGACGGCGATTGGGTTGAACTGAGTCATGGACGACTGGTCGTCTTCGCCTACCAAGAGCGCGCCTACCGCTACGGAACCGACCCGTACGACGAAATCCACTACTACGCCCGCTCCGCCGGACGCTGGTACATCCACACCGCGCTGCTCCCGCTGCACGGCGCGCCCATCAGCCGCGCCCGCTACACCTCCGCCCACGACCGCCAACACCGCCTGCTCGCCATTAATCAGGAAGACCACATCACCTCCCTGCGAGAGCTCCGGCACCACCCGGACGGGCCCGCGTACGAGGGCGAGGCCGACGACCTGGAGCGCATCACCCAACAGCTTGAAGCCCTGACCCCATGACAGGCAGTCACCCACCACCGGGTGACTGCTGCCAGCAGGGCCACGGCAGGGGGGAGCGCAGCGGACATGGCCGTCCAGGGCGCGAAGCGCCCGCTGTCATCCCCTCAAGCAGTCAAGGAGCCACCGGACGTGGCCCGTTCGATGGCTCGCATGCTCCACGCTGCTCGTCACCCGGCTGGCAGGAAGGCATACAGATGACAGTGGATTTCGTCATCCGCTACAGCAGCACCGGTAAGCCGCGGGCGGCGTTCAGCCCCGGCCTGGCCAGCACCGGGAGCTCCGCAGACCACAGCCGACCGTGGCACCATCCCACCTCCCTGCTGCTGGCGCCCGCGGAGCGGGCTGGTCCTGGAGGCGGAGCCGGAAGGGCCTGGGGCGGGGGAGCGGAGCGGACCCGCCCAACGGGCCGCAGGCCCGGACCCCGTGAAACGGGGTCACCCGGGCCCGCGGAGCGGGCCGTTCGGGGTGGAGCGCAGCGGAACCCCGAACCCGTCCGGAGCGAAGCGCAGGACCCCGGCCCGAAGGGCCGGCTCTGGCTCGGCGAAGCCGAGCCCCGTCGAGCGCAGCGAGGCGGTTCTCTCCTGAGCGCGCAGCGCTCAGGTACCCGCTCCGCGGG